>CANGNX010000085.1 GCA_947455415.1 Opitutia bacterium | reverse complement strand
TGGGTCATGCAATTTGACGCCATCATCCTGGGCGCTGGCCCAGCAGGCCTATCAATTGCCCATGAGCTTCAGCGGGTGGGTGCGAAAGTTAAGGTCCTTGAATCCACTGACCGTGCTGGGGGCTCCATCCGAACCATTCGCGATGGCGAGTGGATCGTCGAAACCGGACCCAACACTTTGCAGACCGAGGGTACGGCTGATTTAGAAATACTTAAAGGCTACGGACTGAAAAAAGAGATGCATTTCGCCGGAGGCGAATCCGCCAAGCGCTTCATCCTCTCGCGCGGGAAATTACATACGCTCACCGCCCACCCTGCGTCACTCCTGCAGTCCGACCTCCTCAGCTTCACCGAAAAACTTCGACTGGTTTCTGAAATTTTCCAGCCACGAAAAAATCTGCCCAATGAATCGATTCAAGATTTCATGACTCGTCGCTTTGGGAGAGCGGCTGCCGACTTACTCATGGACCCGGTGGTTTCAGGCATCTACGCGGGCAACCCGAATGAATTAAGCATGGCGAGCTGCTTCCCGTCGATACATGGTCTGGAAAAATCCCATCGCTCCATTCTGCTTGGTTTAATGCGTCGTCCTAAAATGGAACGTCGTATCGTGGGTTTCAAAAACGGCATGCAGCAACTGGCCGATGCGATGGCACAGCCGCTAATCGACCGCGGGGCGCTGGAAAAAAACTGCGCCATCACCGAAATTAAAAAAGAAGGTGGCACTTGGACTGTCAGCTGGGCGGATCAAGCTCAGGCGCCGCACACAGCGACCGCCCCTCGCTTTATCATAACTGCACCCCACTGGCATTGGGCCCGCTTACCACTACCCCATAACATCAAGCAAAGCCTTGAGCCGTGGCACCAATCCAAAGTCCCGTCCGTGACCGTCGTAGCACGCGGTTACAAGCGTAGCGACGTTCCACACCCGCTCGATGGCTTTGGCTACCTCGTTCCCCATAACGAAAACCGAGGAGTACTCGGCTGCCTCTTCCCTTCTTCCGTCTTTAGCGACCGCACCCCCAAAGACCACGTGTTACTTTGTAACTTCATCGGCGGAAGCCGTCACCCAGATCTCGCCGCACAGAGCGATGAGCAAATACGGATTTCAGTTAATCGTGAATTATCTGAAACTTTGGGCATCAAAGCTGCCCCCGTGAAAGAATGGATTCAGCGCTGGCCGCAGGCGATTCCGCAGTACGACGGACAGCAAAGCGTGCGCGAAAAACTTTTAGAGCAACTCGAAAGCGAACATTCCGGACTGCATTTCCTCGGAGCGTTTCGTCACGGCGTCGCCCTGATGTCCGTCATCCGACGTGGCCACACGCTGGCTCAGTGGTTCTCGCGGTGAATCACCGGCTCGGGTAAGCTGCGAATCACCCAAAGTGCGGGCACCATCAAGCACGCCCCAAAGACGTAGACCCAGAAGTGCGAGCCGGTTTTGAAATATAAAAAGGCGGCAGTCAGCGGACCAATCACGCGGGCCAGCGACCCAGCGGATCGTAAAATACCTAGGTTGCGCCCTTGCTCACTCGGACTGGAATACAGCGAGACGAGCGAGGACACGCTCGGCAAGATGAGGCCCGTCGCAAAAGAAAGCAGGCCCATCCCTATGTAGAATACGGCTTTAGCCCAAGGCACGAGTGGGGCGACATCAGTGGGCGCTGGAATCAATGCCACCAAGCTAAAGGCCACAATCGCCGACAGCATGCCTAGCATCGCCACTTTTTTCTGGCCGATGCCCTTGACGATTTGACGAGCCATACCTTGAGCAAAAATTAAGCACATACCGTTAAACAAGAATAGCGTGACATTATCACGCGGACTGTATGCAAATAAAGCCAGCGTCAAAAATACCACCGTGTTCTCCATGCCAGTAAAAGCGACTTGGTAAATAAGGTTAGCCAAAGAAGTCCGTCGCACCTCACTGGAACCAACCGTCGCTAAGTCAAAAATCGAAGGCTTCTTTGTATGCGCGTGGGCCCGATTTTTAAGGGGTAAGGTTTCAGGGAAGAAGGCCCAAACCAAAACAAAGTTCATGGTCGCCATGAAGGCTGACACTGCCGCTGGGAGTGAAAATGGATTTAAGCCTAACGGCGAAGCGGCGACGACGGTATTGACTTCATGTGGTGCGGTTAATCCTCCAATCACCGGCCCGACTAAAAAACCCATGCCGATGGCAATGCCGACCACTGCCATCCCCTTCGTGCGCTCTTTTTCTTCCGTGACATCTGCAGCGGCAGCACTCGCGACCGCAATGTTGCCCGCCATCATCCCGCAAATCATCCGCGTCAATACCACGACCCAGAACTGTGCCGCGAAAATCCAGAGCACGTACGACAGTGCACTACCTGCCAAGGTGATGGTCAAAATATTCCGACGGCCAAAACGATCGGACAGCGCCCCCCAAATCGGAGAGAAAACAAATTGGAGTAAAGAATAGAGCGTGCTCAGCAAACCGCCGAATAGGACGGTCTTCTTAAAAACCGTGTCACCGCCAAGCCATTCGGCCGCCGCCGATAAACTACCAATCAACGTTCCGGTCGAACCTTCAGAACTAATGTAGTGAGACAGTAAATGCGGAAAGAGCGGGATAATGACACTGAAACCAATGATATCCATCAACACCGTTAGAAAAATCAGCCCCAGAATGCGGCGTTGCGGTAACTGAGCGGGGACGGACATAGCGAAAAGATGGGACGCGGTTTGGCTAATCGCAAACAAAAGTGCACACTTGCGAAGTCGGCCGATTCAGCAAAAATAGAGTCATGGTACGGCCCCTCCTTCTATCCCTCACTTTCGCATGTCTGTGCCTGAATCTCACAGCGGCCACCGACCCTAAGCTCCTGCTCATTGAACAACAACTCCAAGGCTTTTCCGACCAGAATTACAATCAATCCGTGGAACGCATGCTCACGGAGTATGAAAACAAAACCGGCGTCGGACTGAAGCCCGGTCAACTTCGGAAGTGCGGACTAAAAATCTCTTCGCAAGCAGGACTCGG
>CANGNX010000084.1 GCA_947455415.1 Opitutia bacterium | reverse complement strand
GCGTGCTTCGCGACGAGACGTTCGCGCTTGAGGGAGCGTTGGATGACAGACTGCTTAGCCATACGTGTAGTAAATTAAGGGTTAGGCTTTGGGGGCGGCGGCGGCAGCTTCGGTCGCTGCGGAAGAGCGACGGAAAGGCATACCTAGGAGGCGGAGGAGTTCGCGACCTTCGTCGTCGTTCACCGCGGTGGTAACGATAACAACGTCCATACCAATGTTGGCACGTTGGGAACCGTCGGCTTGAGTTTCAGGGAAAATCGTGTGGTCGGAAATGCCCAAGGAGTAGTTACCACGACCGTCGAGACGGTTAGAGGTGCCGCGGAAGTCGCGAATCATAGGCAAGGCTACGGCCGTAAGGCGGAGCAAGAATTCCCACATGCGTGGTCCACGTAAAGTCACCATGCAACCAAGAGGCATACCTTGACGAACTTTGAAGTTAGCGACGCTCTTGGTGGCGCGGGTGATGACGGGCTTCTGGCCGGAAAGTTTCGTGATTTCTTTCACGACTTCAGCCATGTGACCCTTGTCAGCTTCAGCCTTGAAGGCGGAGTTGAGGACGATCTTAGAGAGGTTGGGCACTTGGTGGATATTTTTGTATCCACGGCTCTTGATGAGCTCAGGCACGACCTTCTCGAGGTAAACTTGTTTCAAATAAGGCTTAGACATCTTCGTATAAATTCTCGGGTGGTTTCGTGAAATAATTATTTAGCAGCCTTGGCTTTTTTAGCCGCAGGCTTCTTGGCGCGACGCGCGTCCCACAAGGAGGAGAGCATCACGTTCGAGCGGTGCATGAAGGCTTCTTTTTCGGTGATACCACCGGTGCCTTCTTGGGTACGCTTTAAGTGGCGCTTCACCAAGTTGAGGCCCTTCACGCTCAAGCGTTCGTCCGCACGATTGTAATTCAAGACTTCGCCGCGTTTGCCTTTTTCAGCACCCGCGATGACGACGACTTCGTCGCCTTTTTTGATATCAGTTTTAGCCATGGCGATTAGAGAACCTCGGGAGCGAGGGAAATGATTTTCATGAAGTTTTTGCCGCGGAGTTCGCGAGCAACAGGCCCGAAAATACGGGTACCCTTGGGGTTGCCGTTGTCATCGAGGATAACAACTGCGTTGGTATCAAAACGGAGGTAGCTGCCGTCATTACGACGAATCGGAGCCACGGTGCGCACGATAACAGCACGGACGACCGTACCCTTCTTGCACTGGGCATCAGGGGTCGAGTCCTTAACGGAACAAATGATAACGTCGCCAATGCCAGCCGTGTCAGTGATTTGGCCGAGGCGGCGAATCATCTGCACCTGACGGGCTCCGGTATTGTCGGCTACATCGAGCCGGGAAAGCATCTGGATCATAAAAAAAGTTTAGTTAGAAATTATTCGACGGACTGAGCGGCGATTTTAGCAGCCTCAACCACGCGGACGATGCGCCAGCGCTTGAGTTTCGAAAGGGGGCGGGTTTCCATGATTTCGACTTTATCGCCGACTTTGCATTCATTCTTTTCGTCGTGAGCATGGAGCACGGTACGGCGCTTAACTTCCTTGCCGTAAACGGGGTGCAAGACGGTGTATTGGTAATTAACCTTCACAGACTTGTCGCCGGAACGAGTAGCCACAAAACCGACGAGGTTTTTGCGATTGGAGCGAGATTCGGACATGAGATTTAAAAGATTAAGGATTATTTAGTAGCGGCTTTGGACTTCAGGACCGTTAAGCAACGGGCGATGTCGGCGCGGAGGAAACGGAAACGTGCAGAATTCTCGACGGCACCGGTGGCTTTACGCAGACGGAGCTGGAGGAGTTCTTCGCGGGCTTCGCGAACGCGCTTTTGGAGCTCAGCTGCCGCAAGGGGACGGAGGGCCGCAGCGGGAGTGGGTTTGTCTTTCTGGTAGGTACGCATCGAGAAAAGAGGTCAGTTATGAGTGGCAGGTGCCGTAGGCATCAATACTTTTCGAGTTCTTCGCGGGCCAAGAAGCGGCAGCGAACTTGTAATTTGGTGTCCGCCAGGCGCATGGCCTCGCGAGCAACGGTGATTGGCACGCCGGCAACCTCAAAAAGCATGGTTCCAGGCTTAATGGCGGCCACGTAGTACTCCACGCTACCCTTACCCGAGCCCATTCGGACTTCGGCAGGCTTACGGGTCACAGGGGTGTGAGGGAAAATACGCATCCACATCTTGCCCTTACGCTTCAAGGCGCGGGAGATGGCGATACGAGCAGCCTCAATCTGGTTGGCAGGGATACGAGCACGGTCGAGGGACTGGATGCCGAAATCGCCAAAAGCGAGGGTGTTGCAAGTCGTGGCATTGCCGCGAATTTTACCTTTGCGGTGTTTGCGCCACTTAGTGCGGGCGGGTTGAAGATTAGCCATGGAAGCGAGTGATTAAAAGTTAAGTTGAGAAGGTTTAGAATTCGGAATCCTTAGCGCAGATCCAGCACTTGATGCCGAGTTTACCGTAAACGGTACGAGCTTCGGCAAAACCGTAGTCGATGTTTTCACGGAGGGTGTGGAGAGGAACGCGACCCACGCGAGCAGACTCAACGCGAGCGATTTCAGCACCACCGAGACGACCACCAAGACGAAGACGAATACCATCGGCACCATTTTGCATGGTCGACTGAATCGCTTTCTTCATGGCACGACGGAAAGAGATACGACGCTCGAGTTGGAGCGCGACGTTTTCAGCGACGAGTTGGGCGACCAAGTCAGGGCGCTTCACTTCGTTCACTTCGAGAATGACGTCATCCACTTTGGCTTTGCCGGCAACCTTCGCAATTTCTTCGCGAAGCTTTTTGAGTTCATCGCCCTTACGGCCGATGACTACACCAGGACGTGCAGTCCAGATACGTACGCGCACCTTGGGGCCCGCACGCTCAATGAAAATACGTGGCACCGCAGCTTGGCGGAGCTTTTCCTTGAGGAACTCGCGAATGCGGTAGTCCTCGAGAATGAACGCAGGAAAATCACGCTTGGTAGCGAACCAGCGAGATTCCCAGTTACGACGAACGGCTAAACGGAAGCCGATTGGATTTACTTTCTGTCCCATTGTATGCTTTTAGATTATTTAGTGGCGGAACCCAGGG
>CANGNX010000083.1 GCA_947455415.1 Opitutia bacterium | reverse complement strand
TGCTTTCCAATCTCCCCAGAACCCTCAAGTTCCGACCTCTTTCCCACCTTCCAAACAGCACGGACACCATGCCTCGAATCCTCGGCGTAGATATACCCAATAACAAAAAAGTAGAGTACTCACTCCGCTACATCTATGGCATCGGCCCTCGCCGCGCCACTGAGATTTGCGAAGCACTCGGCTTTGATCCCGCCATGCGCGCTTCGAATCTTTCCGAAGAGCAACTGAACAAGATCGTCGAGTACATCGTACGCATGGGTTACAAGTGCGAAGGCGATTTACGCCGCGACATCGCGCAGAACTTAAAGCGCCTCCAGGCTGTTAAGTGTTACCGTGGTCTCCGTCACTTCCGTGGTCTGCCCGTTCGCGGTCAGCGTACCCGCACCAACGCTCGTACTCGTAAGGGTAAGCGTAAGACCGTCGGCGTCGCCGCGGCACCTTCTAAGTAATCCTTTTCTGACTACAATTTTCCGATGAGCGAAGAAGCCCCCAAGACTCCTAAGGCACGCAAGCCCAAAGCTGCTGCCGCTGATGCCGCCCCTGCCGTGGCACCAGAAGTAATTGCCGCTGCGACTGCTGCGCCTGAAGCTGCACCTGAGCGTAAAGAAATCACCGCCAAGGAACTCCTCGGCGAAGAAATGGGTGAAATCAAAGTTCGTCGTGCCAAAGGCTCGAAGAACATCACCGTTGGCGTCTGCCACATTTTAGCGACTTTCAATAACACTAAGGTCACCATCACCGATGCTAACGGCAATGTGATCTCGTGGGGCTCCGCTGGTCGTCACCAATTCCGCGGTTCACGTAAGTCCACGGCTTACGCTGCTCAAGTGGTTTGCCAAGAAGCGGCCAAGCTCGCGATGGCACACGGCTTGAAAGATGTTTCGGTCCGCGTTAAAGGTCCAGGTATGGGCCGCGACAGCGCGATTCGTGCCCTGCAAGTGCTCGGCCTGAACGTGACTTCCATCGTCGATGCCACCCCGATTCCTCACAACGGTTGCCGCCCACCTAAGCGTCGCCGCGTTTAATTTTTAAAATTTCGTCTCACCGTCCGGCTATGGCAAACCGGGCGGGTTCTCCAATCCGCCACCTCTACCAATAAAACACAAAAATGTCTCGTTACACTGGACCCACTACCAAGCTCAACCGTCGCTTTGGTCAAAATATTTTCCCCACCTCTAAAGGTGAGGAGCGTCGCCCATACCCACCAGGTATTCACGGCAAGACGACCCGTCGTAAGGTTTCCGAATACGGCGTTGGTCTCAATGAGAAGCAAAAGCTTCGCATGATGTACGGCATGACGGAAAAACAATTCCGTCTCTCTTTTGAACGCGCAAAGCGCATGGGTGGTGTC
This sequence comes from Opitutia bacterium, assembly GCA_947455415.1. GTDB lineage: Bacteria > Verrucomicrobiota > Verrucomicrobiia > Opitutales > UBA953 > UBA953. Next base: position 1,770 of record CANGNX010000083.1, on the reverse strand, counting down.
GCTGGCGATAACTTCCTGCGCATCCTCGAGACTCGTCTCGACAATGTGATTTACCGCTTAGGTTTCGCCAACTCCCGCTCCGCTGCTCGTCAGCTCGTGGCTCACGGTCACGTGCGTATTGACGGTCACAAGGTAGACGTCGCTAGTTTCACCGTGGCTCCTGGTCACGAAATCGAAATCCGCGATCGCACCTCCTCGAAGCAATTAGCCACCCGCGCCATTGAAGAAGGCCAGGGTCGTGCTGCTCCCGCTTGGTTAGTCGTACTTCCCGATGCACTCAAAGGCCAAATGGTCCGTGAGCCCGCTAAGGAAGAACTTCCCCGCGATATCAATGTTCAGATCATCGTTGAATTCTACAGTCGCTAATCCGACCGCCACCCAAACCCAACCATACCAGCCATGTCTAAGCGCCTAGGAAAATTCGAACTGCCCAAGCACCTCAAGAAAGAGGAGTCTTCGGCCACCCCCACTTTCGCTCGTTACTTCGCCGAGCCTTTCGAGACCGGTTTCGGTCACACGATCGGCAACTCGTTGCGTCGCGTCTTGCTCAGCTCCATTGAAGGTGCCGCTATTTCCGCGGTCACCATCGAAGGCGTGCAACACGAATTCCAACCCATTGACGGCGTCGTTGAAGACGTGACCGAAGTGGTCTTGAATCTGAAGAAAGTTCGCATCCGCACCGAGTCCAACAAGCGTGAGTCCTTTAAGGGCACCATCGACGTCAATAAGACGGGCGCGGTGAAAGCCTCGGACATCGTTTTCGAAACCAAAGGTGCCACTGTTTCTTTGGTTAATCCCGACACCGTAATTTGCACCCTCGATCGCAAGCGTCGCTTCTTCGCGGAAGTTGAAGTGAGCGTTGGTCGCAGTTGGGCCTCGGCGGAAGAAAACAAGAAGGCCGACCAAGCAATTGGCTCTATCCCTGTCGATTCACTCTTCTCTCCTGTCACCGTTGTAAAATACGCCGTGGAAAGCACGCGCGTGGGTCAGATGACCGACTACGATAAGCTCGTTCTCGAAATCTCGACCGATGGCCGCGTCACTCCTGACGAAGCCCTCAAAGAAGCTTCGGCGATTCTCCGTCACCACCTCGCTGTCTTCGACACCGTTTCCGCTGATCCGATTGAATTCGAATCCGGCAAATCTGAAGTCAGCGAAGAGGCTAACCGTCTCCGCAAATTACTTAACATGTCAGTTAACGAAATCGAACTCTCCGTTCGTGCCGCTAACTGCTTGAACAATGCGAACATCAACACCGTTGGTGAACTCGCAATGAAGTCTGAGCAAGAAATGCTCAAGTATCGCAACTTCGGTAAGAAGTCCCTGAACGAAATCAAAGCTAAGCTCGAACAGCTCGGCCTTTCGCTCGGACAAAAAATCGATGAGCGCTTACTCGACAAGGGCGTTAACTCCTAATCGGAAACAGCCACCATGCGTCACCGCTCTCACCATAATGTCCTCGGAGTAAAAACGGCTCACCGTCGTTCACTCGTTGCTAATCTTGCCGCTGCACTTTTCACCAACGCACGTATCACTACGACGTTGTCGAAGGCTCGTGCTGTTCGTCCTTTCGCTGAGCGTCTCATCACGCTCGCTAAGAAGGCTGAGCAATCTGCCGACAAGAGCGTCAAGCTCCACTACTACCGCCTCGCTCTTGCGCGTCTCCGCAACGAGGCCGCTTGTGGTTTGCTCTTCAAGGATCGCGTTAAGCAGTTTTTATCCCGCAACGGTGGTTTCACCCGCATTTACAAGCTCAACGCTCGTAAAGGC
>CANGNX010000082.1 GCA_947455415.1 Opitutia bacterium | reverse complement strand
CCTTTAACTTCGGTAACAGTCATACCCTCGATGCCGATTTCGGCGAGGGCATCCTTCACTTCTTCGAGTTTGAAGGGTTTGATAATGGCGGTGACGAGCTTCATGGTTGTAGTGTTATAGGTTAGTTTAGGTGTTCGGTTGAGCAAGTCTACTTATGCACAGCCCGTGCCAACTTTGGCAGGTGCCAAAGCCCGCTTACGATTGCTTAATATTGAGCAATCGAGCCCTAACATCGGACAGTTTTTCAGCAGACTTAAGTCCAGGAAGGATTTCTACCCCGCTATTGAGGTCTAAAATGTTGGCACCGGCCTCGACTGCCGCGACGACATTTTGGGCGCTTAAACCCCCAGCTAGTACCCATTTCTTTGAGGGATTGGCGTTTTTAAGGGACTGAAAACGTTTCCAGTCGGAAACTTTACCCGTTCCGCCAAAAGCATCTTTTGCGTGAGCGTCGTGTAGAAAAGTGTTCGCGAGCTTAAGTAGCTCGGGCTGCCAGGCTTCACCATCGGCCACTTTAGGTGCGAGCCAGAGTCGCTCCGGCCCCACTTTTTCGGAGATGGCTGCGAGGTCGCACGCCTTTGTCAGTGGATCGAAATGAATCTGTACGGCAGCAAAGCCTTCATGAATTAAATTCATCACTTCACTGAGGGTGGGGTTCACGGTGACGGCGATGCGTTTCTGCTGAGGAATTTCCCTTAATAGATTTTCCCGTAACTCTGGCGCGACAAAACGTTGTGAGCCTGCCCAACAATTAATGCCGATAAAATCAGCGCCTTGATCAAGTGCCAAGGCGGCGTCCGCCACGCGCGTGATGCCGCAAACTTTAACTGTGATGCCTCCAATCATTCCTGGAGGGCTGCGATGACGGCATCGCGAATGGCTTTCGCCGTGGGTGCGGTGGCCACGGCCGCAAGAGGGATGCCCGTACGTTTCATGGCATCCGCAGTGGTGGGTCCGATGGCGATGGCCTTGGGCTGACGGGCTCCTGCACCAGGACGCAGAGAAGCGGCCTGGTGCATAAAAGATTCAACGGCCGAGGGGCTGGCGAAAACGATGGCATCGGCACCGCGATTGCGGAACTCGGCGGCTTCAGGTGATTCAGTGACAGGCTTTTCTTCGGTCGAATAAACTTTGAGTACGTCGACAATGGCGAGTCCTTGGTCGAGTAACATGGAGGCCAAATCGGGTGCACTGAGATTGCCTGTCGCCATGAGAATTTTTTGATTCTCAACGTCGTGTGAACCCATGAGTTTGCGGCCCAAGGAAACTGCATCCGCTTGTTCACTGACCACATCGGGCTCGAGGTGATAGGCGCGTACGGCCTTCTCGGTCGCGGGGCCGACGCACGCAATTTTCACACCGCCCACAGAACGGATGTCGGCGAAGCGTTCAAAGAAGCGATCAAAGAATCCGCGCACGCCATTGGGGCTCGTGAAGACGAGCCAATCGTATTCGCCCATACCATCGAGCACTTCGGTCAGAATAATAGCGTCGGGTTCAAAAGAAATTTCGATGAGAGGCAGAACAGCCACAGAGGCGCCAGCTTCAAGGAGCAGCTCCTTCCAGTCGGCCCCACGGCCTTCGGGGCGGGTGAGGACGATGTGGCGATCACGTAAAGGGAGTTTGGACATATTAACGTAAATTTAATTGGGTCAGAATAAAATCAGCCTGAGAAGATGCCGAGGTCAAATCGGTCGCGGTGAAAGCAAAGTCTTTTCGCCCGAAGTCCGCCCGGAAGAGGTGCACTTTCCCGTCGGCATGGTGGCAGGCAAAGGCGGTGTGACAGCCTTCGCCGAGTTTGGAGAGGAAGAGTCGCTCAACGGCGACAGAGAAGCTGGTTGGAGAACAGCCAGCGGATTGGAAGCGTGCGACGTCGGCAGAACGACATTGAATGGCAACGGCACCTTGACCAGCGGCGGGCACCATTTGTGATAATGCAACCGGCTCAAAACTCAGTCCATCCCAAGATTTTATCCCGAGTCGATTGAGTCCAGAGGCTGCTAAATAAGAAGCTTCGGCGTCGCCTTGGGCGATTTTCTTTAAACGAGTGTCTACATTGCCGCGCAGTTCGGTCCACTCGACTTTCGGAAAAATTAAACTGCCCTGGGCTCGTCGACGGGGGCTGCCCGTGGCGATGGTTTTAGGAATTTTACATTCCGTGCGTCGCACTAAAACGTCGCGTGGGTCTTGGCGTGCTAAGCAAGCGGCGATGGCTAAGCCAGCTGGCATTTCCGTGGGTAAATCTTTGGCGCTGTGAATCGCCACATCGGCTTCGCCGCGGAGAAGGGCCTGCTCGAGTTCAGCAGTGAAGAGGCCTTTGCCGCCTTGTTTTTCGAGTGACCATGCGGCCTGTCGATCGCCGGTGGTGGTGAGGATTTTAATTTCGGTCGCGACTTTTAATTTCGTCTCCAATTGCACCGCCGCATCTTTGGCTTGTTGCAAGGCCAGAGGACTACCGCGGGTGACGATGATGAGCGGCTTCGACATTACTTAATTAATTATGGCCATGATAATCCAGGCCAGTGGCACGAGTAAATTGAGTAGCATCATCAACGCTGCAGCATAACGGAGGAGGTCCCACTTGCGGTCCTGTCCACCGAGATAGGCGCTGACTATTCCGGCGAGTGCGGTGGGAATTCCAACCCATGCTCCGACCACGAGGTCGCGTCCGTAAGGATCCGTGGCGATGCCGAGATACACGATACCGCCTTTATAAGTCATGATTGCGGCACAGACGCAGGCGATAATTGAGACGAGTACGGCGAAGGCTTGGACGTATTGGTAGCCAGGGGCTTCTTCTTCGCGATTAGGTTTGCTCACACGCCTAGCAAAGCCCGCCCGCTTGAGACTTCCAAGTTTCAAGTGAGGGGTAGGGGCCAATTATCTTTGGCCCTGGGGCAGGCTATTAGCCTCAGTGGCCGAGGCCTTCGTGCTCTTTGATGTATTCCTGCTTCAGTCCCAGGGCCTCGGGGGCGTGGAGGACGAGCATCTTCATGCGAACATCGGCTGGAATGCTGCGAGCCGTCGCTTTTGATACCACAATCATAAGCGTAATCGAAAGCGGTACCGCCCAGATGGCAGGCTGCTCGCAGAGAATACGGGCGAGCGGGTGCGCGACCCAATAGTTGGCGAGGCTTTTGGCGATTGGATGGTCGACCCAATAGGCGGCGACATCGGCGGCGGGTAATTTCTTGGCCGCAGCATTCGCCACATCGGAGATCGAGGTAAGTGT
>CANGNX010000081.1 GCA_947455415.1 Opitutia bacterium | reverse complement strand
GGGTATCGGGCTTTTGTTTCTCTCGAAGTTTAACTTAGAGAGGGCGGTGGTCGGGGGCCGAAGAATTGTCGAAGAGATTGGCCTTCGCTTTGAGGCGAATGTTTTCTTCGAGTAAGGCTTCGTTGGACTTGGTAGCCTCGCGAGCGGTAGCAGAAACGGTTTCTAGTTCGGCTTCGAGTTTATTGGCTTTCTCGGTTTGAACTTGGAGTTCGGAGCCATCGCGAGCGCGAGCGAGGTCGGTGCTCAATTCAGCAATGCGGGCAGCGGATTCGGATTTGGCTTTTTCGAGCTCCGCAATCTTGGTTTTGTTTTTAGCGATCTCGGCGTTGGCGGCTTCGAGGCCGGCTACGGAGTTCTTATAAGCATCGAGTTTTTCGGTAGCGGCTTTGGCTTTGTTCTCCGATTCAGCTGAACGGCGATCAGCCGCAGCCACCTTGGCGCTCATTTCGCGGATTTGTTCAATAGTCTCCTTCTTAACTCGGTCGCTGGCATCGGTGGCTTCGAACTCAGTGACGAGGCTGACGGCGGTAACGCCGGCGAGGGCGGCAACTAGGAGGCTTAGAATGATGGTAATAGGCTTCATGACGATTAGGGGTCACAAAACTTTGTCAGAAGGCTAAAAAGGGGTCAAGCCCCTACCCAATCTTAGGACAGGCGGTTCTTGTAATCAGCGTACCCGAACTTCTTTATCACCTGAATTTGGCCAGAGGTTGGCTCAAAACTCGCAATGGCGGGGAGGGGGATGCCGTTGAAAGTGGTATTTTTAACAAAGGTGTAGTGCGACATGTCCATGAAGACCAGGCGCTGGCCGATTTTGAGGGGCTCGGCGAAGGAGTAGTCGCCGATGACATCGCCTGCGAGGCAAGTGACGCTGCCCAGTCGGTAAGTGTGCTTAAGTTTACCTGGCATGTCGGCTCCCAGAATATCGGCCCGGTAGGGCATCTCTAAGGTGTCGGGCATGTGGTTCGTCGCTGACACATCGATGATGGCGATGTCGATGTCGTTACGAACGATGTCGAGTACCGTGCCGACGAGGACGCCGGTGCCGATACCAACCGCTTCACCGGGCTCGAGGTAGATTTGAATGTGCTCGCCCCACTTTGCGCGGAAGCGGGTGACGATTTTAACGAGGAGGTCGAGGTCGTAGCCTGGGCGGGTGATATGATGTCCACCGCCGAAATTCACCCACTTCATCTTGGGAATGAATTCACCAAACTTCGCTTCGAAGGCGGCGACCGTACGCTCGAGCACGTCGGCACCTTGTTGGCACATCGTGTGGAAATGAAGTCCTTCGAGCCCCTCGAGGTCGGCGGCCGATTTGATTTCGGAACGCAGCGTGCCCAAGCGCGAGCCGGCGGCGCACGGATTATAAAGGGCGACTTCTACTTCGGCGTGTTCGGGATTAACGCGCAGGCCGAAGGAAACTTTGCGGCCTGATGCTTGGGCGGCGGCGCGGTGGTGTTTCCACTGTGAAGGTGAATTAAATGAAATGTGATCGGCCACGCGGAGCAGGTGCGCGAATTCGTCGTCCTTAAAGGCGGGTGAATAAGCGTGTACTTCGCCGTCAAACTCTTCGCGACCGAGCAGGGCTTCGTTGATGCCGCTGGCGGTGGTGCCGACTAGGTATTTTCTAATTAACTTTGCTTCGCTGAATTGGGCGAAACCCTTGAGGGCCAAAATAATTTTGGCTCCCGAGCGGTCCATGACGGAGCGCAGGATACGCAGGTTGTTTTCAAGCAGCCCGCGATGGAGTACATGACAAGGGCTTGGAACCTTGGTGAGGTCGATTTTCTCGAATGCTTCGGTGAGGGCGTCGGACACGTGAGAGAAATTGCGAGAGTCGGCTGAGGGTGCAAATGAAAAGCCCGCCGTGAGGCGGGCTTTTCGGTGGAGTTTGGACTCGATTAAACGGGCAGCTCTTGAATCTGCCAGGGCAGGCCGCGTTTATTGAGTTCGTCCATAAATGGATCGGGGTCGCACTCTTCCATGTTCCAGACGCCGGGCTTGAGCCACTTGCCAGTGGCCAGCATGGCACCGCCAATGGCCGCAGGAACGCCAGTGGTGTAGCTGATAGCCTGAGATTTAACTTCGGCGTAACACTCTTGGTGATCGCAAACGTTATAAATAAAGACCTTGCGAGGCTTGCCGTTCTTGGTGCCCGTGATTTCGCAGCCGATGCAGGTCTTGCCCTTGGTGCGAGGACCGAGCGAAGCGGGGTCGGGTAGGAGTGCCTTCAAGAATTGAATCGGCACGATGGAGTGGCCTTGGAATTCGACGGGATCGATACGGGTCATGCCAACATTCTGAAGTACCTTGAGGTGATTAAGGTAGTTGTCCGAGAAGGTCATGAAGAAGCGAATGCGCTTCAGGCCCTTGATGTTCTTTGCGAGGGATTCTAATTCTTCGTGGAAGAGGAGGTAGCTAGGCTTAGGGCCGAGCACGGGATAATTGTAATCGACGCGCAATTTAGGATCGAGCGGCTCGGTTTCTTTCCATTCGCCCTTTTCCCAGTAGCGACCGCGTTGGGTGATTTCGCGAATATTGATTTCAGGATTAAAATTTGTGGCGAACGGGTGACCATGGTCACCGGCGTTGGCGTCCATGATATCAATTGTATCAATGGTATCGAAGAGGTGCTTTTGTGCGTAGGCACAGAAGACATTGGTCACGCCAGGATCGAAGCCCGAGCCGAGGAGCGCCATCAGCCCAGCTTTTTCGAAACGCTCGCGGTAGGCCCATTGCCAGGAGTATTCAAACTTCGCGAGGTGAGGCGGTTCGTAGTTGGCGGTGTCGACGTAGTGAATGCCGGCATGTAAGCAGGCATCCATCAAGGGTAGGTCTTGGTAGGGGAGGGCGACGTTGATCAGGAGTTCGGCGCCAAAAGACTTAATGAGGGCGACGGTCGCTTTGACATCATCAGCGTCAACGGCGGCGGTCTTGATGGTGCGTCCGGTCGCCTGCTTCACGTCGGCGGCGATGGCCTTGCACTTATTTTCATTGCGCGAGGCGAGCATGACCTCGCTAAAGGCCTCCGTGTTCATGGCGCATTTGTGGGCAACGACATTACCCACGCCGCCGGCTCCGATAATCAGGACTTTTTTGCTCATAGGGGACCTTGATTTCTGTCCACAACTACGGAGGGGGAAAGAAAAAAGGATACACAGTCCGTGAACAATGGGTAACACCTTTCGGGGGTCGTAAGACCCCTTGAAAAGTAAACCTTTTGGCTGGCGGGATG
>CANGNX010000080.1 GCA_947455415.1 Opitutia bacterium | reverse complement strand
GCCCTCGCGACGACCGTCCGGCTCGCCGTCCCTTCCGCGAACGCGGTGGCGACAGCGAAGGCGGCGAAGGGTAATTCGCTTCACCAAACTTAAGAAAAAGACCCCGGGTAACCGGGGTCTTTTGTTTGGCGGCTTTAGCGGCCTCTACTGTTTAAGGTTTTTATTATCCACCACGTAGGTGCGGGTGAACATGTCGTGCCAGGCGCGACGATCCTTGCGGAAGAGGGGTACGTGGAAATTGATGATTCCAAGAAGTGCGGTGAATGGATTCGCCAGGGCGATGAAGGATGACTTCCAGGCGGAACGCAGCACGCAGGACATGATGCGTGGCGGTGCTTGCGTGTAGAAGTCGACCGTACGCAGGTTGAAGATTTTCTTACCGATCGTCTGACCCGACCAGAGGGCTTCTTGTAAAAAGAGGGCTACCAGCATGACGAAGAAGCAGACTTCGCCTTGGTGCGTGTACCAGGTGCTCACGGCATCGAGGTCTTTCTCGTCAGGCTTCAGGATCATATCCATCAGCACTTTTTGTTCACGCTCGGAGGGGTGAGTGATGGCCTTGGTGTATTGGGCAACAAAGCGTTGCTCAAATTGTGCGACCTTCGCTTTGGCGGCTAATTCATCGGGACCGGCAGTGAGGCCAGCAACCATGACACCAAGAAAGAGTAGGGGAATGATATCCGCTAAGCACGCTAACGTTCGCCAGAAATAGCCAGCGGGCGGCAAAGGAATCGGCGGCGGACTTTGTTCAACCACGGGCTTGAGCGCGTTCGCAGGCGTCGAGGGTGTTCTTCATTAACATCGCCACGGTCATTGGGCCCACGCCACCCGGAACAGGTGTAATGGCCTCGCACTTTGGCGCTACGCTGTCGAAGTCGACATCGCCCACAATGCGGTAGCCAGTTTTTTTGGTGGCATCGGGCACGCGGTTAATACCGACGTCGATAACGACGGCCCCGGGTTTAACCATGTCGGCGGTAATAAATTTCGGTTTACCGATTGCGGCGATGACGATGTCGGCCTGACGAACAATGCTGGGCAGGTCTTGCGTGCGGGAGTGGGCAATCGTCACCGTGCAGTCGCAACCTTTAGCGAGTAGGAGAATGGCGGCAGGTTTACCGACAATTAAGGAGCGACCAACCACGACGGCGTGCTTGCCGGCAGTGACGACACCCGAACGACGGAGCAACTCGATCACACCCGCAGGCGTACAGGCGGCAAAGGCACCAGGGACTTCTTGCACGAGGCGACCGATGCTCTGGGTGCCAAAGCCATCGACGTCTTTATTGGGTGAAACCCGATTAAACACCTCGGTCTCTGGTAAGTGCTTGGGCAAAGGCGCTTGAATTAAAATGCCATGCACTGAGGAGTCGGCATTAAGTGCGTCAAGGTGAGCAAAGAGTTCCGCTTTGGTGACGGTCTCGGGAAAAACCTTAAGGCTCGCCTTCATGCCTACTTCGTCCGCGGTCTTCTGCTTTTTGGTGACGTAGGAGACGGAGGCTGGATCTTCTCCCACGCGCACAAAGGCTACGTGTGGCACCGTCGCACCGAGTTTGGCCACACGAGCCTTTACTTCGGCGAGAACTTCTTGAGCGATGGCATTACCGTCGATGAGTCGCATGGACATTAAGTAGAACAAGGAGGTAGGGCAGGGCGAGATAAGTTATTTAAAGCCGTACTGATTGTCTCGCCCTCGAGCCTAGGATGCCTTTAGGGCTATGGGGTGTCCGAAAGTAGCACCATGCGTATTCACAAGTTCCTGGCTCAGGCGGGGGTGTGCTCCCGTCGCGACGCAGAGAGACTGGTCGCTGAGGGCGGGGTGCTGATTAACGGCAAAATCGCTGCGGTCGGTCAGCCGGTCGACCCCGCGGTCGATGTTGTGCGCTGCCGCGGGAAGGAAATTAAGCCCGTCACCCGTAATGTCGTATTAATGATGAATAAGCCCCGCGGCTTTCTGTGTACCAATGATGACTCGCACGGTGGGCACACGGTCTTCGAGATGGTGCCGCCCGAGTATAAAACTATCCGACTGTTCTGCGTGGGTCGCTTAGATAAAGATTCAGAAGGACTTCTGCTGTTAACGAACGATGGGGCACTGGCTAATAAAGTCATGCACCCCTCGGGTGGTGTGATTAAGCGCTACGAAGTTCACCTCAATCGCGACTACGATCCGAAGCTCACCCCTAAGTTGCTCAAAGGTGCCATGGAAGAAGGGGAGCGTCTGCGCTTCAAGAAAGTCATCCGTAATCCTGATAGCCCGTTGCAATTAGAAGTGCACCTAGATCAAGGGCGTAAACGTGAGATTCGTCGCCTCTTCGAAATCTTTGGCTTCCACGTTAAAATTCTCCGTCGCTTCCAAATTGGGAGCCTTGTGCTGCGTAAAATGCCCGTCGGCGATTGCCGCCCGCTTTCGCGCAAGGAAATAGACGATATTTTTATTAACTGAGGCCCTTAACTAAATCGGTCTTGCCACAGTAAATACCTTCATAGTCTCACTTTTATTTTATGTCGAATTTCGATAAGAATAATCCCTTCGCCGCCTGCCTGGTGGATCGCCGTCGCCTGAGTTCGTCGGCCAGTCAAAAGGACACCCAGCATTTCTCGGTGTCACTCGAGGGCAGCGGACTGACTTACAAGTGTGGCGACTCGCTCGGTGTTTTTCCGACCAATAATTCACAAGCGGTACAAGCCTTGCTGAAGGCTGCCGGTTTTACGGGTGATGAAAGCGTGACGATTCCAAAGGACGCTTCAGCTATCACCTTGCGCGAAGCACTCACGAAGCGACTCTCCTTGAATGGGCCCACCTACAAGTTTGTGCAATTGTTGCATGACCGTGCCAACGACGCTGGTGAGAAGGCTCAGCTGGCGGCATTGATTGCTGAGCCCGATGCCGAGAAAAAGAAAGCCTGGATCGAGCAACGCGAGTACCTCGATTTATTCATTGAATTTCCCTCGGCAAAAATCACCGCCCAAGAACTCGTCGAGCTACAACGTAAGTTGATGCCTCGTTTATATTCGATTTCGTCGGCACCGTCTAAGTATCCGAACGAAATTCACCTGACGGTTGCCGTGGTGCGTTATGAAACCAATGGACGTAAACGTGAGGGCGTGTGTTCCAGCTTTCTCGCCGACCGTGCCCATTTAAATACCCCTGAGGTGCCCGTCTTTGTGGCGCATTCTCACTTTGGCCTGCCAGCCGATGACAACGTCCCCGTTATCATGGTTGGACCTGGCACGGGCGTGGCGCCTTTCCGCAGTTTCGTGATGGACCGTGCGACTCGTGGAGCGAAAGGGCGTAATTGGTTATTCTT
>CANGNX010000079.1 GCA_947455415.1 Opitutia bacterium | reverse complement strand
CGGTGTGTGATTTGAGCGCACCGAAATTAGAATCGGCGAGCAGTTTTTCCATGAGGCTCATAGTTTGTTTATTTTGACTAGTTGTCCTGGTCGTCCGGAGACGTTTCCAGGGTTTGGTTGTTAGTTAGGAACGAAACCTTCGGAGATTCCACTAACACATGCTAGCGGGCCAAAGGGAGGCTGAAAGAACCTGTCCGCTGACCGAGTGGCAAGATGATTTTATATTAATTACTTAAGACCTTCTTCAATTCGGGGTCGTCTTGGCATTCGGGGCGAAGGAGCAGGCTGCGCAAAATTTTCTGAGAGGCCTCTTTTTTGCCATTTTTAGCTAAAAATTGCCCGATTTCCCAGATTAGGCCGTCGTCCGTGGTTGCGATGTCGGGTAGGTTGCTAATGTCCCAGGCAAAGCTTTTACCCTGGTCGGCTTGGATTTTAGCGATGGCGTAAGCGAGTACGAGCGTGGGCGTTTTCTTCATCGACGATTGGAGCAGCTCCTCTGTCCGAGCGAGATCCCTTACCAGCATCAACTGACTGGCTCGCAATACAGCGTAGACCCCGAGCTCGTCGGGCTTGTCGATAAAGTCCTGCAGTTGCAGTTTTATATCGTGATTAAACGGCTGGTAAAATGGGTCGCCCAATATCGTGCCTTGCCAGCTGACTACGGGCGTGGCGTACCAAGCGGCTTCACCGGTGGTCATGTGCATGGCGAGTCCCTTCACGAGTAAATCAGGACGCATGGTGAAGCCGAGGTAGGGCTCATACACATTGCCCGAGGTGAAGCCGGCGCCTTGACGAATAAGCCATGGCACCCAGTCGATGGAGGAGCGACGCAGTGAGGTGGCGGAGAAACTGTGTAAGTGAAGGGCGATGGCTCCGGGTGCTAATTTGGCACGTGGTAGGGCAAAGCGTCCGTTGGGGATTTGGCTATACCAGCCCAGATAAAAAGCCGGGGCATCGGAGCGGGCGTGCTCATTAAAAAGTCTGCTGCTCGTTTCTTTATCGGTCGGGAAGCCCATGCCTTGAGTCAGTCCAGCGACACGTTCAAACCACTCGTTGCCGTCGGCGTAGGGGCCGCCGAGATCCACGTAGCTCCGTCCGCGAAGGCCTTGGGCTTCGGCCCGCCAGGCACCCATCATCGCACGCAACGCATCGCTGGTGCTGGGCCCGTCGATACGTGCGGTGCGCACGATACCGACGTCGTCTTCGTCGAGTTTGGTATCCTGTCCGAACCACGGATTTTTACGGGCACCATTGGCATCAAGGTTAACGAGTGCCACCAGAGCGAGTTCGCTGTCGACGGAGGATTGGTCACCGTAATTCACTGAGCCAATCAGCTCTAATTCGTTGTCGTTGATATGGGCTTTGTCGCCGTAACTCGTACTGGTGCTTTTTCTGATTTCCGACGGACGAATTTTTAAGGGTACACCATAAACGGTAATCAACCAAGTGAGTTTGGGTTCGCCAGTCGGGATGAAATCGATGCGACCCCGGGCATCAGGTTCAGAATTGATGTGCCCTTCAATGAAATGAGCCTGCAGTAATTCACGACGTAGCGGATTGAGAATGTCGTCACTGAATTGTTGCCAGCTGATTTCTTCATCGGTCGGCATGGGGAGACTGATGAGGTTTTTTTCCGGAATGCCACGTTTGCGCATCAGCGCTTTGGCGATTAGGATGCCGTCGGGTACATTCTCATTCGCGAGAACGACGGTGCTCTGCGGGTTGATTTCAGCCCGTACATCTAGGCTGAAGACGCATAGGAGAATGAACAGGGCAGGCCTAAGCATCCCTCTAGGTTAGCCGATGCGGCAACAATCGGAAGGGCTAAATGCGCTTAAGGGTGCCCTTGGGTCCGTTGGCGGTAGTCCATGATACCTTCAGCGACCGATTGGGCGATTTTTTGTCGGTAAGCCGGATCACAGATGAGTGCACCCTCAGTTCGGCTGCTGACAAAGCCACCCTCCACCAAGATTCCTGGACAGTTTAAAGTGCGCAATACGGCGAATTTGGCCCGACGTACCCCGCGATCTTCGGCTCCCGTGTTGGTTAGTAAGCGGCGGTGCACGCTCCAGGCTAAGACCAGATTAAAGTTATCAAAGTTATTTCCTGGTTGAGCCGAGCTTTGTGTCCGATTGCGACTGGCATCGTTGGTGGATGATTGGCCTACCGGAGTGTAGGCGTAGGTTTCTATGCCCGAACTTTTAAAGTCATTCGCGCCTGCTGAATTATAATGTAGGCTGACAAATAAGTCCGCTTTGGCTCGAGCGGCGAAAGTGGGGCGGTCATCTAAATCAAGCCAGCTATCTTTTTCTCGGGTGAGTAAAACTTCATAACCGTTTTTTTCGAGAATCGCCTTGAGGCGCTGTGCAGTGTCGAGAGTGAGCTGTTTCTCGCATGTGCCGTTGAGGGAACAGACTTTACCTGGATCTTTGCCGCCGTGACCGGGGTCAATAACGATACGTCGAATCGTGTTAGTGGGTGGCTGACTCCACCAGAGAAGTGGCAGCAGCACTTTATAATAATCGTTGGACTGAACAGTGAGTTTACCGCGGTAGCTACGGATGCCACCGCTCAGGTAAACTTTGGCTCCGCCCACGAAGAGGTAGTCGCGGTTTTTCTCGGCCACCAATTCGATGCCGTTTTTCCCCGCATAGCGTTCAGCGTCGGCGGAGTCGCTGGCTTTGTTGGGTTGGGTCGCGAGGCCGAGTTGCGCGACGGAGTCGCTCAACACGATATCATTGCCCGCCTGCAACGTAGACGGCAGAAGCAATCCAGCGAAGCAGAGCAGAAGAACGAAGTGACGAACCCGCAGACGCACCGAATTACTCCGGATCGTTTTCACCGTTATCTAATGCCGAATCGTCCTCGAGGTCATCTTCCGAAGGCTCAGCATTATGGATGAGCTTGCGGCGATTGGCTTGAAGGGGGGTCAGTCCCACTACGATGGCTCGACCGCTGCGTTTAGGCTCATTGTCACGCGTGGAAATATGCATTAACTCGGTGATGGCACGATTCATCGTGTCGATACCGATTTCGGGGTGTTCTAATTCGCGGTAGCGGTATTGCAGGAGCAATTTAACTTTGTGCCCGTGGAATAAAAAGTTCTCGGCGCGGCGCACCTTGATCATCAAATCGTGAATATCAATGCGCGGACGGAGTTTGATTTCCTTAACTTTGGTCGCGGTCTTTTGATGCTTATGCTTCTTGGCTTCTTCGTATAAAAACTTTCCGTACTCCATTAACTTACAGACGGGAGGCACGGCGTTCGCCGCGATTTCAATGAGGTCGACGCCGAATTCGCGACCGAGCTCGATGGCCTTAGTCGTGGGCATCACGCCAAGCATTTCGCCCTTCGGGGAAATCACTCGCACTTCCGTCGCACGGATGCGTTCGTTGCGCTTAGGCCCTTTGTCTTCGCGACTCCGGCTGTTTGGGCCGCGTTGCTGATTCGGATTATTGGAGGCGTTGGGCCG
>CANGNX010000078.1 GCA_947455415.1 Opitutia bacterium | reverse complement strand
GTATCGCACTCGATGCGGGTGCGACGGTTTTATCTTTTGCGACGATTCCATTTTCTCATGAAGGCGAGCGACGTAAACGTCAGGCCACTGAAGCTCTGGAAAAATTAGCGGTTAAATCTCACGGACTCGTCGTTGTTGAAAATGATTTACTCGCGTTGCAAGTCGCCGCTGATGCGTCGCTCTCCGCTGCTTTCTCCGCTGCCGATGAATGGATTGCTGGTTCGCTTCGTGCTTTAGCGAGTGTGTTCACTCCAGGTGCGTTAGTACCAGTCGATCCCGCTGCACTGAAAACTATTTTAGAAAAACCCGGTTCGCCGACGCTCTTTAGTTATGGAGTGGGAGAGGGTAGTGGTGCCGCTCTGATTGCGGCGAAGGCGGCTTGTGATTCCAGTTTAGCGCACGGACCTGGCGCAATTACGAAAGTCGGCTCACTCTTCGTGCAGGTCACGGGTGGATTAAACATGTCGGCCACCGATGCCTTCGAAGCCGTTTCGATTATTCGCAAAAAATTTGGTGGAGAGAAAACCACTCTACTCGGTGCGTGCGTTAATCCCGAAATGGGAGATCGCGTTGAAGTGGCGGTCTTGGGTGCATCGCTGCCAGTACCCAAGCCAGCAGCTAAGACAAAAAAAGGTGCTAAAGGGGATGAGGCTAATCAACCGATGTTTGTTTTTGCGACTACCGAATCACTTCGACGGGGTGTTTTTGGAAATACGCCTTTAACCTTTAGAGATGGGGAAGATGTTGATGTGCCTACCTATATTCGACGTTCGGTGCGTTTGACCCCTGCGAGTTAACAAATACTCGCTTCGCGGTTGCGCCTCTGGCTCACTCCCTTACGTTAAAAAATCATGGCGTTTGATGTCACCAAAGTCCGTCAAGACTTCCCAATTCTGGGGCGCACGATTAATAGTCGTCCGTTGACCTATTTGGACAACGCAGCCACTTCACAGAAGCCTCAGGTGGTCATCGACACAATTTCGAAGTACTATTCTCACTCGAACGCCAATGTGCATCGTGGAGTACACCAATTAAGCGAACAGGCAACGGTCGCCTTTGAGCAAGCTCGCGAAACGGTAGCCCAGTTTTTAGGACTTAAAGTTTCTCGCGGATGTATTTTTGTACGCGGTGCAACGGAAGCGATTAACTTAGTCGCCGAAACTTGGGGTCGCACACATTTGAAGTCGGGCGATGAAATTCTCCTCACGACCCTCGAGCACCATGCGAACATTGTTCCTTGGCAGATTATTGCTGAGCGTACAGGAGCTAAAATAGTTGTCGTACCCTTAAACGGACGTGGGGAAGTGGATCTCGAAGCGTATCAGAAACTTTTATCAAGTCGTACTAAGCTCGTGACATTCACTCACGTCTCCAATGCTTTAGGTTCGATTAATCCTGCGAAGGAGATGACTAAGATGGCGAAGGCTGTGGGAGCGACTGTGCTGATTGATGGCTGTCAGTCTGCTGCCCATTTCGCAATTGATATTCCGTCGCTCGGTTGCGACTTCTATTGCTTCTCGGGTCACAAAACTCTCGGCCCAACAGGCATTGGCGTGCTTTGGGGTCGTCCTGAACTTCTAGACACTCTTCCCCCGTATCAATCGGGTGGAGATATGATTCGTAAGGTTGATTTCGCTGGCACCACTTATCGCGAGGCGCCAGAGCGTTTCGAAGCGGGTACGCCTGATATTTCGGGAGCGATTGGTTTAGCTGCGGCACTTCAATACTTCATGCCTTTGCAAAAAGAAGCTCATGCGCATGAGCAAAAATTACTTTCGGCGGCTACCGAGAAATTAAAGGCCATTAAGGGATTAAAAATTGTCGGTGAAGCCTCTGAGAAAGTAGCCATCGTATCTTTCTTAATCGAAGGAAGTCATCCGCATGACATCGGTACATTACTTGATGCGGACGGTATTGCGATTCGTACGGGTCACCATTGCTGTATGCCGTTGATGAAGGCGCTCGATATTCCTGGCACGGCACGCGCTTCGTTTGCGTTTTACAATACCATGGAAGAAGTGGATCGCTTGGCGGTGTCGCTGGAAAAAATCCGTAAGATGATTGCTTAAGGCTTGGGTGATTCGGAAATATTTCTGCGGAGAATATCCAGAATTCCTTGAACTTCAAAATTACGCGTTGGTCCTTCGAGTCCGAGGGACTGACGTGCCTCTTGGATGTCATCGGGTCGATTCCCCGGAGGCCAGTCGCACCAGAATTTATCAACCGCGTAGCCTGCCGTTTGAAGTAATGGGAATAGGGCATTGATGCATAAGGTGTCGGCCCGACCTTCAGGAAAAACGCTCGCCAATACTTCGTCGATGAGTTGTCGCCGCGAGCTCGCGAGTGACTGGGTGGCCAGACTCTTGGCCCATTTTTTGATGTCATTCCGCCACTCTGGTTTTCGGCGATTCAGTTCAAGGTATTGCGCCAGACGTCGGTACGGGTGACCCGCGGGGCGCAGTCCGCGCAATTTCCAACGTCCACACTTCTGCATATACAGGTGATCGATTCCGAGGAGGATCATTTGTTCCGGCGAGTGGGCGTGGGCGAGTTCTGACATCGGAGCGCGGTTGCCGCCGAGTCCGAGAGATTCCACGACCAGTTCGTGGCACGTTTGTTCGAAGCCCAATTCCTTGAGGCGGTGCCGGGCATGTTTCGTTTTATTTTGGAATCGAGTGAGCGCTCGATGTCGCAATCCAGGAATTAAATTACTTTCGGCGTCGCGTACTTTGCGGGCGACCTCTCCTGCGCGACCACGCAGCTCAAGTAGAGCGTCTTCTTCGGCAATATCTTCGAGGTCGCGTGGCAAGTAGGGTAGGAGGACGAGACTCTCGGGTTGGTGTCCGGAGGCTGTCGTCACTGGTTTTACTCCGGGAATGAGAACTGCGTGGAGGATGACGCCGGAGAAGTTTGGATCTTGGTGATGTCCGTGCGCTTCCCAATCGCTCCAGCGTAAATGGATTTCGACATCACCTCGGAGGCGTTCGTTGTTAATTAAAATTTCGGCGCCTAAGAAGTCGGGCCCAGCGCCTCGATTCCAATCACCTGGGGAAATAATTTTAATCTCTTTACCTTGGGAGCTGAGCATGGGACCGAGGACTTCACCTGAGGCCCAGAGCCTTTGGATGGCACGTTCGCCGATGGCGAAAGGCCCGTAAGGACCCTCTAATTCTTCAACACGAGTGCAGGTGGACATTCGCCAATTATCAATCCCTTCATAAAAAACTAAAATCTCACAGATGACCCATGGGTAATCTACCGAATCGGCTTGAGCAGAACCCGCCAGTGTGCTTTGTGAATGGGACGGAGAGATGGCAGAGTGGTCGATTGCACCTGACTTGAAATCAGGCGGTGCCGCAAGGCATCCGGGGGTTCGAATCCCTCTCTCTCCGCCACTTTAATTCAGGGGACAAGTTGGCAAGGTGACATGGGGACACGGGGAGATCCAGTCGCGACGTAGTCGCTCATCCATCTTTTAATATATTTTACACTACCCCTTGCCAACGTGTCACCTTGTCCCCTTGTCACCTGAACTTTGATCGGGGCGAAGCCCTGTAGCGTAGCGCAATCAATCCCTC
>CANGNX010000077.1 GCA_947455415.1 Opitutia bacterium | reverse complement strand
GGCACGGGGTGCGCGAGGTGCTTGAGCGGCGGCGGGTTGGTGAGCGAGTTCGCCAGAGATGGATTCTTTGGCGAGTGCGGGATTTTCAACGACGCCGATGGATGGACGTGCGTTTTCGGTTTTGCCGGCAGGTGCAACATTGGCAGGTACGCCGCGACGACCAAATTGCTTTGGGGTGGCGATCGTTCCTGGTTTTGCGGCGGGTTCGGCGGATGCACCAATCACTGACAGGGGAGGTAGGGCCGCGTGGGCGGATTCCAACTTTGCTTCGGTGATGCGAGGTGCAGGTGTACTGACTGGGTTTTGGGCCGCTGGTGTAGCGGCATTAGGGGAGGAGGCTGGCTCCTGCCCATTGTTTTCTTCTTGGTTCATTTTTCTCTTGGGTGTGGCGGCTAATTATTGGCCGCTCGGTTATAGCCTGTTGGCTCCGTTGTGGAGTTCTGGGCTGATTTCGGACTCCTGCTTCTATCTTAATTAAGTTATAGAGGAGGCGAATGGACTAAGACTTAGGGTCTTAGAACCATTGTGAATAAATCCCTCCTTCTTAATTAACAATAAGAAAGTCCCCGAATGGTCAAAAAGGTGAAAATATGTTCACAAAACCTCTTAAATAGCTGAAATTCCTCTCGCAGTCCTTAGCGGGCCTCGTCGGTAAAGCGTTGTTCGCGGATCAGGACGATTTTGACGGTACCTTGATAGGAGAGGGTTTCCTCAATCGCAGTGCGGAGGCGGCGGAGTAATTCGGTGGCGCCAAAATCATCGATGGTGCCGGGATCGACAATCACGCGCAGTTCGCGACCCGACTGGAAGGCATAGGCTTCGCGAACGCCTGCGAATTTGAGGGCGAGCTCTTCAAGATTTTTAACGCGTTGGGCGTAGCTCTCGACGGTGGAAGTGCGTGCGCCGGGACGTGAGCCCGAAATGGAATCGGCGATCATCACGAGAGGGGCATACAAACTTTCCGCTTCGACTTCGCGGTGGTGAGCGGCGACCGCATTCACCACGCGAGTGTCTTCACCGAGTCGACGTAAGAGATTGGCGCCAGCGAGGGCGTGGCTGGTACTCACTTCTGCTTCCATCGCTTTACCTAAGTCGTGCAATAATCCGGCACGCTTAGCAGGTAATGGGTCGATGCCGATTTCGGCGGCGAGCAGGGCGCAGACTTGCGCGACTTCGATGGAATGTGCGAGGGTGTTTTGATTGGCCGAGAGGCGGAAGTGCAAACGTCCGAGTAATTCTTCGACGCGAATGTCCATCGGTGGCAGACCTAGTTCGCGCACGGCATCGTGTCCGAGACGTTGCGTTTGGCGCACGATTTCATCGGCCGAGGTACGCACGAGTTCCTCAATTAAAGTCGGGGTAATACGCCCATCTTTGACCAAGCGCTCCAGGGCGATTCTCGCCACTTCGCGACGCACGGGATCGAAGCAGGAAATGAGCACCATGCCTGGGGTTTCGTCAATTAACAGGGTGGCGCCTGTGCTTTGTTCAAAGGTGCGAATGTTGCGACCTTCGCGACCGATTAAGCGACCCTTCATGTCTTCGCTTGGAATGGCAACGGTGACCGAAGTTGCCTCACACGTGGTTTGCGTGGCGAGTCGTTGCATCGAGGTTAGCAAGATACGACGGGCCTCGTCGGCAACTTCTTGTTCGGTGCGGTCTAATTTGTCGTGCCTGAGTTGGCGTGCTTCGAGTTCGTAATCATTTTGTAATGACTCGAGAGCGGCGCGCTTGGCTTGTTCGGGTGATAATCCCGAAAGTTGAAGGGCTTGGCGCTGCAGGTATTCGCGCTGACGTTCGTTGGCGACTTTGAGTTCGTTGGCGATTTCGGCTTCAATCTTAGCGGTGGTCAGTAGGCGGTTAGCCTGTCGATGGGACTCTTCCGCTTGCGCTTGTAATTCGGAAGCTTCGACCGAGGCCTCCCGACGTGCCAATTCGACTTCATTTTTCAAACGGGTTTCGCGGAGGGCACCGAGGGTCGACTCACGCCACTTGGCGAGCACGTAGGCAACGATGGCTCCGGAGGAGAACGCAACAGCGGCAAGAATACTTTGGTCAGCGGCCACGGCCATGGTTGTGGTTGGGCGAGTGATGCCCGGTGGACAAACCTTACGGTATCACCTTTTTCCGCAAGCCCTTTCGGGAGGTTCGCCTTGCACAATAGGGCATAAGTGCTTGTTTTTAGGAATGTCACACTTGTTCCTAGATGAGGAGTCGCAGGCTTCGGTCTGGTGGGACAAGTTTGCCAACTTTTCCTGGCGGACGGATTGGACGCAGGTGATCATCATTGCGTTGCTCAGCTCACTGGGTGTGGTGGCCATTCACTCTGCGGGGACGTATCGGCAGTCGACCTTCGCCGATTCGCAGATGGTCTTTATCGTGGTTGGTTGGATTGCTTATTGGGTGGTAGCCTCGTTGGATTATCGCAAGTTGCGTGCACATGCTCGGCGCATTTACCTCATCGGCATTTTATTGCTCTTACCTGTTTCTATTTGTGCGTTGTTGAAGGTGGATGTCGGAAGTTTCATTCGAAGCATTAATGGTGCTCGCCGCTGGATGGATTTTGGACCGTTTTCAATTCAGCCCTCCGAGTTTGCGAAAGTCTCGGCACTCGTGTTTATTGCTGCTTTATTGGCTTTGAATCCGATTGGATCGGTGCGCTCAACTTGGTTGACGGTTTTGAAGGTTCTAGGGGCCGCTTTTTTGCCCTTTGGCTTGATTTTTATACAACCAGACTTAGGGTCTGCCCTCATCTACCTTCCGCTGTCATTTGCCTTACTTTATGTTGCCGGCCTGAGTTCCAGGTTCTTTTTGGTAGCAGGTTTGAGTGCCCTTGTTTTGGGGGCAGTTGTCACGATTGATTTGGTGTCTTATGCCGCCAAAATTTCTGAATACGCTGAAGCCAATCCAGGAGAAAGAAATCCGGCTAAGGCGATTCGCGGAAAATATGAAGAGACGGCCTGGTTTGTGCTCTTGAAGGACTATCAGCGTGAGCGCTTATTGTCTTTCGTGGCTCCCGCGGTAATTGACCCGCGTGGCTTGGGTGCGACCTGGAATGTGAAGCAGGCCAAAATTGCGGTGGGGCGAGGCGCCTTTAACGGTCAAGGTATCGGCAATGGCACGCAGGCAAGGTACGGCTACCTGCCCGAAGCTGCGGCCCATAATGATTTTCTTTTTTCCGGCATGGCCGAAGAGATTGGTTTTAAGGGCGGCTTCTTGGTCGTGGCTGGCTTTGCTTTACTTTTCTGGCGAGTCGTTCGCACGGCCTTAAGAACCGTCGATCGCTTTGGTTCCCTGTTAGCGATTGGTGCCGCCGTGATTCTTGGCACGCACGTCGTGATTAACATCGGAATGAATATCGATTTAATGCCCGTCACGGGCGTTCCACTACCTTTCCTCAGTTACGGGGGGTCATTTGTGCTCAGCTGCTTCCTGCTCCTTGGCTTAGTCCAGAGCGTTCATCGACATTCGGTTGATGACGGCGATCGCAACGACTCTTCGGCTGCAGGATCTCTTGCATAACCGAAATGTCTGACACTAACGAACCCGAAGATCATTTAGACGACTTACCCGAAGAAGCCCAAGCTTCCTCGTCTGGCGTCGACCAAAAGAAACT
>CANGNX010000076.1 GCA_947455415.1 Opitutia bacterium | reverse complement strand
GACGCTTACCACATCACGGGTCAAGACCAAGAGGGCAAAGGCCTCGCGCTTTGCTTAGATCGCGCCCTTGCCGACGCCGGTGTCCAAAAATCTGAAGTCAGTTACATCAACGCGCACGGCACCTCGACGCCAATCAATGACCGTTGTGAATCGTTAGCCATTAAGCGCTCCTTCGGTGACCTTGCTCCTAAGATTGCCATCTCTTCGACCAAGTCGATGACGGGTCACTTGCTCGGTGCCGCTGGCGGCGTCGAAGCTGCGGTTTGCGCTCTCTCCATTTTCCACGGTCAAGTACCGCCGACGATTAACTACGAAAATCCTGATCCCGATTGCGACCTCGATTACGTGCCTAACCAGGCTCGTACCATGAAGGTGGATGTCGCGATTTCGAATAACTTAGGTTTCGGCGGACACAACGCTTCGCTCGTCTTTAAGCGCCTGAAGTAAGTACGGCATGTGCCTGCAGCCAGGCGTCGACTTCACCTGCGATGCCATGAGTTTCTAAGCCCGATTTGATTTCATTCAAGCTGGGTTCTACGACTTCGTGCTTGGGGTCGGAAGGTAGGTCAGGACGGACTTGGCACACGATCGCCCAGGCCGCCCACGCCCGCCATTTCTTCTGTGCGGCACGCTCACCTTTCACCCGATCTGCTAGGTGTTGATAATGCACGCGGGCATTGCCGGTGAATTCAGTGGTGGGCTGAGCGACAAGCCAACCAATCGCCGCGAAGGGCAGAGGATTAAGTTTCAGGCACAGTGCTTTGGCCGGCACATCGCAATACAGTGCCCGATCCACTGCTAAAAGTGCGCGAGCGGGTAATTGCTCGAGCCATAATTGTTGTCCGTACTCTAAACAAAGCTGGTATAACTCTGCGCCTTGATTGTCTCGTAGCGCATTGAGATCACGCCACGAAAGGTTTCGCTTAACTGCAGGTAGGTAAGGGCAGGGAGCAGCCACTGCTTACGGTTTAGCGTAGGGGTTGGACTTCTTTTCTTCGCCGACCGTGGTCTGTCCGCCGTGACCGGGAAGTAGCACGGTGTCATCGGGCAGCGTGTAAACTTGGGAGCGAATGGATTTTAATAATTCGTTCCAGTTGCCATTAGGTAAGTCGGTACGACCGACTGAGCCCTTGAAAATTGCGTCGCCCACGAAGGCGCATTTTTCGTCGGCACTGTAAAAGAGTAAGCTGCCTGGACAGTGTCCTGGGACATGACGCACTTCAAAATTAAGTCCAATCGCCTTAAAGGTGTCACCTTGATTGAGCCATTGACTCACTTTGACCGAATGGAAATCAGCCTCGGTTAAAAAGGGCATTATCGCTTGGTAGCGATTACGATAGGCCTCAATGTTTTCAATCAGTTGCTGGTCGTCCTTGTGGGCCAGCACTTGGGCACCGTCGGTGGCGAAAGCATGGGCATCGCACATGTGATCCCAGTGGCCGTGTGTGATTAAGAGGTGCGTTAACTTGAGGCCGCGCTTTTTAATTTCGGGCAACAATGTCTTAGCCGCGTCGCGTGGGGCATCGACCACGCAACAGTCTTTTCCATTATCGGCTGTCAGCAGATAGGCATTGGTTTCAAAGGGTCCTAAGGACCAGACCTCGATTTTCATAAATTATTTGGCGAAGGCACGGTTAAAGGCCGCTTCGATTTTTTCGGGCGGTCGGACCGCCTTGAAGTCGCGACTGACAAACGCATGTACGGTAAAGCCTTCCACGATTAGTTCCGTGCCGCGTTCGACTTTATAAGTTAAATGCAGGCGGGCCTTGGGCTTTTCCGCAATCGTCACCGTGATTTTAAGTCGGTCGTCAAAATGCGAGGGGCGGTGATAGGTTAGTCCGGTTTCTAAGACGGGAAGTAAGAAGCCGTCCTTTTCTAATTCGCGATAGGGGCAGCCGATTTGATCCAGGAGGGCGACGCGGGCCATTTCAAACCAGGGCAGGTAATTACCGTGGTAGGTAACGCCCATGGCGTCGGTTTCCGCAAAGCGAACGCGAGTTTCGACCGTGGCCTGCAACATGGTTTCAGGATGGAGTGCTTCGACGAAATTTCCAATGCCAAAGGCAGGATTCCACACGCTTCTCCTTGCCGACCGTGGTCCGAGGGTGAAGATACGGCCATGGAACAGCGCCGACGTTGGATTCTCTTTTTAATCGGTGCCCTCGTCGGCGTCGGCATTCTTTGGGTGGTGCAGACCCGGAGCAATCCAGCCCGCGATGAGAAGCGTCGCATCCGCGAGCAACTCAATCTTCCTGGTATGATGTTTGATTTCGCTGTCACGCAAAAGGGTTTTTACGGCCACTATGTTTTATATGAATCGGTCATAACTTTGTCTGACGGTTCTAAGGTTCGTTCGATTGTGACGGGTGGTCGTCGACATTACGCGGCCGATGGTACTGAACTTCCAGAAGATCGACTCTGGATTGAGGAAACCTATGCCCCCGGCGTCGCGTTGGCTGAGCCGGGTCCAGTTAAGGCTTACACTTTTACATTTGCAGATCGCTTAACGATAAAACTTAAGTCCGGTCACGCTGCGTCCGAGGTGGTGCTGCCATCGGGCGACGTCGCTGTGCCGCTGGCAAATCAACCAGGGTATGCGATCGTCTTTTTAAAAGCGTGGCAGAAGGCGACTCAACCCACCGATTGGAAATTACTTCCTGATTTAGTGAAAGCCGTGAATCGTTTGTCGGCAGTGGACTCAGCAGAGTTGACCAAAATTAACTGGCAGGCCGAAGCCGATTTAATTAGAGCCAATACCGCGCCATGATGAAGTCCGACCTCCAAAAGCAGGGCAGTATCACGGTCGCACTGAGTTTGGTGGTCAATGTGGTCTTGGCGGCCGTGAAGTTAATTGTCGGCCTGATCGCCAATTCTCACGCCCTGATCGCCGATGGCATTCACTCGCTGGTTGATATCGCGAGCGACATCGCCGCTATTATTGGCATCCGCTTTTCGCACCTGCCAAAAGACGACGATCACCCTTACGGCCACCACCGTTTCTCGACGCTCGCGACCCTCTTTATTTCTTCCTTGGTGCTGATTTTTTGTGTCGGACTCGCCTGGCATTCCCTGACCAGTCTGGTGCGGGCGGATAAAATTGAAACGCCAGGAATCGCGGCCGCTTGGGTGGCAGGTATCGCTTTAATTCTTAAGGAAACTTTTTATCAATTTGCCCGCCGTCAGGCCGAGCGTTTGGGCTCACGATTGTTATTGGCTAATGCCGCCGACCATCGTGCCGATGCCGTGGCGTCGTTGCTCGCCTTAATTGCTGTAATCGTGGCACACACTCAGCCGGAGTGGGTCATGGTCGATAAAGTGGTGGGCTTGGTCTTGGCGGGTTGGCTCGGTGCTGAAGGCGTGAAATTATTCAAGGGGGCGAGCGCGGACCTCATTGATACCGCACCAGAAGCCGCCGTGCTCCACGACCTCAGCGAACACATTCTTGCCGTGCCGGGCGCGAAGGGGTTTCACGCATTTCGAGCTCGTCGCTTGGGCGATCGATTCGAAGTGGATTTCCATTTGCAAGTTGTCGAAACGGCCACCGTCGCCGAAGGACACGCCATCGCCGGCCAGGTGAAGTCGGATATTTTACGATTACACCCCGAAGTGATTTCTGTGCTCGTACACGTTGAGCCTGATGTACCCGAACATCGCAAACGCG
>CANGNX010000075.1 GCA_947455415.1 Opitutia bacterium | reverse complement strand
GTGTAGCGGCGGCTTCACTTGCGGCGGGACATCGCGCGAGAAATTTCGCGCTTCGCTTCACGCTCTTTAATATCCTGACGGCGATCGTGTTGTTTCTTACCCTTACCGATGGCGATGAGGCATTTCGCGAGGCCGTGTTTAAAGTAGATTTTAAGCGGGATTATCGTTGAACCACCCGAACGCACTTCTTCGGTGATGCGTGCCACCTCGGTGGCATTGAGCAAGAGCCGACGCGTCCGATAGGGGTCGTGATTATTGTGATTACCGAAATCGTATTCTGCGATGTGTGCGTGAAATAAAACCGGGCCCTTCGGCGTTAGGCGCACAAAAGAGTCCGCAATGTTTGCTCGGCCAAGGCGTAGCGACTTCACTTCCGTTCCCAACAAAACTAAACCCGCCTCATAAGTCTGCCCAATGAAGTAGTCGCGACCCGCCTTCGGGTTATTTACCTCGGGGAGTGTGTGTTCTTTACGTGCGGCCATGGGAGTGCGTAGGGGCTACCCGCCAACGACCGAAACAATCCTGCGGGAAAAGAATTTAAGCCTTCGCCTGATCTTCTTCAGCAAAGGACCAAGAGATGCGACCTTCGATAATTTCGCGAAGCGCAATGTCTTCAGGAGAAAGGGTTTCGTAGAGGTCGCCACCAAGCAAGTGCTTGTACTTAGGAGGAGAGCCTTGAGGGCGCTCGGCGGTGGCACGGAGCTGCTTCACGCGCTTTGAAACCACATTGATGAGAATGTTGGCGTCAGGAATGATTTTCCGGGCATCTTGCAAATAGTCGTCGCGCATAGTGGTTTTCCTTACAGGGAACCACGAAACCTAGGGCAGCACCCCCCTCTGGCAAGCGTTTTCACGGGGCTAAAAATCCTTTTGTCCTCGATTAAATCGCCTATTTATTGTGCCTTATCCCCATGCAAGACCCCAAAAACTACGGCGAAACGATGAAATCGAAGGGTGGCCTTAGTCGCCTCGTCAACGCCCTGAAGTACACTTGGGACGGGCTAAAGGCAGCCGCACAGTTCGAAGAAGCTTTTAAGCAGGAGCTCATGGTGGTCATCCCGCTTTCCATCGCCGCCTGGTTTATTCCCGTTTCTGCCGTTGAACGTGCCCTCCTCTTTTCTGTCCTCCAGTTGATCTTAATCGTCGAGCTCATCAACTCTGCCATCGAAGCCAACACCGATCACATCTCCTTGGACCGCCACCCACTCGCTAAACGCGCCAAAGACATGGGCAGCGCCGCAGTGTTCTTAACGATTCTAATCGCAACCGTTACCTGGGCAGCCGTGCTCTGGCAAAATTTTCGCGGCTAGAGTCGGAAGCATCACCCAACAAAAAAGCCCGCTATCGAGCGGGCTTTTTTATTAAGTTTATAAACTAAACTTAGGCCTTGGTCACGAGACCTGCCTTGATGGCCTTAACAGAAACCCATTGGCGCTTGATCGAACCGTTAGGCTGGAGGACGCGGATGCGTTGAACGTTAGGACGGAAAACGCGCTTGGTCTGTTTGACGAGCTGGAAGCCGATACCACCGCTCTTCTTGGATTGACCGCGGTGAATGATGCGGCGGCCCTTGACGGGGCGTTTGCCGGTGATGCTGCAGATGCGTGACATGGTAGTTCGTGCTCCTTTGGAAGGTCGGAGCAAATGAGGGTGAGGCTGATTGGCAAGCGGTAAGTGGACCAATTAACTCCGCTTTAAAGCCCGATCCAGGCTGGCCAAACCTTGCGCAAAGACCTGGGGATCAAGCAAAAGACTCAATATTACTGAGGGTAAAGCGGTCGGCATGCCGTAAAAGTAGCCAGGGTGAGCCCAAACGCCCTCATCGAGGGCATTAAAGAGGAATCGCTCCTCTGCCACCCCGGGAGGCAGGGCCAGAATCGCCATCCAGCCAGCGGGCCGGGGTAAGACCCGACAAGGATGACCGGTTGTTGTCAGGAAGGTTTTAAGGGCAGCCTCATTTTGCGCCACGCGTGTCCGCACCGCCACCCGCAACGGCTCGGCTCGACGGAGTAAATCAGGCAAAGCAATTTGCGACGGCGTGTTGACCGACAAAAATGCATCGGCGATGTGCTCGAGACGACGGCACGATTCGGCCGCAGTATCGGTCGGACCCGCGACAACGATCCAACCAATCTTTAATTGTGGCGCAAGGGCGACTTTGGAGAGTCCGCTTAAAACATAAAGTGCGACCTGCGTTTCGTTGGCCCACGTTCCAGGTGAGGCGACGCCTTCAGCGGGGTAATCTAAAAAGACTTCGTCGCAAATAATCGCGCAGTGATTCTTCAAGGCGAACGCGCGTAAAATATCACGGTCGCGTCGACCGACAAATGCACCCGTTGGGTTTGAAGGGTTGATACAGATAATCGCCCGTGTTTGTCGGCTCGCCGTGAGGCTCGCGGGGTCAATGACCCATTCGCCCGCCAACTGCACCAGGCGATACGGACGCAAGGTCACACCTTCTAATGCGGCGATGACTTCTAATAATGGATAAGCAGGCTCGGGTACTAAAATTTCGTCTCCAGGATTGCAGAGGAGTTTAAAGAGCCAGCTGTAACTCTCACTCGTGCTCGCCGATAAAAATAGACGCTCGGCCGCAACACGCACACCGCGCGCCGTGTAGTAGTCGGCGATAGCAGTACGAGCGGAGGCGAGCCCTCGTGCATCGGGGTCCTGTCGCTGAATTCCCTCTCGGCGAAGCAGCGTACCTAATTCGACAACCGACCAACCAAAGCCGGCGTTAGCAGGATTGGCATCGGTCATATCGATAGTGGCTAAACCTGCCACGCGTCGCTTCTCCTTTGCTTTACTGAGAGCATTACTGGAGTCGGCAAAAGAAAGACGGTCGCTGAACATGGCTTACCCAACGGCAATAACGGCCAATGAGCAAGTGGAACAAAAACTGGGTTGAAGTCAGGCGTCAGCGGTTCAATCCTGCACCCATGTCTCAGCAAATCCTGAAACCCCGGGTCCGTGGATTCATCTGTATCACTTCACACCCCGAGGGCTGTGCCGCTCATGTGCGCGAACAAATCGCCCACGTACGCTCACGCAAACCTCTGCAAGACGGTCCGAAGTCGGTCTTAGTCATTGGTGCCTCCACCGGCTACGGCCTGGCTTCGCGCATCGCCGCTGCCTTTGGTTCGGGTGCTGCTACCATGGGTGTATTTTTTGAACGCAACGGTGAAGGCGACAAACCTGGCAGCCCTGGCTGGTACAACACCGCAGGTTTTCACGCTGAAGCCAAAAAGGCGGGCTTAAAAGCTATCTCATTTAATGGCGACGCCTTCTCGGCGGAGATGAAAGCTCAAGTCATTGCCGGAATTAAAAGTAAAATGCCCAACGGCAAAGTTGATCTCGTCGTCTACTCACTCGCCTCCCCTCGCCGCACCGCTCCCGATGGCGTCACTTATAAGTCGACCCTTAAACCCACCGGTGCTCCGTTTCACGCCAAGAATCTCGACACCGATCGCAAGGTCGTGAACGAAGTCACCCTGGAAACCGCCAACGCTGAAGAAATTGCGCACACCGTGAAAGTCATGGGCGGCGAAGATTGGGAAATGTGGATGGAGCAAATGAATCAAGCGGGTGTGCTTGCCCACGGCTGCCAAACCGTGGCGTACTCTTACATCGGACCCGAAGTAACTTGGCCCATTTACAAAGACGGCACCATC
>CANGNX010000074.1 GCA_947455415.1 Opitutia bacterium | reverse complement strand
CACTTACCACCAAGAGGTCGAAGTCGAAATCGCGACACTCACAAATTTAGGCGATGGCCTCGGCCGCGTCGATGGTTGGGTCGTTTTCGTCACTGGCGCCCTCCCTGGCGAAAAAGTGGTGGTACGAATTTGGCATAACGCCGCTAACTTTTCTCGCGGTGACTTAGTTCGCGTCATCATACCCTCAGCGGATCGTGTCCAACCGCGTTGCGAACTTTTCGGCGAATGCGGTGGCTGCCAGTATCAAAATATGAACTACCCGGCACAGTTAGAATGGAAGCGCAAACAAGTCGCCGAAGTTTATGAGCGCCTGGGTGGACTGAAAATGGAAATCGAACCGTGCTTCCCTTCACCGAAGCAATACGGCTACCGTTCAAAAATTACCCCACACTTCCTCACCCCTCGTCGCCAAGATTTCCCAATCGGCTTTCTCGCCGCTGGTACCACCCGTCGCGTGATTGATGTTCCTAAATGTCCTTTAGCGACCGACGCCATCAACGCCGCTTACGCCCGTGCACGCAAAGAAATTTATCGTGCCCCAGGTGAGTTTGAACGCGGTGCCACGCTCCTTTTCCGCGAATGCGAAGAAGGCGTCGTTTCTGATTCTCGTCAGGTCGTCACCGAAAAAGTCGGCAAAATTAAATTAAAATTCCTCGCGGGAGAATTTTTCCAAAATAATCCATCGGTGCTCGAAAGTTTTGTGCAATACGCCATCGAAAGCGCTAAGGCGTCCGGTGCGAAACATTTAGTCGACACCTATTGCGGTTCAGGATTGTTCGCAATTTCAGGTGCGAAGAGTTTCGACTCCGTCAATGGTATCGAAGTCAGCGCCGATGCTGCCCGTAAGGCCGCCGAAAACGCGACACTCAATGGTTTAACCAATTGCCGCTTCATCGCGGGCTCGGCTGAATCGATTTTCAAAAATATTCCCGTACGCGGAAATGAATCTGCCGTCATCGTGGATCCACCCCGCAAAGGTTGTGATGAGAGTTTCCTCGAACAGTTGCATAAGTTCTCTCCACGTCGTATTATTTATATTAGCTGTTCACCCGACACCCAAGCACGCGATTTAAAATACCTCTGCGCGCGTGGTTGGAAAGTAGTCACGGCCAAACCTTTCGACCTCTTCCCGCAAACGCGCCACATCGAGTGTATTGCCACTCTGGAAAAGGCGTAAAAGAAATGGGGCGCTTTCGCGCCCCATGTTCGAGAGTTTAAACTGACGCTTAGGCTGACGGCTTAGCGTTTTCTTCCTCTTCGTCCGAACGCTCAACCTTGGAGATACCGGTGAGGATTTCTCCGTCCTTGAGCCTCATGACGCGTACGCCCTTGGTATTACGACCTTCGGTGCAACGAATGTCTTTAACCTTCGTACGGATAGATTGACCACCCTTCGTCAGCATCATGACTTCGTCTTCTTCCTGAACGCTCAGCGCGCCCGCCACGCCGACTTCGGTCTTAATCGCAATCACACCCTTACCACCGCGAGATTGCTTACGATAAATCGGCTCCTTGGTATCAGGATCATCAAACGCCGTGCGTTTTCCGATACCGTCGATACCCACAACGAGTAAGGTATTAGCTGGATCCACAATCTCCATGGCCTTCACTAAGTCGCCCGAATCGAGATTCATGCCAATCACGCCCGTGGTGTCGCGACCCATCGAACGAACATCCGATTCATGGAAGCGAATGGACATACCCGATTGGGAAATCATCACGACCTCGTTATCGCCATTGGTTAACTTCACGGAGATCAATCGATCACCGTGTTCGATATTGATTCCGATGATTCCACCCTTGCGGTAGTTTTCGTATTTAGAAATCTCGGTCTTCTTAATGGTGCCGTTAGCGGTACACATGATTAAGAATTTACCTTCGGCGAAGTCATTCACACAAACCATCGCGGCTAATTTCT
Organism: Opitutia bacterium; assembly: GCA_947455415.1. Classification (GTDB taxonomy): domain Bacteria; phylum Verrucomicrobiota; class Verrucomicrobiia; order Opitutales; family UBA953; genus UBA953. The sequence goes on along the minus strand of CANGNX010000074.1, from coordinate 1,867 downwards.
CGTCATCTTTTAAATCAAGCAGACGAGCAATGGACTTACCGCGGGTGGCCCGACCAGCTTCTTCAATTTCGTGAACTCTTTCGACATAAACTCGACCGTTATTCATGAAGAACATGATGTGGTCATGCGTGTTCGCAGTGAATAAATGCTCAATGAAATCAGAGTCTTCATCGCTGGCCGCCTTGGAGAGCTCGGCGCCCTTGGTACCCTTACCGCCACGTTTTTGTAAGCGATATTGAACAACAGGCGTCCGCTTAATAAATCCTGCGTGTGATACGGTCACCACACAGCCTTCATTCGCAATCATATCTTCCAACGCTAAATCTCCTTCTTGATTGATGACCTTCGTCTTACGAGGCGACAGGTGATTCTTCGCAGCTTCGCGTAATTCTTTCTTAATTAAGGAAAGCAATTTGGATTCGCTGCTTAAGATTGAACGCAACTCTTCTACGATGGCCATGAGTTCGCGATACTCGGCTTCAATCTTATCACGCTCTAAGCCGGTGAGTTGGTAGAGACGTAAGTCAAGAATCGCCACGGCCTGGCGTTCGCTGAGACCATACTTGGCCATCAACTTCACGCGGGCTTCATCACGATTGGTCGCCGCACGAATAATTTTTACGAAATCATCAAGATTGCGCAGGGCGATTTTGAAGCCTTCTAAAATGTGCGCACGGTCTTCAGCCTTACGTAAGCGGAAACGAGTACGACGCGTTACCACGTCGCGACGGTGCTCAACGAAACATTCGAGCATCTCGCGGATGTTCATTTGCTTCGGGCGACGTTTATCGAGGGCTAATAAAATCACACCGAAAGAGCTTTCGAAGGCGGTATTCTTGAAGAGCTTATTGATAACAACCTTAGGTGATTCGTTACGTTTTAACTCAATCACGATACGGGTATTTTCGTCCGACTCATCACGTAAGTCAGAAACTTCGTCCAAGACTTTTTCTCCGACGAGCTCGGCGATATGCTTTACCAAGGTTGAACGATTGGTGTTATAAGGGAGTTCCGTCAGAACCACTTGCTCCTTACCGTTCTTCATTTCTTCGGTATGAGCAACGCCACGAACGCGCACAATACCACGACCGGTGCGGAGGTATTGTTTGATTCCTTCCTTGCCGTTAATCACGCCGCCCGTCGGGAAGTCGGGACCCATGATGATTTTCTCTAAATCATCCACCGTCGTTGCGGGCTTATCAATAATCAGACAGGTCGCCTCAATAAGTTCATTTAAATTATGCGGAGGAATATTCGTCGTCATACCAACCGCGATACCCGTCGAACCGTTCATTAATAAGTGCGGCAGTGCACAAGGTAAGACGGTTGGCTCAGTGGTAGACTCTTTATAGTTAGGAATGAAGTCTACAGTGTCTTCATCGATATCACCGAGGAGCTCAGCAGAGACTTCTGATAAGCGACACTCGGTATAACGGTAAGCGGCGGGTGGATCTCCGTCGACCGAACCGAAATTACCCTGTGGTTCAATGAGCGGATAACGCATGACCCAGTTTTGAGCCAGACGGACCAAAGTATCGTACACCGAGCTATCGCCGTGCGGGTGATAGTTCTTCAGAACTTCACCGACGACACCGGCGCACTTATCGAAGGGGCGATTGTACACCAGGCCTTCACGCAACATTGCGTAAAGAATACGACGCTGCACAGGCTTCAAACCATCACGCGCATCAGGTAAGGCACGCGAAACAATAACGGACATCGAATAATCGATGTACGCGGTTTGCATGATTTCGGAGATATTAGCCGAAGTAAGTTTTTCGTTTTCAGAATACATTGAGATATAAATTTAGAAGTGAGTAAGGAATTAGACGTCGAGGTTCGAGGTGTTGAGCGCGTTGTCCTCAAT
>CANGNX010000073.1 GCA_947455415.1 Opitutia bacterium | reverse complement strand
GCTAACGAGAGTACGAGGGAAAATCCGGAACGCTTATGACTCATTGCAGCTGGGTAAAAGGGGTAGCCAAATAATGAATGATACCCCCCCTCGAATGTCAAAGAATTGAGGGAAACGGGCGTTTAACTAGATTTGCATAAAAATGGGCAAAAAGGGCTATTTATGAATGAAATCAGTCATATAATGCAGTTTTAGGCCGTTTTGAGAGTGGGCTTGCCGAGTTTGGCGGGTCGTTCAGCGTTTTGGCTGTGAACACTCTCATTGAAGGTGCGGGAATCTTTCTTTGGCCGCTCGGCTTTTGTTCGGTTCTCGCAGTCTACTTGATCACGGAGCGGGCGCTCGCCCTGAATGTAGGTCGCGTGATTCCGGCTGCACTAACTAAAGCGGTGCGCGAGGGGCAGGCTTCTTCAGTGAACTCCGATGCGGCACAAACTTTAGCGGGAAGAATTATTTTGAAATGGAAAGAAGGCGTGCAAGGTGAGGCCTTAAAATCTTTTGCACGTGGCGAGCTCGTGCGACTGCAGCGCGGATTTTTTCTCATCGATAGTATCGTCGCCGTGGCACCGTTGCTCGGTCTGCTCGGAACGGTGACGGGTTTAGCGACATTGTTTCCACAACACGGCATGCCTGATTCGCAAACGCTGACGCGCGGTGTGGGCTTGGCGTTGAGCACGACGATGATTGGTCTGTGCATCGCAATACCCGCAGTGGTCGGGGCTAATTGGCTGGGTCGACGCTTGGAATTAATTTCTTCACAGGTCGATCAACTCGTGGAATTGCTCGAGCGGCAAAAGCGATGAGCTTGATTATCACCCGTCGACGTCGGAACGAAATCAATGTGGTGCCCCTCATTGATGTGATGGTGGTCTTGGTGTTTTTCTTGCTGTTGGCAGGACGTTTTGAAGAAGCGCGGACGTTGAATATTGTGCCACCTACGGCGGACGCAGGGGGTGCGAGTGGTGCAGCGGCGTCTGTCGTGATTGGCGTGGATCGCGTGGGCAAAATTTACTTAGAAGGAAAAGAAATCACTCGAAAGGGATTGGATGCGGCACTGCAGGCCAAGGCGGCACAGACGCCGGGGTCGGAGGTCTTGATTGTCGCCGATGAGAAATCGCTGACCGGTGCGGCGGTGGGTGCACTCGATGCGGTGGCGAAGGCTGGGCTTCGGCCGCGATTGCTGACCCGGCCCACGCAGTGATTGATTATAAATTAGGGCGGAAAATTCTAAACAATCCGCTTGAGCGGGCGGATAAGTCGGGTGAATGTATTTGCCATGAGCGCCGACAAAAAAACCAGTGCCAACGGCAGCAAAGAAACTTTTGAAGTCGAGATGGCTAAGCTCGAGAAGTTGGTCGAATCATTGGAGTCGGGCACCGTCTCGCTCGATGAGTTGGTGACCAAGTATGAAGAAGGCATGCGTCTTTTGAAGTCATGTCAGTCCAATTTACAGGCGGCGGAATTGCGGATTGAGCAACTCGGCAAAAAATCCAACGAGAGCGAACAAGGTTAATGGCGATTTTGCCGACCATTCAAGGCCCAGCGGATGTGAAGGCGCTGGCACCGGAACAATTACCCGAGTTGGCGAAGGAAATCCGTGAGCGGCTGATTGAGGTGACCTCGCGTAATGGCGGGCACATCGGGCCGAACCTCGGTGTGGTGGAATTGACGATTGCGTTGCATCGGGTGTTTTCGACGCCGGACGATAAGTTCGTCTTCGACGTCGCACACCAGGGCTACGTACATAAAATTTTGACGGGCAGAAATGACGCGGCCTTTGAGGCCATCCGTCAGACCGGTGGCCTGAGCGGCTTTTTGAATCGCGAAGAAAGTTTGCATGACGCGTACGGCGCGGGCCACGCGGGTACGGCGTTTTCGGCGGCCGTGGGCTTGGCGAATGCGCGCGATCGCTTGGGCGAAGACACCCATGTGGTGGCTTTGATTGGCGATGCGGCGTTGACGTGTGGTGTGACGATGGAGGCGCTGAATAATGCGGCGGCTTCGACGAAGCGACTGGTCGTGATTTTAAATGATAATGAGTGGTCGATTGATAAGAACGTCGGCGCGCTGGCAGAGGTTTTGAATAAACTCATTGTTTCGCGTCCGTACAATAATTCGCAGAAGAGCCTGAAGAATTTCCTGAGTAAGTCGAACTGGGGACGGAAGACCTTGGACTTCGGACGTACCTTTAAGCGTGAGGTGAAGGATTTGTTTACGCGCAGCTCATCGATTTTTGAACACTACGGCGTGCGTTACATTGGTCCGATTGATGGACATGATTTAAATGCGTTGGAGCGGTACCTGACTTTCTGTCGCGATGCGAAGGGCCCGATTATTTTACACGTACGTACGGAGAAGGGGCGGGGCTTGCCGGCGGCGATTAAGAATCCTGAAAAATTCCATGGCACGTCGGCCTATAACGCTGAAACAGGTGATAGCTTAGCGGTGGCGAAGGCCGGAGCACCTAAAGCGTGGCAAGATGTCTTTGGTGCATTGTTGGTGCGTGAAGCGAAGGCCGATGCGAAAGTCGTCGGTATCACCGCGGCGATGCCTTCGGGTACGGGGCTTAGTCAGCTGAAAAACGCGTTACCTGGTCAGTATCATGACGTCGGTATCGCTGAAGAGCATGCGGCATTGTTTGCGGCGGGATTGGCGGCGCGTGGGTTGCGTCCCGTGTGTGCGATTTATTCGACCTTTTTACAGCGGGCTTACGATATGGTGATTCACGATATCGCGCTGCAGCGTTTGCCGGTGACGATTTGTATGGATCGTGCGGGCGTTTCGCCGAGCGATGGACCGACTCACCACGGACTTTTTGATATCGCGTACCTGCGCTGCGTGCCGGGTGTCGTTGTGATGCAGCCGAAGGATGAGGATGAATTATCGGACATGTTGCACACCTCGTTGCGGTCGACGATGCCGATGTTTATTCGTTTCCCCCGTGGTGCAGCGGCGGGTGTTGCTATTAAGGATAAGCCGAAATTATTAACCGTCGGTGAAGCCGAGGTGTTGCGCGCGGGAAGTGAAATCCAGATTTGGGCGCTCGGTACGATGGTGCCAGATGCGTTGGCTTTGGCCGATGCCTTGGCGAAGTCGACCGGAGTTTCGGTAGGCGTCGTGAACGCGCGCTTTGCGAAGCCTATTGATGTGAATTTGCTGCGCGAGCAGGCGGCGACGGCGAAATTATTTGTGACGATGGAAGATGCGGTCGTGACCGGTGGTTTTGGTACGGCCGTGTTGGAAGCATTGAGTGATGCTGGATCGACGGCGAAGGTCGTGCGTCTCGGCTGGCCCGATGCGTTTGTCGGCCACGCCACGGATGTGAAGACGTTGCGGGAGCAGAATGGGATGGGCGCGGGGCAGATGGTGGAGAAGGTAGGGGGCGAGTGGGCACGGATTGGGTAGATCAGGTAGGGTTCGCGCTCCGCGCGAACCGAAGGAAACGAGGCACAAGATACAGCGGACGCCGACGGAGCGACGTCCCTACCCAAGACAAATGCAGCGGACGCCGGCGGAGCGACGTCCCTACCCAAGACCGAATTACCCGCGATGGGGCCAGTCGTCGGGGTCACTTACTAATTTTGCCCTAACGGGATTAAGATGAACGTAGATAAATTTTTCGCTGCATTCTTTACTAGAGCGTAAGCGATGATCGAAGAAGTCGTTTTGCCAGGTAATCTTATGTTTCGTGGCAATATAGTGTTTAAAATTAGCAATGGTTTTTTGCATTCCGTATTGGTGACTGAATCTCGCAATAAAATGCAGGTGGTCTGGCATCGCTGTCCAAATCAGGTAGTTCCATTGGTTCTTTTCTTGATAGTACTGAAAAGCTTCAGAGATTGTTTTACTTACATTTGTTACGGCGAGTTGATTAACATTACGCGGCGAACAGCAGATGGTAATTAGCCAATAGTCATTTTTATTAACCCATCCTGGAATGTTGTGTGGTAATTGTTTTCG
>CANGNX010000072.1 GCA_947455415.1 Opitutia bacterium | reverse complement strand
GCTTTGACCATCGCTTCACCGAAAACTTGGCAGCCCAGGACGACGCTCTTGATGTTTACGGAGATGATGCGATCGAGTTCGCTTTCAGCGATTTCGAAGAAAGGAGTCGCAGAGTTGACGCCGGCGCCGTTGACGAGGACGTCGATTTTTCCGTGTTGGGCTAAAATTTTATCACGCAGCGTGATGAGGTCGGCCTTGTTGGTTGCTTCGCAGGAGAGGAATTCACCTTTGCCGCCAGCCGCTTTGATTTTGGCGAGGCGGGCGTCGGCCTTCGCGGGGTCACGTCCGACTAAAATCACATGCGCGCCAGCGGAGGCGAAACCCTCGGCCATGGCGCCGCAGAGTTCACCGGTGCCACCGATGATGACGGCGGTGCGGCCTTTGAGTGAGAAGAGATCGAGGGAGGAGGACATTTTAGGTTAGGGGGCGAGTGGGCAAGTTGGCACGTTGGCAAGGGGGAGAAATTAGGGGGCGAGTGGGTAGGTTGGCAAGGGGATGATTAGGGGGCGCGTTGGCAGGTTGGCAGGTTGGCAAGGGAATTAAACGGGCGCCAGGTGCCAGGTGTCGGGTGTCAGGTGTCAGGAGAGTTTCGGGAGCCGGGTATCAGGTTACAGGTATCGGGTCTCAGGATTTATTTCCCGATGCCTGATAGCTGATACCTGAATTTCTCCCGAGACCTGGCATCCGGCACCTGATACCCGATTAACAAAAAGGGCAGCCGTGTGGCTGCCCTTTTGAGGTAATGGAATAAGCTTTAGCGAACGACGCGGGCGCCGCCACCGGAGAGCTGCTTCTCAACTTCTTTACGAGTCACCATGGAGGTGTCGCCAGGAGTAGTCGAAGCGAGTGCGCCGTGGGCTGCACCGTAGTTGACGGCCTTTTGGGCGTCATTGTATTCGAGGAAGCCGAAGACCAAGCCGCTAGCGAAGCTGTCGCCGCCGCCGACGCGATCGAGGATTTCGAGTTCAGGGAATTTAATGGAGTCGTAGAATTTACCGTCGTGCCAGCAGATGGCGCTCCAGTCATTCTTCGTCGCGGTGATCACGCGGCGCAGGGTGGTGGCGGCAACTTTGAAGTTCGGGAAATCTTTAACGGCCTTTTCGATCATCTTCTTAAACGCATCGGTTTCGATGTGTTTGAGGCTGTGGTCGGCGCCTTCGACTTCGAAGCCGAGGGAAGCGGTGAAATCTTCTTCGTTGCCGATCATGACGTCGACGTACTTAGCGATTTCGCGGTTCACTTCTTGGGCTTTCTTCAATCCACCGATGGTCTTCCAGAGGGAAGGACGGTAGTTTAAATCGTAAGAGACGATGGTGCCGTGTTTCTTGGCAGCTTTGACTGCCTCGATGGTGACTTGGGCGGTGGATTCGGAAAGGGCGGCGAAGATACCACCCGTGTGGAACCAGCGAACGCCGAGTTTACCGAAGAGGTGTTCCCAATCGATATCGCCAGGCTTTAATTGGCTCGCGGCGGTGTTGCCACGATCGGGTACGCCGACGGCGCCACGGATACCGAAACCACGCTCGGTGAAATTGAGACCATTGCGTACGGTGCGTCCGATGCCGTCGTCTTCGCGCCACTTGATGAAGTCGGTGTTGACGCCGCCTTGCATGATGAAGTCTTCGACGAGGTGACCCACTTCGTTATCGACGAAAGCGGTGACCACGGAAGTGCGGAGGTTGAAACATTTCTTGAGACCGCGAGCGACGTTGTATTCGCCGCCGCCTTCCCAGACTTTGAATTCGCGAGCGGTGCGCACGCGACCCTCGCCGGGGTCGAGACGAAGCATGACTTCGCCGAGTGAAACTTGGTCAAAGGTACAATCCTTTGCTGCTTTGATGGTGAGTGCCATAGGTGTAGGTAGAATTTGTTTTATATTTTAATTAAGCCGTTGGGAGGCTGTTAACGTCGAACGCCTTGAGGCCGCACTCGTGGGCGATTTCATTGAGCGCTTCGACTTCGGCCTTGGAGAAGAGGAGGCCGCCGGCTTTTTGACTGCGGGCTGCGAAGCTTGCTTCCATTTGACCGGGGAGCATGCACTTCTCGTTACCGTGACCGAGGATGTCGGCCAGTACGGCTTTAACGTTTTGTGATTGGTTACGACCTTGGGCAAACACACCGCTGCTGATCGCTTCGGGGTGGATGACTTGGAAGAAAAACGCACAATTTTGTTTTTCGCCAGCGACTTTGGTGCGGCTGCGGATGGTGGGCAGTGAACCGCCGATGAAACCCGCAACGATTTCGTTGATAAGGGAGAGACCGTAGCCCTTGTGAGCACCGAAAGGAATGAGTGAGACAGCGGCAGCAGGGTCGATGGTGACTTTACCATCTTTATCCACGGCAGCATCGGGAGGAAGTTGTTTACCTTCGCGCTTGAGTTGTTGCACGCGGCCCATGGCGATCACGGAAGTTGCCCAGTCGATAACGATGGGGAAACCTAGAGCGTCGGTGGTGGGGAAGCCCCATGAGTGAGGGTTAGTTCCAAGGGTTGGGTATTTACCTTGGAAAGGAACAACTTCAGCGAGGGTGGCAGTGCAATTCGTGTAAGCGATGTAACCACGCTTAGCGGCTTCCATGACGTAGCCACCGCCCCAGAGGTAGTGGAAAGCGTTGTCGACGGAAACGGTGCCTACGCCGTATTGATCGGCGAGTTTGATACAGGTTTCGATCGCGTCGACGGCGACGGCTTGACCGAGTTTCTGTTTGGCATCCCAAACTTCAGCAGCGGCGAAGCGGGAAGGCTTCTTGACGACGGTTGCGTTAGGTGTGCAGCCACCGACTTTGGAGCCGAAGAGTTCGTCGAGGTGCAGTGCCTTGATGGCATTGTGAGTACGGATGCCGTGGTGCGTCGCCATGGAGGACATCTTGGCCGCTTGGGCGGACTCGGTGGCACCGAAACCGCGATGGCGGTAGGCGGCGCTCACGAGGGCCTCGTGGGCTTCAACTGGTACAACGTGAAAAATTTCGGACATTGGATTTAGTTAAGGGGATTAGTTGGCAAGGTGACAAGGGGACAAGGGGAAGTCGGTTAGACGACTTTCTTGACGGGGACTTCGGGGTTAATTTGAGCGAGTGGCTTTTCGCCGTGCATCGCTTTAATTAAGTTGGTCACTGCGGCCACGGCTTGGCGTTGAACGCTTTCGGCGGTGCGTGAACCGATGTGAGGGGTCACGACGCAGTTAGGAAGTTTGGTGAGAGGGTGGTCGGCGCGAGGTGGCTCTTCGTCGAGCACGTCGGTGCCGTAACCGCCCACTTGGCCGGACTTAAGAGCGGCGGCGATATCGTCGGTGTGGACGATTTCACCACGGGCACAGTTAAGAATGAGTACGCCTTTCTTCATCTTGGCGATGTTCTTGGCGCAGATCAGGTCACGCGTTTCGGGCGTGAGGTTGGTGTGGAGAGAAAGGTAATCAGAGACTGCAAAAACGTCGTCCATGGTGGCGGCGCGTTGAACGTCGTATTGAGCCGCGAACTTATCGTCCCAATAGAGATCGAAGCCAACGACCTTCATGCCGAAGGCGCGGGCACGGATGGCGACTTCTTTGCCGATACGGCCCATGCCGATGATACCGATGGTCTTGTCGAGGAGCTCGCGACCGGTTTTACGTTTCCAGGTGCCTGAGCGCGTGGAATCAGTGTGGAAGTAGAAATTCTTCTCGAGGGCGAGGAGGAGAAGGAAGGTGTGTTCGGCGACGGTGGTGTGATTGACGCCAGGGGTGAAGAGTAGGGGGATACCTTTAGAGGTGAGGTATTTTACATCGATCTTGTCGACGCCGATACCGTACTTGCTCACGACCTTGAGGCGAGGGAGGGCTTTATCAATGACTGCTTGCGTGATCATGTCGTCGCCACAGATGTAACCGTCAAATTCCCCCATTAACGCTAACGTGTCGGCCTCGCTGAGAGGACCGCGAGCGGTGACCACTTCCCAACCCGTTTCTTTAAGGAGGCGATGGTGTTCGCCAGGGGTGTCTTGGAATGAAGTGGTGGTGAGGAGGATGCGTGGCTTCATAGAGTTCTTGGAAGAAGCCGAGTTTTCTGGTGAAAGTCAAAGAAAGTCTAGGGTCGACACGAAAAAATTCAGCCG
>CANGNX010000071.1 GCA_947455415.1 Opitutia bacterium | reverse complement strand
GTCCTTTGGTATCGGTGGAAAGCAGAGGTGTCCATCCTTTGTCCGTCTCGATTTCTACGCGCAGTTCTTGTTTGTAGCGCGGCCAGCGATCGGGTTCATCAACGGCGAGTGCATGGACTAAGGTGGGTTGGCCTAAATCATATTCTAAATAAGCATTCTTATCATCGGCGGCGGCCTCCCAGTATTGGGCGGCATCGCCATCTTGGGCGGCGGCTACGCGATTCTTAGGAGACTCACTGGTCGCAATCAGTTTCTTATTAAAGGAAGCAATCGGTTCAACCTTAGGCTCTTCGGCAATCTCGAGTTTAATCACCGAGGCAACGCTATCGGGTGCTTGAGGCGGCAGCTGAATAATGGTGCCCGTAGAACTGAGTGTCGTCTGGAGTTCTTTCGTTGGGTCAACGAGCAAGGTCGTGCTCTTAATTCTGCTGAGCAGGGGTAAGCGCAGTTGGCTGTCGGCAGGCCAGTTAAACACATGCAGGTATACGATTTGATTTTTCCGCGTCGCGGCACCCCAGGTGAGGAAGGGGAAGGGTCCGGCGGTGGTTCCGTAAATGGATTCACCGTTCACTTTGAGCCACTGGCCTACGTCATTGAGTCGCTTCACGCTTTCAGCGGGAATTTCCCCTTCCGCCGTTGGTCCGACATTGAGCAAAAAATTACCGCCCTTGGCGCAAATAGTGATTAATTTTTGGATGAGTTCAGAAGACGATTTCCAGTTCTGATCTGCGGCGTTGTAGCCCCAGTGTTTATTCATCGTCATGCAGGTTTCCCAGTCACCTTTTAATCCGGTTGAAGGTACGAACTGTTCGGGAGTGGCGTAGTCGCCATAACCTCCGCCGAGGCGTAAGTTAGTGAGGATATTCGGACGAATTTCTTTTAACATTTTAGCAATCGGCTCAGCACGTGGCTTGTACATGTGGAGTGGCGTATCCCACCAAAGGATATCGATCGGATAATTGGTGAGGATTTCGCGTATTTGCGGTTTGGCGGTATTTTCTAGATAAGAATCAAACGACCCCTTTTGAGATTCGTCCCAGCCGTCGCCTTCTTTGAAGGACTTAATCGCTCCGCCTCGATTATTCCAATCCTGTGAGTGGGAATAGTAGAAACCGATTTTCAAATCTTGAGAGTGGGCGGCTTGGACGAGTGGGCCCAGGAGGTCTTTGCCGTAAGCGGCGGCATCGACGACATTCCACTTGCTCGCTTGTGATGGAAAGAGTGCGAAGCCGTCGTGGTGTTTTGAAGTGATGACCATGTAACGCATACCAGCGTCTTTGGCGATTTTCACCCATTGCTCGGGATTGTACTTAACTGGATTAAATTTTTTAGCGTAACCTTGGTATTCGGCTGGGGACATTTTGGTGTTCCACATGATCCATTCACCGTAGCTATCGACGTCGCCGTATTTTCCAGCGGGTACGGCATAAACTCCCCAGTGGATGAATAGTCCGAACTTAGCCTCGCGCCACCAGGCCATGCGGGCATCGCGGGCGGTGGGGGTTTCAGGTTGTACCGAGTTGGTCCCGCTCATGTCGACGGTCACGCCCTCGTCAGCCCCCGTGGTGGTTTTAGCCTTTAGCTGTGGGTACGAAATAAAACCAAGAATTAATATGAAGAGTATTTTTCTCATAGGAGGCTGGGGTGAATTGAGTTAAATCATGGATTTGGCAGTCCTCCACGTTTATTTAAATGACTTAATTTGACGTAGACAATATGTGCCTGGAAGGGGTCAGGCTGTTAGTGAAAGTGGGTGTTAGTAAATTTGATGTTTTGGGGCGGTTTTACTAACAGGGCTTTTTACTAACAGCCTGACCCCTTTGGGTTTTTGGCTGGAGTGGGAGGGGCAGGTGGGCAGGATGGGCTTTCAGATGGCTACAATTCTTTGTATGAAGTGGGGCACGAAGTACGGTCCGGAGTATGTGAACCGATTACACTCCATGGTGCAGCGTCACCTCACCATCCCTCATCGCTTTGTTTGTCTGACCGATAATCGCACGGGCCTTAATGACGGCATTGAGACTTTTCCGATTCCGAGTCTGAAATTGCCTGCGGGTGCACCGGAGCGCGGTTGGACGAAGCTGGTTTCGTTTTCGCCCGATTTAACGGCCAAGGGCGGCCCTGAATTAAAGGGCGAAGTCCTCTTTCTCGACATCGATATCGTGATTGTCGGAAACATTAACTCATTCTTCGAGCAGCCAGGAGACTTTTTAATTATCCGCGATTGGCAGAAGGGTCACTACACCGGCAATTCATCGGTGTACCGATGGACCGCGGGTCAACATGCCGATGTCATTGATTATTTCCGCAATAATTTGGAGTTGGTCCGTAAGAAGCATCGCAATGAGCAGGAGTATTTGACGGCTCAGCTTTCGGCGCACGGCAAAGTCGGGTATTGGCCCGAGACTTGGTGTCGGAGTTTTAAGCGTCACTGCGTAAAATATTTCCCCTTCTCATTTTTCCAAACACCTACGATTCCTGATGGTGCGAAGATTGTCGTATTTCACGGTGTGCCGAATCCACCTGACGCGTTGGTTGGTCGCAGCGGCAAGTGGTATCGACGTGTTTTGCCCACGCCTTGGATTGGGGAGAATTGGAAATAACGCGAGCGCGGCTCGCGTTATTTAGGGGACAAGCTGGCACGTGGGCACGGTGACAAGGGGTAGTGTAAAATATATAATTAACAAGGGCACGACGCAGTAGTGCCCCTACCTCTCCCCGTGCCAACGTGTCACCTTGCCAACGAAACCCTACTGAAGAATTTACTTCGTTTCCTCAGCTTCGTTCTCAGCTTCTTCCTTGGCTTTGGCCTGAGAGCTGAGAACGGGTTGAGCGAAGAGACGACCGTCGTGAAGTTTAGCGATGTAACCTTCATTGATCAGGAAATTAAGATCGGCGAGGACACGTGCCTTGGCGGCATCGTCGGCGGCTTCACCACCGATGGAGAGCACGACGTCTTTGCTTTGTTGTCCAGAGGTCTTATCGAGCGAATCAAAAATCTTCTGCATCGAATCACTGAAAGTTGATTGAGGGTCGCGGCACTTACGGCGGACGCCACAAGCGTAGGTGATCCCTTTGGAGCCCTTCTTATATAGGTGGAAGCCTTCTTTGCGGAGGCGGCCGCGGATGCCGTTAGCGGTATCAAGCGGGAATTGACGCTGTAAATCGAGGGCGTAGCGCACGCAGTCGCGCAAGGGGCCGGGGGGCATTTCCGCGAGGAGTCGTCCGGGGAAGCGCACTTGATTACGTGAAATCACTGTAGCCTCTTTGCGGAAGGCCAGGAGGAAGCCGCGTGCGGCATCGATGGATTCGAGGCGCTCGGGTTCGCCTTCTTTGCGATCCTTGGGGGCGTACTCATTGCGACGCGACATGGATTTAACCCAGGCATCAATCGCTTCTTGTTCGCGGATCATTTCTAGTCCGGCCTTGAAGCGTTCGAAAGGAACGTTGGGGCAGTGACGTGAGTGGTGTTCGCGTAATGCTTTTTGATAATTGTGGTGAGTCGGTGCGCCGAGGATGGTGCCGGTTTGGGGGCACTTTGCGACCATCTGAAAAACGCCTTTAGGTGCTTCGACTTCAACTTCAACGATGTCGAAAAATTTATCGAGGTGTCGTGCCATGACGTGACTGACCGCTTCGGCTTCCGTAAGGAAGGGCATGCTATCAGGCACGGAAATGGAAAGCAGGGTATCGGGGCTTTTCTCGGCGTTGGCGGGCTTAATGACGATGGAGAGGCGGTCTTCTTTATCGAGAATAAGTTGAGCGATGCTGAAGAGCTCATAGGTGATGAGACTCTTTTTCATGGCATCGCCTAGCAGTTCGAACTTCGCATCATCGGGGAAAAATCCGGTTGAGACAACGAAAGCGGGAGGTGCGGGTTCTTCTTGGCGCTGGAAATTTCCACGGTCTTCGCGGGAAGGTCCACGACGGTCATCGCGACGGGGGCCGCGATCATTACCACGAGAATCGGAATTGCTGTTGGGTCCGCGAGATGGACCACGATTGCCGTCACGACGGGGAGGACCTTTGCGGTCGCCGCCTTCGCGGCGAGGGCCACGGCCGGAGCTCACATTTTCGGTCGGACCCGAGACCCATGATGGTCCCAAACCAAGAAAGGAAAGGTCCAGAGGGGAGGAGGACTCTTTCTGGGGAGGGTTCTGGTCGGCCGAATCGGGAGACATTGCTTTG
>CANGNX010000070.1 GCA_947455415.1 Opitutia bacterium | reverse complement strand
TCTACTTTTTTGTTATTGGGTATATCTACGCCGAGGATTCGAGGCATGGTGTCCGTGCTGTTTGGAAGGTGGGAAAGAGGTCGGAACTTGAGGGTTCTGGGGAGATTGGAAAGCAAAAAAGACAACTAAGATAGGGTTAAAATCTCAGCTCCCGTTTCGGTGACCAAAACGGTGTGTTCAAAATGGGCTGAAACCTTGCCATCGGCGGTCCGGGCTGTCCACCCGTCGGCCGCCATCACGATCTTATGGGTGCCTAAATTAACCATGGGCTCAATTGCTAAAGTCATACCAGGCAATAACTTAGGTCCAGTACCAGCCCGGCCAAAGTTCGGGATTTGTGGCTCTTCGTGCATTTTGCGACCCACACCGTGGCCAACGAAGTCGCGCACGATGCCATACCCCCCGGGGGCTAGGGCAGCCTGGATGGCTGCCGAGATGTCCCCTACCCTATTTCCGGGCTTCACGGCGGCAATGCCTGCCATGAGGGCTTTTTCGGTATCCTGACAAAGGGCTTTAGCTTCGGGCGAAACCTTGCCGACCAGAATGGTGCGGGCGTTATCGCCGATAAATCCGTCGCGGCTCACGACCACGTCCAGAGAAACCAAATCTCCGTCCCGCACAATGCGATCGGGCAAACCTATACCGTGTACGACTTCATCGTTGAGCGAAATGCATACATAACCTGGATACGTGAGACGGCCGACTACATAGCCGTGGCAGGCACTTTCACAACCGTGTCGCAACATCAAGCCACGCGCGGCCGAATCAAGTCCAGCTGTGGAAATTCCAGGTACCACTAAGCTTGAGAGATCCTGCAAGACTCTCGCGGCTGCCACACACGCGGCACGCATGCGACTCACTTCATCCGTAGACTTAAGGTCAATCATTCAAACAAAACTTACAGGGCGAACAAATTCCAGTGATTGACGACCCACGCCGTCACACCGAGTAAAAAGAGGACCAAACAAGTTTTCTCCATCGAGCCCAGTGCGGCATTTTCAGAGCCTGGACGTGGACCCTGCGACGGAATTGGCAAACTGCCGATGCGGCCCTTCTTCAAGAAGCCTTCATAGTTGCGTTGCAATAAATACGTTTCGATTTGGCGCATCGTATCAAGCATGACGCCCACCGTAATCAGACCACCCGTACCGCCCAAGAATGAAGCCAAGCGCATCGGGAAGTTGAGCTGCAGCGTCAGCAAATCAGGCATCAAGGCGATGATGAGCAAGAAGAGTGAGCCTGCAATCGTAAGGCGCGTCATTACGAAATCAAGGAACTGAGCGGTGTGCTCTCCGGGGCGAACACCGAGGACGTAACCGTTATTCTTCTTCAAGTCGTCCGCAATTTGTACCGGACGGAACATGATCGAAATCCAGAAGTAACTGAAACCAAAAATCAGCACGGCATACGAGATGTAGTGGAACCAACCGCGACCTTGGAAAACATCACCCCATGAGCGTAGGAACTCAAGTTGCGGAGAGAGCGTACTGAGCGGATTGAGCAACATTGGCGGGAAGCTCAAGATGGCACCCGCAAAAATCACCGGCATCACGCCCGCATAGTTCACCTTCAAGGGAAGGTAGTTCGTTTGGGCACCGTACATCTTACGACCCACCATGCGTTGCGCATACTGAATCGGAATTTTGCGAACGGCTTGATTGATGGCGACCATCGCAGCGGTCACCAACACGAATAAGACTAACATTCCAAAGGCCTTTTCCCAGCCGTGCGAATTGGCAGCGGCAGCACCAATCTTACCACCAAAGGTCATGCCGTAGAACGAGGTCAGGGCACCTGGAATGTCGGCCATGATGCCAACCGTAATTAAAATTGAAGTGCCATTACCAATACCGCGCTGTGTGATTTGCTCACCAATCCAGAGCATGACAATCGAGCCAGCGGTTAAGAGACACACGCCCAAGAACACGAAAAGGGTTTTGCTTTCCATCACTACGATGGTGCCCGTGAAATTGCCCAAGCCCAAGGCCTGACCCACTTTCGCGGGATTACAAAAAGCACCAAGGAGCAAGGAAGACTGCACAATCGCAATGACGATGGTGAGGTAACGAGAATATTGAGCGACTTTTTGGCGACCCGTTTCGCCCTCTTGTTGTAAGCGTGCAATCGACGGGACCACGGCCGACATCAGTTGCATGATAATCGAGGCACTGATGTAAGGCATAATGCCCAACGAGAAAATCGCGCCCTTCAACATCGCACCACCCGTGAACATATTGTACATGGCCACAACACCACCCGAAGCCTGATCGGCCATCGAGTGATAGTATTCCATAATGTCCTTAGGGTCGATACCGGGCAAAGGAATGTTCGCACCAATACGCGCAACGAACACCAGAGCGACCGTTGTGATTAAACGGGCCCTGAGTTCGGGAATCCTCCAGCAATTGGCGAAGGCCGAAAACATCGCGGAGGGTTGGTTGGGATTATTCGGCTACGCTGGTCGCGAGCTCGATCACCTTACCACCAGCAGCTTCGATTTTCTTTTTCGCAGCTTCGGAGAAGCGGTGAGCAGAAACCGTAACGGCGCGAGTGATTTCACCAGTACCCAAAACCTTCAAGAGCGGAGCGTTGGTACGCAACACGCCTTCGGCTTTAAGTTCAGCGAGGCCAAAAGTTTTACCCTTCAAGTCTTCGAGGTCGCGTAAGTTAATCACGGCGTACTCGATGCGGTTCACATTCTTGAAACCACGGTGAGGGAGGCGACGGTAGAGAGGCATTTGACCGCCTTCAAAACCTGGACGGTGACCGCCACCGGAACGAGCCTTCATACCTTTGTGGCCACGACCCGATGTCTTACCGTGACCAGTACCACGGCCGCGGCCGAGGATCTTGTGACGGTGAGTGGAACCCTTAATTTCTGGGAGAGAGTGTAATTTCATTGGTGTGGGTTTCGCTTAAGCGCGAAGAGACTTAATTTGTTCGAGGGTGCGTAATTGCGAGAGGCCATCCAAGGTCGCCTTCACAATCGCTTGCGGATTGTTCGAGCCCATGGACTTGGAGAGAACGTCTTTCAGGCCGACGACTTCGAGAACAGCGCGAACGCCGCCACCCGCAATCAAACCGGTACCAGGCGAAGCAGGACGAAGCATCACGACGCCACCATCTGCACGACCAATCACTTCATGAGGAATGGTATTGTTGCGGAGGTGAACATGCGTGAGGGCGCGGTGGGCACGATCGGTTCCCTTGCGAATCGCATCAGGAACTTCTTTAGCCTTACCGTAACCAACGCCGACGCGACCTTTGCCGTCACCGGCAACGACCAACGCAGCAAAATTGAAACGACGACCACCCTTAACGACCTTTGAGCATCGGTTGATGTGGACGACTTTATCGTTGTACTCGGAAGCAGGAGCTTCGTTGCGATTTTCGCGACGAGGAGGACGCTGGCCAGGGCCGCCTGGACCACGACGATTATTGCCGCCAGGACCACGACGCTCCGAACCTTGTCCGGAAGCAGGGGCTGCAGATGCGGCGGGTGCTTTATTAGTATCTTCGCTCATGTAAGTTTAGAATAGGAGGCCTGCCTTACGGGCGGCATCAGCAAAGGCTTTGACGGCACCGTGGTAACGGCGACCGGCGCGGTCGAAGACCACGGTGGTGAGACCTGCAGCTTTGGCTTTTTCGCCGAAAGCAGCACCAAAGGCAGCGGCACCCGCAACCGAAGGACGGAGCTTTTTGGCACGCAAGTCTTTGGAGGTCGTGGCACACGCCACCAGCGTCAAACCACGATCATCGTCGATGGCTTGAGCGTAGAGGTGTAAGTGCGTGAGCTTGAGGGCAACGCGTGGGCGAGCCGCCGTACCGCGAACGGTCTTGCGGATGCGCCAGCGACGCTTCTGGGCTAACAAATTCTTTTTGGAAACTTTCATAGGTTAAACAAATTTAGGGTTAAGCCGTCTTCTTACCTTCCTTACGGCGGACGTATTCGCCTTCAATGCGAACGCCCTTACCTTTGTAAGGTTCAACAGGTTTGTAGAGTTTGATGGAGGCAGCAACTTGACCCACCATGTGGCGATCAGGTCCGCTGATGACGAGCTTGGTGCCGTCGGTGACTTCCACTTTCACTCCAGCAGGAATGGTGTAGCGGATCGGGTGAGAGTAACCCAAAGCGAGGTCGAGCACGTTGCCCTTGAGCAAAGCTTTGAAACCAACGCCTTCGATGAGAAGGGTCTTAGAGTAACCTTTTTCAACGCCTTCCACCATGTTGCGAATAATCGCGCGGGTGGTGCCGTAAAGTGGGCTCTGATCTTTCTTCTCGGAAAGGTCAGCAACTTGGACGACCGACTTATCGACGGTGACGCCGATTTGTGCGGGGAAAGAGTACGAAAGTTTTCCTTTCGGACCTTCGACAGAAATGGTCTGTCCGTTCACAGCGACTTTAACGCTGGCGGGAACGGTGACGGGTTGTTTGCCAATGCGGCTCATGACTTTATA
>CANGNX010000069.1 GCA_947455415.1 Opitutia bacterium | reverse complement strand
TTCAAACTCGGCGCCTTTCCCTTCCAAGCTTGGATCCCTGATGTTTATCAAGGTGCACCCACACCGACGACAACTTTCCTCGGCACCGCCTCTAAGGCCGCGGGTGCGTTTATCCTATTCATTCTCGTCACCGGGCCCCTCCAACCACTCGCTGGCAAGTTAGCACCACTCTTAGCGGTCGCCTCCATCCTCACTTTACTTGTCGGCAACCTCGCCGCCCTCGCCGCGACCGACATTAAGCGCGTCATCGCACTCTCCGGCGTTTCACATGCTGGATTTATTCTGGCCGCCATCACCGCCATGCTGGTCGCCAGCGACAGCGAAAGTTTTAATCGCAACCTGCTATCGTACTACCTGCTGGCCTACATCGCCGGCAGCTACCTCACCGCGCAAGCCCTCGTCTCCATCCCCGTCGACGAAGACCACCGCCGCCCACTCCTCGGATTACGCGGGTTACTTCGTCGCTCACCTATTCTCGCCAGTGCGCTCGGTTTCGGCATCAGCTCGCTCGCCGGCATTCCTCCTTCGATTGGTTTCTTCGCTAAACTCTTCATTCTAATCCTCCTCGCGAAACTTAAACTCTGGTGGATCTTCGGAGCCGCCCTCGTGAGCGTCGCACTCAGCATTCACTACTACTTCGCCATCTTACGCGAAGCGGTGGTTCGCCCCACGCTCGACCAAGAAGAGGTGGCAATCATTGAAGTTTCGCCGACCGCTAAGTTCATTATTGGCACCCTCTCCGCGGTAACGATTTTAGGCGGCCTGCTCTTCTTCCTCTAAGCTTACGGCTTACGACCCCGCGGGTGATGCTTACGATGGGCATCACTCAGCGCGGTGCGTTCGACCGAAGTATAAATCTGCGTCGTGGCAATATCGGCGTGGCCGAGCATTTCCTGAATCGAACGTAAGTCCGCACCGCCCGCGAGCAGGTGCGTCGCAAAGGCGTGACGTAACAAATGTGGCTTCACCGAAATGTCTACGCCCGATCGTTTCGTCGCCTGCTTCACGCTCAGCCAAAAAGTTTTGCGCGAAAGCGCCTGACCTCGGGCACTTAAAAATAAGGCGCTACCCGTCTTGGGTCGCATAAGTTTCGGACGTCCATCTTTCAAGTAAGCCTGAATCGCAACGATGGCCGTCTCGCCAACTGGTACGACGCGATCCTTTGAGCCCTTACCCCTGACCCGCACCACGGCCGATTCCATATCGAGGCCCTGTAAATCCAAACCACAGAGTTCTGAGATGCGCAGTCCCGAGCCGTACATTAATTCCAACATCGCCCGATCCCGTAGACCTTGCGGGGTCGAGGTATCAGGTGCCGATACGACCTTCGCCGCCTGCTCCGCCGTCATGGTTCCAGGTAAGGTGCGTTTCATCTTAGGTCCCTTCGCTAATTCCGTAAAATCATCACGACGAAGTCCGATACGCACCAAGTGAGCGGCAAAAGCACGCACGGCCGAGAGCCGACGCGAAAGCGAGGCTGCCGCCTGGCCCTTGCGGTCTAAAGACTTCACCCAGGAATCGACCTCCGCCAAGCCCACCGCAGTCCAATGCCCCTTGCCCGCCCGCCCGCAGTGCTGTGCAAAGCGATTTAAATCATCCTCATAGGCCGCAATGGTGAGCTTGGCCAGGCCACGCTCCAACGAGAGGTAGGCCATAAAGGTGTCCACTGCGTCAGCCAGCTCTGGAGGAACTGCGGAAATCTTTTTTTGACGCGAGGACCCCATGCACTCATCAGTATTGCGAACAGCAAAGAGGAGTCCATAAATATTCCCATGTCCAGCCAGCGCGAACGAGCGATGAAACCGACCGACCTCCGGGGCATCCTGCGGTACGTCCCGATGTTTCGTGACCACATTTTCGTCATCGCGGTCGATGGCTCCATCGTCAGCCACGAGAATTTTACCAACATCGTGACCGACATCGCCGTGCTACGCAGCTTGTCGATTAAAGTCATCCTCGTGCACGGTATCGGCCAGCAACTCGTTGCCCTCGCCGGCGAACACAACGTTTCCCTCTCTGACGTGCAAGGCGAAGGCGTGACCGACGTAGCGACAATGTCACTCGCTCGCGAAGCTTCCGCCCTCGTCTCGCAAACAGTCCTCGAACACCTTTCACAGGCTGGCCTGCGCTGCGCGATCACCAACGCCGTCCGCGCCACCAACGTTGGCGTCATCAAAGGCAAGAATCACCTCTTCACCGGCAAGGTTGAAAAAGTCGACGTCGCGATTCTCAAATCGATGCTCGCTCAAGATATCCTGCCGCTAGTTACCCCAATCGTCTGCGATCGCGAAGGCCAGTCTTTACGCGTCAATAGCGACCACCTCGCGATGGAACTCGCCGCCGCCATGGGCGCTTCCAAATTGATTTACCTCACTCCGTTCGCGGGCCTGCAAATTGAGGGCCAAGTGAAAATCAATCTACCGGAAGACGAGCTGAAGAAAATTCTCTCGAGTAAAACCATCAAACTCGATCCACGCATCCGAAGCAAAGCGATGCAGTCTGCCAAGGCACTCGATGAAGATGTCCCGCGCGCCCACATTCTTGATGGCCGCGTCTTCGGCGGCTTACTCACGGAAATTTTTGATAAGGTCGGACTCGGTACCATGATTCACGCGAACGATTATGACCGCATTCGCCCCGCCAAAAAGAAAGACGCCCAAGCCCTCTACAATTTAGCGAAACACGGCGCTAAGACCGATGCCCTTGTGCTGCGCACGCGTCAGCAAATCGAACAATCGATCACCGACTTCTTTGTCTACGAAATCGACGATAGTATCATTGGTTGCGCCGCCCTCCGCCCTTACCCCGATGGTAAGGCCATGGAAATCTGTGCCGTCTACGTGCAACCTTTCTACCACGGCCGCGGCGTTGGCAAAAAACTTGTCGAGTACGCCAAACACCGCGCCAAGGAACTCGGTGCCAAAAAAGTTATCGCCCTCACAACTCAGACCCAAGGTTTCTTCCAATCTTCCTGCGGTTTTACCAGCGGTTCACAAAACGATTTACCCGCCACCCGCCGTCGCGAACTCAAAGCCAGCGGACGCAACTCACACATTCTTCAGTTTCCCCTGAAGAAGCTGGTGAACACGGTTCGTTAGTCGCTGGCCGTACTCTTCGGTTCCACCAAGAAGTACGCTTGCTGCTTCGCCGAAATCGGCAGGCCTAGTTTTTCCATTACCTTCAGGAAATCTTCCCAGACCACGCGTTTCGAACTCATACTGGGATTGTTTAAAAGATAACTGGGGTGGAACGTCGGCATCATCGGAAGGCCCGCTAATTCATGCCACTGACCGCGCTTGTGCGTGATGGTCTCAGCCGACCCCGTGAGTGCAGCGAAGGCCTGCGCTCCTGCAGCAATGACCAACTGAGGCTTCACGATTTCAATCTGGGCCATCAGCGTAGGGCGACCGAACTCCACTTCATCTGCCCGCGGTGGTCGCTTACCAAACGGTGTCGGTGCCTTTGGCTTCCAAGTAATTAAATTCGAAAAATAAATATCCTCCTCCTTTAGTCCCGTAGCTGTTAAAATTTTGTTTAACAAATCACCCGCATCGCCGGCAAAGGCCCGCCCCTGCTCCATTTCCTCGGCACTTGGGGCTTCTCCAACGATAAAGATTTTGGCGTCCAAGGAACCGCGACCTAAGAGCGGCTTCACTTTCTCCGCCAGGTGACGGCGCGTTTCTGCACATTGGTTAACCTGATTTTCCAACCAAAGCATTTTTTCTTTTTTAGTTCCCGAGGGTAAATTCCAAACGGGTGGCGGGGTGGAAATTTTTTCGGCCGCCGCCGCAGAAACTTTCGGTGCCACCGCGGATACGATTGTTGGGCGAGCCGATGCCACAGGTGTCGCCGACTTAACGGGTGCCGTCACAACCGGCGAACTCACCTCACCTGTCAGTGATTTAAGTTGGGCCAAACTTTCGTCCGAAACACTGACCCGACGAACCCCCGCCGCCTTTTGCCGACGGAGCTCCTCGAGGAGGGCGTCGATGGCTTCAGCAGGATCAATCATTTGAACAGAGCAATTGGATGGCTCGGGCGAGGGTCAAATCTTTCTCCGTAACCTTTCCACCCACATCGTGGGTGCAGAGCCTGAGGGTCACCCGACGGTAATTATTAATGATTTCAGGGTGATGGTTCTGCTTTTCGGCAATTTGTCCGACTTTTCCAACGAAATCCATGGCCGCGTTAAAGTCTTTTAAGTCTATAACCTTCAATAGTTTACCGTCATCGTAACTCCACCCTTCTAGCGATACCAGGGCCTTCAAAATGGCATCGGTTTCAAGTGGTTTACTCATCCCCCAATCATCGAAATGATGGCCAAACTGTCAATGGTTCCACTGGGGAATGAACCCTATTGTGAATAAACTTGCCCCAGCCTCCTAAAGGTGAACTAATGCGGGTCAGGTTCGCTCTGAAAATAACCAAACCAAGAGCGCTCCCCGCAAGAATCCGGTGAGTTGACGGTCGCTAAGACGGCAAATCGAAATCCAAGAAGGAAACGGGCAATGCGGTTGTAAGTAATACTAAAGAAAACAAAAGATATGGAAAATAAGTTATTCGTAGGCAACCTTCCTTGGGCTGCTACTGAATCAGACATCCGCGCACATTTCTCCCAAGCGGGCGAAGTGGTTTCCGTGGAAGTAATGATGGATAAGTTCACGGGTCGTCCTCGTGGCTTCGCCTTCGTAACCATGGGCAATGCACAGCAAGCTCAGGATGCGATCGCTAAG
>CANGNX010000068.1 GCA_947455415.1 Opitutia bacterium | reverse complement strand
TTGGTCGCCTTTTTAGCAGCGGCCTTTTTCTTTGCCATAGTTTTTTCCTTATTTTGGATCGTTGTTGGGTTTGAGGGCAGCGCTTGAAGCGCCATCCTGACGATTCGCCCCACGCTTACCCGGGCGTTCTTGGCCTGGCGGGTAATACGAGTACGGAGCTCCGACGGTACGCGGAAAGATACTTGTCGAGACGCAATGGGCTCAACAGTGGGACGGCTATCGCTGTAATTCTCCAGTGCGTGACGAATCACCTTACTGAGATTAGTGAGACCAGAACGTTGCTGAAAGGCGACTGCTTCAGAGTGAAGCTTCACAGGAAGCGACACGGTGATTAAGCTTTCGCTAGGGGTTTCGGTTCGGTTCGTCACGTTGCGGTTAACTCTTAGATAAAATTGATAGTCATTTATACTCAGTGCGCAAGAGGAATTTTCATCATGCTCCCGCACCAAAAAATACCTACCAAATTTTGGGACGAAAAAAATTCTGAAATCGAAAATTTCAGACCTTCATCGCACTCACTTTTCGTAGAGTGATTGACCGTCCACACTTTCATCGCAACCTATCCACTATGAGCGACGCACACCACGGGCACGACGGTCATGAACACCATGATGAATGGAAGAAATTGGCAGTTCTAAGCGCTTTAAGCGGTCTATTTGGCGTTCTTTCGCTGATCTTCGCGCAAGTGTATCCATCAGACACCTCCCTTCACTGGATCTCAACTGCACTCATCTCACTCTCCTGTCTCTGCGGTGGTTGGGATGCACTCATCGACGGCTGGGCATCCTTACTCGAGAAGCGCATCGATGTTCACCTCTTGATGATAGTTGTCGCCGTCGGTGCCGTTGCGGTTGGCCACGCCGAAGAAGGCGCATTACTCCTCTTTCTCTTCTCCGCCGCCGGTGCGATTGAACACTACGCAATGTACCGCACGCGGGGTGCGATTGATGCCCTGTTAGAAGGGGCTCCCAAGCACGCCCGCTTGATTGGAAGTGATGGCGCAGAATCCGAAATCAACGTCGCCCAACTCACCCCTGGCCACCGCATTGTCGTTCTACCTGGTGAACTCGTGCCCGCCGATGGCGAAGTGGAATCGGGCGAAAGTTCCATCGACGAGAGCACGCTCAGCGGCGAAGCGAAGCCTGTCGAAAAACACACGGGCGATGCCGTCTCCAGCGGAACACTTAATACCTGGGGTCGACTAGTGGTG
Organism: Opitutia bacterium; assembly: GCA_947455415.1. Taxonomy (GTDB): domain Bacteria; phylum Verrucomicrobiota; class Verrucomicrobiia; order Opitutales; family UBA953; genus UBA953. Next base: position 3,526 of record CANGNX010000068.1, on the reverse strand, counting down.
CGCGTCACCAAAGCAGAAAAAGACAGCGCACTCCAAAGAATCGTTACCCTCATCCGCGAAGCCCAAGAGAGTAAGGCACCCGCCCAACGTGCGATTGATCGCTGGGGCGACATCTACGCAATCTTCACCCTGAGCGCCGCGACTGTCTTCTTCCTGGTGCAATACTTCATCCTCGGGCGCTCCGCTACCGGAACAGATGACTCCGCCCTGTATCGCGCGATGACGTTACTCGTCGTTCTCAGTCCGTGCGCTTTAGTGCTCTCCGTCCCATCTGCCATTCTCGCCGCCATCGCTGCAGGAGCGCGACAAGGGATTCTTTTCCGTGGCGGCTCCGCCGTCGAACGACTCGCCGACGTGGATTACATCTGCTTCGACAAAACGGGCACGCTCACTTCAGGTGAACCCGTTGTCGCTGCACTCGAGGTTTTCCCTCCATCGAGCAATAGGGCCGAAACACTATCAGCCCTTCTCTCTTTAGAGAGCAACTCCACCCACCCTTTTGCCTATGCCATCGTTAAGGCCTGCCAAGCAGAAGGGGCTCAATTCCTGCCCGTTACTGGGCTTTCTAACTCACCCGGACAAGGCATCGCAGGCACCATTAAAGGCAGTCGTTGGAGCGTGGGTTCACGCGAGTTTGTCGGTGCACCTCTCTTAGAGAGCGCTGGCTTAGGTTCAGGGGCAATTATCAGCGAGGTCTGGGCCTCTGACGGCACCACAATCGTCCGCGTCACGCTTGTGGATGAAATCCGAGCCGAAAGCGCCCCCACCCTCGCCGCCCTGCATCAACGCAAGATTCACACCCTCATGCTCACGGGTGACCGCGAAGAAGCGGCATCGGTCGCCGCTCGCCAAGTGGGTATCGAAAATTATGCAGCCGCACTTACGCCTGAAGCCAAGATGCAAACCATCCGCAACCTCTCGACGCAAGGCCACGTGGTCGCGATGGTCGGTGACGGCGTGAATGATGCACCTGGTCTCGCCGCGGCCGATGTGGCCATCGCCATGGGCAGTCGCGGTAGCGATGCGGCACTAGAATCCAGCGACGTAGTTTTAACCGATGATCGCATCGGCCGACTCATCGGGGCCATCGAACTCAGTAAAGCCGCACGTGCGGCGATTCGCTTTAACATCGCACTGTCCATCGGAGCTGCGCTCACCATGGCCATGGTTGTGGTGATTAACGGTGCACCGCTTTCGCTCGGCGTTTCCGTGCACGAAGGAAGCACGGTTATCGTTTGTTTAAACGGACTGCGCTTACTCCGTCACCGCCCGAAAATTAAGTTAAGCTAACTTCTTTTCTAAGAAGAGCGCTCGTCCCGCCGCGGGATCGAGTTGGTATGGGGCAAAGCCCACAGCTTCGTAGAGCTTACGGGCATGTTGATTGTTCTCCAGCACCTCGAGTGTGAGCTTGCAGCAGCCGCGTCGACGGGCCTCGGCTTCCACGGCAGCCATCAAAGCCTTGCCCACGCCACGACACTGGAACTTAGGCAACACGGCTAGGTCGTGAACATTCATCAAAGGCTTACAGGCAAAAGTAGAGAAACCTTCAAAGGCAATGACCAGGCCGACGGCCTGCCCTTCCGACCACGCTAAGAGCACGAGCGTCTGTGCTCGCTTCGAGAGTTCAGCGCTGAGGTTGGCACGCACGCTCTCTGAGAGGGGCACACCGCCACCCATGGCGTGCGACGCGTAAGAATTTAGGACTTCGATGACCGCACGAGATTCATCCGGCTTCAACCAATCCACCGGACGAATCTCAAGCAATGCCGCAGCCATTGGAATTAACGCAGCTCTTTACCAGCACCATCAAAGAGCTTGAAGGCCTCGATGCTGTAGGTGGGGTCAGGCTTAGTACCCAAGCGTACTTTGCATGACTTCATCAAGTCGCGGAAATACTCGCGATCCTCGGTGACAATACGCTCCAAGTTAATCGGGTGCAGGAGAATGTTAATTTCCAATTCCTTGTCGGGTCCGACAATTTCGCGCTGACGGCGAATGACGCTGAGCAGCTTGCGCTGAATTTCAACGGAGACCGTGCGAGGGTTTTTGACAATGCCCCGACCCTGACAGTGCGGACAAGCTGTGTACATCGAAGTCGTGTTCGACTCGGTGTGACGCTGACGGGTCATCTGCAAGACGCCCAGTTGGGAAATAGGCAGAATCTGGTGCTTAGCACGGTCACCTTCCATGGCCTCACGCAATGTGTCGTAAACTTTCTTACGGTCCTTCGGATTCTTCATGTCGATGGTATCGATCATGATTAAGCCACCCAAGTTGCGGAGCTGGATTTGACGGGCCGCTTCGGTCACGGCCTCAATGTTGGCCTGCGTGATGTAATTGCCGTCCTTGCCGTCCTTCCCGCCGCGATGCGAACCCGTGTTCACGTCGATGGCCGTCAGTGCTTCAGTTTCATCAATCACGATTTCGCCGCCACTAGGAAGCGGCACTCGGCGTTGGAAGAGCTGTTCAATCTGACGTTCGATGTTGTAACGCTCAAAAACCGGAATGGGGTCATTGTAGAGCTCGACGCGTGAACGTGAACGTGGGGAAATTTCACCGACCAAATCCTGCACGATTTTAAAGTCTTCTGGGTTATCTACCAAGATGCGGTCGACTTCTTCCGTTAAGAAATCGCGCACGGTGCGCTCAATCAAACCAGGCTCGCTGTAAAGTAAAACAGCCTTGCGCTCGGGTTGATTGATTTTCTCGACGATAGCCTGCCAGCGACGAAGCAACATGTGCAAATCGCGCACAAACCAGCGAGCCTGCTTACCTTCACCAGCCGTACGAATAATCACGCCCATACCCTCAGGGATAGTCAGCGAACGCAAAATGTCTTTTAAGCGCTCGCGCTCGGGCAGATCCTCAATCTTACGCGAAACGCCGCATGCGCCACTGAATGGCATCAACACGAGGTAACGACCGGGCAAAGCGATGTTAGTCGTCGAACGTGGACCCTTCGTACCGATTTGATCCTTCACCACCTGAATCACAATGTCCGAGCCAGCTGGGAAAAGCTGTGGAATGTCCTTCGCCTGGTAGCGTGCTTTACGCTGTTTTTGTTCAGCGGATTCGTTATCGCGGATAAATTCCACCTGCGAGTCGTTCGCCGCCGGTAACATGTCCCAATAATGCAGGAAGGCATTCTTAGGCTGACCGATATCAACGAAGGCAGCCTTGAGTCCGCCTTCTAAATTTTGAACGCGACCCTTGAAGATCGAACCCACCATGCGGTTCTCCCCCTTGTGCTCGATTTCAAATTTATCGAGGACGCCGTTCGTCAACAAGGCCACACGCTTCTCAAGCGTCTCGGCATTGATGACCAACTCGCGGTAAACCGCGCGGTCCTTGGAGAAGTGCTTCGCGATACGTTGCAGGAGCGGGAGCTCCTTGCGACGGCGGGCGGCATCTTCAGCCAGTTTCTTTTGGTCGACGCCAGACGAGGAAGCTTGGGCTTCTTCAGGTAAGTCGTCTAAATGATCTTCGGGTTCGTTTGTGTCGGACATTTCGGTTATGCAAGAGATCC
>CANGNX010000067.1 GCA_947455415.1 Opitutia bacterium | reverse complement strand
CCTTGCGGTGCACAATCATGTCAATCAGGCCGCGCTTAAGCAGAAACTCCGAGGTCTGGAAACCTTCAGGCAAATCTTGGTTCGTGGTTTCTTTAATCACGCGAGCCCCGGCAAAACCGATCAAGGCACCAGGCTCAGCGACAATCACATCACCGAGCGTGGCGTAACTCGCCATCACGCCCGCCATGGTGGGATTAGTTAAAACGGCAATGTAAGGCAAACCGGCCGAGCGAAGCTTCGCTAAGGCGGCACTGGTCTTTGCCATTTGCATCAACGAAAGAATTCCTTCCTGCATGCGGGCACCGCCCGAGGCACAGACCACAATGCACGGGCACTTCATCTTGATCGCACGCTCAATGGCACGCGTGACTTTCTCGCCAGCAACGGAACCCATCGAGGCGCCCATGAAACTGAAATCCATAATCGCCAAAGACACGGGCAATCCATCCATCAAGCCGTGACCACAAACGACGGAGTCGCGTAGACCCGACTTCTTTTGGTGTTGTGCCACACGCTCGGGGTACGAGCCGCCCGCAGTAAACTTCAAGGGGTCCTTAGATGCCAAGCGATGATCCGTTTCCTTCCAGGTTCCGCTATCAATCAAAAGTGCAATGCGCTGCTTCGTCGACAGACGCTCGTGGTAACCACTAATCGGAAATACATTCCAGTTGGCCTCCAGGTCCTTGGTATAAACCATCTCGCCCGTCTGCGGACATTTAGTCCAGAGGCCTGCCGGAATATCCTTTTTCTTAGGCGTAGGAGTGTGTGTACGTTTGCGAAAGACAGCCATGGTGTATGCCCAGAGGTTGCCCACTAAACCAGCAAAGCGGAAGGGAAAAGAGTGACCCGGCCCCCCGTAAAACCACCAAAAACCTCTGTTTTAAGTAATAAACACCTACCCGCCTGCCCCCAGCCCTACCGCTATCCCTTGCTCCCCGCCAAACGCTCCAAAATGAGCTCGTAGGCCTTCACGGCACGCTCCGCCATTTTGATTTCAAAATTCTCATCTGGGGCATGTAGATTCGATTCAGGCGTGAATAAACCAATCATCACTGAATCGAGTCCGGTCTCACGTCGGATGTCACCGATAATGGGCACGCTCCCACCTTCGCGTAAATAAAGCGGGGCCCGACCAAACGATTCAGCAATGGCCTTCTCCGCCTCGCGGAACGCTCGCGCCAAAACTGGGTTCTGGTCTGGGGGCGTGTTGGATCGATCAGGCGGACAGACATAATACGCCGCATTACCCTGCATCTCCTTCACTTCAACACGTACGCCCTTCGGTGCGCGTGCGCGTAACGCTTCAGCAACTTTGCGATGCACGTCGACCGGATCCTGCCCAGGCACCAAGCGACAGGTAATCTTGGCAAAAACCTTTGAGGGAATAACGGTCTTCGAGCCCTTGCCCTGATAGCCTCCGCCGATGCCATTAAATTCTAAAGTTGGTGCAAAACGTACCGCTTCTAACGCGTTCAGTCCAGGTGCGGGATGCAGTTCATCCACTGATAAAAACTTTCGGTACTCGTCCTCCGTCATCGGCAATTTCTTTAGTTCATCGCGCTCCCAACGCACGGGTTGCTCCACGCCATCGTAAAATCCTTCAATGTTTACGGCATTGTCCGCATCATGCAGCGAGGCACATAATTCCGCCAAAGCCTGAATAGGATTATAAACGGCGCCGCCGTGTAGGCCAGAATGCAAATCGGAACGCGGACCCGTCAGGCCGACTTCTAAGCCGATAATTCCACGCAGCCCTGTGGTGATGACAATTTGATCCGACGAGGGACTGGCAGTGTCAGACAACAAAACACAATCCGCTTCGGATAATTCTTTTTTATAATTATTTAAAAATTCCGGGAAACTCGGTGAGCCAATTTCTTCTTCGCCTTCGATTAAAAAGGTCACACGCAGCGGCAGATCAGGCTTACGCTTTAATAAATTCGCTAACGCCACCACAGCCGCCAAGTGCGGGCCCTTGTTATCCGCCGTACCCCGACCCCACACACGGCCATCACGCACTACCGGCTCAAACGCCGGCGAACTCCATAAGTTCAACGGGTCCGCTGGCTGCACGTCGTAGTGACCATACAAGATAATGTGCGGCCATTCCTTCGGGCCCTTCCGACGTGCCAAAACAATGGGGTGCAACGGCGTGGGCACGACCTCGACCTCTAAGCCGGCCTTTTTGAGTAAGCCACAAATGTGCTCTCGGGCACCATCCATGCCCGCCTTAAAGGCCGAATCGGTCGAAACACTGGGGTGCTTCACATATTCGATAAGCTCTTTAATCAGGTCCATGCCTCCATTAGGCGAGTTCCCCGCCCAAGCGCAAGTTCCCACCCCCTCTCACCCTACCCCTTACCAACCTGCCCCCTCGCGAGCTCCGCTCGCGTTCCCCTTGCCAACGTTCCAACATGCCCACTTGTCCCCTAAATTACTCCCCCTTGCCAACGTGTCACCTTGCCAACGTGCCCCCTGAACCTTTCCTTCACTACCATTACTAATCCATGTCCGCCGCGGAACAATTAAAGGCCATGAAGGCCCGCACCGAGAAATTCATCGGTGAACAAGAAATCGCCAAACGCCTCGAGGCCGGCAAAACCCTCCGCGTTAAACTCGGCGTCGACCCCACCCGCCCTGACCTCACCTTCGGCCACATGGTCGTCTTGAATAAGCTCCGTCAGTTTCAAGACCTCGGACACCAGGCCGTCCTCATCATCGGAGATTACACGACACGCATCGGCGATCCCACCGGTCGCTCTGACACTCGCCCCGTGCTCAGCGAAGCCGACATCGAAGCGAATGCTAAAACTTACCTCGAGCAGGCCTACCGTATTTTAGATCCGAAAAAAACCGAAGTGCGTCGCAACAGCGAGTGGTTCGGAAAAATGTTGTTCCTCGATGCCCTCAACCTGAGTCGCCAAATGACGGTCGCTCAAATGCTTGTTCGGGATGACTTCGCTAAGCGCTACCAAGAGCAAACGCCCATTTCTATTGTCGAATTCCTCTACCCACTTTTACAGGGACACGACTCCGTGATGCTCAAAGCCGACATCGAAATCGGCGGTAGCGATCAGTTGTTTAACATGATGGTGGGACGCGACCTCCAAGAGAAAGATGGCCAAGCGCCTCAAGCGGTTCTCGGCATGCCCCTCCTTGTGGGCCTCGATGGCGAAAAGAAAATGTCCAAGAGTTTGGGCAACTACATCGCATTTAACGAAAACCCCAAAGACATGTTCGGCAAAATCATGTCCGTGCCCGATGCCACGATGTGGACCTACTACCGCCTCCTGCTCGAACGCAGCGAAGAAGAAATTAAATCCCTCCAGGCCCAACACCCAATGGAGATGAAGAAGCAGCTCGCAGTCACGTTGACCGATAAATTCCATGGCGTGGGAGCTGGAGCTAAAGAACGACAAGAATTTGAAACGGTCTTCTCTAAAGGAGGCGTACGCACCGACATGCCCGAATTCACCTGGGACGCATTATCCGCGGGTGCCAATGATGCGGGAATTGTCGACCTTCTCGCCGCTACCGGACTATTCCCCTCTAAGAAAGAAGTTCGCCGGCTCATCGAAGGCGGTGCCGTAAAGATTGGTGACGAAAAAGTCTCCGACCCAGCCCTGAAAATCTCCCGTCCGACCTCCGAGATTGTCATTCAAGCAGGCAAACGGACCTTCGTGAAGGTGAAGTAATCAGGCCCGCCGGCTGATTGGGAAAAACTCTCCCTCGTTAGAAGGTCTTTTCCCTTCCCTAGGGCTAACTTGCGTCCCTATTATCCCGCTCCCCGCATGGCCGACGAACACTCTAGTCCCGATTTCGTGCACCTCCACGTGCATACGGATTACAGCATGCTCGATGGTTGCAGCCGTATCGATCGCCTCATGGACCGGGCCTGCGATATGAACATGCGGGCGGTCGCCATCACCGACCACGGCAATCTTTTCGGACTTTTCGACTTCTGGCACGAGGCCCAACAAAAATCCAAGAGCGGCTTAAAATTAAAACCCCTCCTAGGCTGCGAGCTCTACCTGGTTTGGGATCACGCACTTACCGACAAGCCTGATCGCAACAGCCACAAGTACTATCACATGGGTGTCATCGCCCGTAGTTTCAAAGGCTACCAAAATTTAACGAAGCTCGTCTCCGATGCCCACGTCCGCGGCCTACACTACAAGCCACGCACCGACATCGTGCAACTCGCCCAACACGCCGAAGGTCTCATCGGTTTCAGCGGCTGTCTCCAGGGCATCATCCCGCAGAACCTGCTCAAAGGTGACTATGAAGCCGCCCGCAAGGCTTGCGGACGCCTCGTCGAAATCTTTGGCCGAGAAAATTTCGTCATCGAACTGATGGATCACGGCATCGAGGAACAAAAGCGCATCATCCCCGACCTCCTTAAACTCGCCGAAGAATTTAAATTGCGGGTCGTTGCCACCAACGACGTCCACTACGTCAACGAAACCGACAATGTTGCGCATGATGCGATGCTCTGCATTCAAACGGGAGCCCGCCTCGCCGACGAACGTCGCATGCGTTACCCCGCTCAAGAATTCTACCTTAAGAGCGAAGCGGAAATGCTTCGGGTCTTCTCCGAAATTCCCGAGGCGATTAAAAATACCGTCGCGATTGCCGAAATGTGCGATGTGCAATTGCCGGTCGGCAAAAACCACTACCCAGTTTATATTTTCAGCGAAGGTACCAAGCCGAAGTCCGACAAGAAACTCGATAACATCCTCGACGGCTACGAGACGCTAAAAAATAAATTATCTATCGCCGCAGGCAAAGCGGGAGACTTTAAGGTCACCAGCGAGAGCCGCGACGGCATGCGACTTAACGGGTCCTTCCTTCTCGAGGTGGTTAAGAAAGGGCTGAAGGAGCGTTACGGTGTCGATTATGATAATCCCAAATCTTGGACCGATGAAAAAATTCCTGGTCCAGGTAAAACTAGCCCCGCTGAACTGTGCCGACGCGTCGATTACGAGATGGGCGTCATCGCTGGCACGGGCTTCGTCGACTACTTCTTAATCGT
>CANGNX010000066.1 GCA_947455415.1 Opitutia bacterium | reverse complement strand
TCCATCGGCGTCGTTGAAAATCCCGCACTCGCCAAAGAATCCATCTCTGGCGAACTCGCTCACCAACCCGCCGCCGCTCAAGCACCTCGCGCACCCCGTGCCGAATTCCGCCCCGAGCGCCGTCCCGAATCACATCACGAACCACGTCCAGAGCGTAGCCACGAATCCCGTGGTCCACGCGAACCTCGTGGCGAACGCTTTGATCGCCCTCAACACGCACCTCAACATGCCCCACAAGGCCATGAACAAGGTCGCCACCCTGAGCGCACTCCTCGCGAACCTCGTAGCGAACGTCCACGTTTGCAAATCGATCCCGTGGTGATTCCCGTCCAATCTCCGATTGGTTTTTGGGTAAACTTCAAACGCAAGCTGGCCGCTTTGTTTGGTATCTCCACCAAAGCATCACCTGCTGCTCGCGCTCAACACCCTCGCGGTGAACACCGTGGTCCTCGCAACGATTTCCGCCAAGGTCATCGCCCACGCGGTGGACAAGGTCGCGGTCGCGGTGGTCCCGGCGGACGTCCTGACTTCCGTCGCAGCCAAGGCGATCGTCGCTCCGGCCCACGCGAAGGCTAAATGAAACGGGGGCGCTAAGGCGCCCCCGCTCTTTTGCTACATGCTTCAAGTCGCACGCATTCAAGGTGGCCGAAAACTTCAAGGCACCATTCAAGTTGCTGGCTCCAAAAACGCCGCGCTACCCATTCTTGCGGCGACTTTATTAACGGGTGAAAAAGTTACCCTGCACAACGTACCTGACTTAAGCGATGTACGTTTCATGGCCGAAATCCTCCAGCACCAAGGTGCGGAAATCTCTCAGCCACAAACCGGAACCTGGGTCATTCAAGCCCGCGAAATCATCCACCGCACGCCGTACGATCTCGTGCGAAAAATGCGTGCATCGGTCTGTTTACTCGGCGCCCTCGTCGGGCGTCTCCACCAAGCCGAAATGGCCATTCCCGGCGGCTGCGTCATCGGACCTCGCCCGATTGATTTACATTTAAAAGGACTCGAAGCACTCGGCTGCATCGTGGGCGTAGAAAATGGTTTGGTGAGCGTCGATGCCAAGCACGCTAAAGGTGACACTGTTTTTATGGGCGGCCCAATGGGCAGCACCGTCACGGGTACCGCCAACATCATCATGGCCGCAACAACGACACCAGGCATCACCACGATTGAATCCGCTGCGCAAGAGCCCGAAGTCGTCGACCTCTGCTCGCTGCTCATAAAAATGGGGGCGAAGATCAGCGGACAAGGCACACCGACCATTAAAATCGAAGGCGTTGACTCACTACACGGCTGCGAACACTCCGTCATCCCCGATCGCATTGAAGCCGGCACCTATTTAGTCGCTGGTGCCATGACCGATGGCGATGTCACCGTAAAAGGTGCCAACGCCAATCACCTCACCGCCTTCATCGAAAAATTACGTGAGGCTGGAGTGCAGGTCGAAACAGGATCTGACTTCATTCGTGCCTACGGTCGCCCCTCGCGTGCCGTGGAAATCGTCACCGAACCTTACCCGGGCTTTCCGACCGACCTTCAAGCGCAGTTCATGGCGCTACAATTACTCGTCGATGGCCGCAGCACGCTCACCGAAAAAGTTTACCCGTCGCGTTTCATGCACGCCGCTGAACTCCAGCGCATGGGCGCAGAAATCAGCGTCGATGGCCCCACCGCCGCCGTCTACGGCGATCGCCCACTTTCCGGCGCACCAGTCATGGCTTCCGACCTCCGTGCCTCGGCTGCCCTGATTCTCGCCGGCCTCGCAGCGAAGGGTGAAACCTGGGTGCAACGACTCTACCACCTCGACCGTGGTTATGAGCGCTTCGAAGAACGTCTACGTGCACTGGGTGCAGACATCGAGCGACTGCCCGCTTCCGCGATGCCCAAGGGCTTCGCCGAGGACTGAGGATTGCCAAGCTCACCTTTACTCCGCACTTTGCTGACATGGCCCGCGCCAAGGATTCACCCGACTCTCCCCTGCCTTCCGGCAAAGAGGCGGCGTCACTCCAAAATCGCGCACTCGATCAATCTTTACGGCCACCAAAGCTCGATGATTTCGTCGGTCAACCACGCACCGTGGAACGCCTACGCGTGATGATCGGCGCCGCACGTCGCGAAAATCGCACGCTCGATCACATTCTTCTCCACGGACCGCCAGGCTTAGGTAAAACCACCCTGGCGATGATTCTCGCCGAAGAAATGGGTCGGCCGATTCGCGTGACATCGGGACCCGTCGTGGAAAAAGCCTCCGACCTCGCTGGCCTGCTCACAAGTTTACAAGAAGGCGAAATCTTGTTCATCGACGAGATTCATCGCATCCCCAAAACGGTCGAAGAGTTTTTGTATTCCGCAATGGAAGACTTTCGTATCGATATCATGATCGATCAAGGGCCCAATGCGCGCAGCGTGCGTCTGGACTTACCTAAGTTTACTTTAATCGGTGCCACCACACGCACGGGTTTACTCACGGCACCATTGCGCAGTCGCTTCACCTTACAAACGCGACTCGACTACTACACGCGTGAACAATTGCTCTCCATCGTTTCGCGCAACGGAAAATTATTAAACCTGCAACTCGATCAAGGTGGTGCCGAAGAAGTGGCCCGCCGGGCCCGTGGCACACCGCGGATTGTAAATAATCTTTTGCGCTTCACGCGCGACTACGCCCTCGAACGTGCCAACGGCAAAGCCGACGCTGCCATCACCGCGGCCGCCCTCGAATTATTAGAAATCGATCAGAACGGACTCGATGACATGGACCACCGCTTCCTGCGAGCGATGGCCGAAAAACATAAAGGTGGACCTGTGGGCCTCAACAGCATCGGCGCCGCCATCGGCGAGGACGCACACACGCTGGAAGAGGTCCACGAACCCTTCCTCGTGCAAGAAGGCTACGTTTCGCGCACACCCCAAGGGCGCATTCTCACTGAAAAAGGCTGGCGCGCGGTGGGTTTACTACCCCCTCCCCAAGAGTCCTCCTTACTCTGACGCTGGACAATGGCGGAGGACGTCCGCTAAGTTGTTACCCATACTTATGGCAAAACGTTGGGTTATCAAACTTGGCTCCGGCCTGCTGACACGCGCAGACGGTAAGGTCGATCGCGTGCAAATCGGCCGCATCACCGACCAAGTCGCCGTGCTCATGAAACGCGGGATCGAAGTCGTCATCGTTTCGTCTGGTGCCGTCGCTGCCGGCATGACGGCCATGAAACTCGAGAAGCGCCCCAAAGACGCTCGTGAACTCCAAGCCTGTGCCACTGTCGGCCAACCTGAGTTAATGTCCGCCTACGGCACACACTTGGCCCGTCATCAATTACTCGGCGCTCAGATGCTTCTCACTTACTGGGACCTGGATAGCCACGCCTGCACGCGCAATGCACGTGCCACGCTCGACCTTTTATTGAAGCGCAAAAAATTCGTTCCTATTATCAATGAAAACGATGCCATTGCGGACGAAGAAATTCGTGTCGGTGATAACGACCGCCTTTCGGCTCACGTGGCTGCTTTAGTCGGCGCCGATTTACTCGTCATTCTTTCGGGTGTAGATGGCTTGATGACACGCTCTGATGGCACCGGGAAACTCATTCCTGCCGTTAAAGAAATTAACTCCAGCCTTCGCGCCCTCGCTGGCGGTGCCGGCTCCGAACGCAATGTCGGTGGCATGGTAACCAAACTTCAAGCCGCAGAAATCGCTGCCGAAGGCAAAGTCGATACCATCATCGCTAATGGCCGTCGTAAAAACGTCCTCATCGAACTCGCCGCCAAAAAGAAAATTGGCACGCGGTTCTCCCTGCGATGAGCGATTTATTGAAGCGCGTCACTGAGCTGGCTCAAGCAGCCAAGAAAGCTGCACGCACCATCGCACTCGCCTCCACCGAGGTCCGCACTCAGGCCCTCTTGGCGGCCGCTAAAGCTGTGCGTGCCGACGCAGCAGCCATCTTAACAGCCAACGCTAAAGACATCGCCAACGCCGAAGCCAAGGGCCTCACCGCCGCGATGATTGATCGCCTGAAACTCGACGCCAAACGACTCGAGGGCATTGCCACTGCCTGTGAGGATGTCGCACATTTACCCGATCCCGTGGGCGAAATCACCGAAGCCTGGGAGCGCCCAAACGGATTAAAAATCGTCCGTCGTCGCGTTCCTATCGGACTCGTCGCCATCATTTTTGAATCGCGTCCTAATGTCACCGTCGACGCCGCCGCGCTCTGCTTAAAATCTGGTAACGCCTGCATCCTCCGCGGTGGCAGCGAAGCGCTGCACACCAATCTCGCCCTAGCCCAATCGTTCTCGAGCGGACTCAAGGCCGTCGGACTCCCCACCGAAGCCGTCACACTCCTTCCTTTCACCGATCGCGAAGCGGTCCCGGCCCTCGGCTCCCTCCGTGGCATCGTCGATATCATCGTGCCTCGCGGCGGACCCGGACTGATCGAAGCCGTCGTCAACTCCGCCAAAGTTCCTGTCATCAAACACGACGCTGGCATCTGCCATATCTACGTGCATGCGCAGGCCGACCTCAAGATGGCGGAGCAGATTATTATCAACGCGAAGTGCCAACGCCCCAGCGCGTGCAATGCCGCCGAGACCGTTCTCGTCGATCAAGCCATCGCGTCGAAATTCTTGCCGGTGCTCGGTGCGGCCTTTGCGGCGCAACAAACCGAAATTCGCGGCTGCACCCAAACCGTTCAGCTCATCAAGGGTGCGAAAACCGCCACCGCACAGGATTGGCGCACCGAACACCTCGGACTGATTATTAATATCAAAGTGGTCTCCGGCTTAGCGGAAGCGGTGCAGCACATCGAAGAGAACGGTTCACACCATTCTGACGCGATCATCACCGCCGACGAAAAAGTGGCGCGCAGTTTCTTGGCACAAATCGACAGCGCCTGCGTTTATTGGAACGCGAGCACCCGCTTTACCGATGGCGGCGAATTTGGCTTTGGTGCCGAAGTCGGCATCAGCACCGACCGCCTACACGCCCGCGGCCCCATGGGCTTAAGGGAATTGACCACTTGGAAGTTCGAAGTGGTCGGGACAGGCCAAGTTCGTCAATAAATCCGTCGGTTTTCCGTTTGACAGACAGGGGTCGCAGGGGCTTTCTGAACTTCCTTTTGGCTATCTGG
>CANGNX010000065.1 GCA_947455415.1 Opitutia bacterium | reverse complement strand
GGTGATTGGGTGGAATCGCTCACAGCCATCGTAGAAGAAATGGACGGATCGATTCGCGTCGTCGAGCGGGCGGAGCTGATGCGTTTAATCACGGCACAGCGTCTGGCTTACGAAGCACAGAAGGCCGATTTGGAAAGCCCCGTGCTCGTCTAATTCATGGTCACCATTCCCGTTCTCTCGGCAGGTTTTGGTGAAGGGCATAATGCGGCTGCGCGTGCGCTCATTGCGGCAATCAACCTGCGTTCAGCTGACGGCGTGCAGGCGGAGTTTCACGATATTTTCATGGAAGCTTATGGCGTGGAAAAAGCGCATAAGCAGCGTGATAGTTATGTGCAGGTGGCGAATCGCTTTCCACGTCTGTGGGGCTGTGCGTATGCTGCCTTAGATTATTTGCCGCTGGTGCCGTTGACCTTGCCGTTGGTGCGACCCGTGCAGCGTAAGTTATTTGAAGTCTTGGACGCTACCGCTGCACCGGTGGTCGTGACGGCCTACCCCTTATACAATTATATGATGGAACGACGCTGGAAGTTGTCGGATCCACGTCGCCCGAAAATTATCACCGTGGTCACGGATTCAGTCTCGGTGAATCGGGCCTGGCATCGGGCACACTCGGACTGGTATGTGACGCCGAATCAGGCGACCGCGGAAGTCATGGTGCGTCAGGGCGTTCCGCGAGAAAAGATTTTACCCTTCGGATTTCCGGTGAGTGATAAATTGTCGGCACGCTCGAGTGCGGTCGCGGGGGGCCGTCCGAAAGTTTTACTCATGCTCAATCCAGGACGTAAAGACGCGGTGGAAGTCGCGCGCGCGGTTTCGGAGCTCGACATCGATTTGACCGTTACGGTTGGCAAGGATGCCGATTTCAAAGGTGCGGTGGAAGTCGCCGTGGCAGGTCGAGCCACCGTGCTCGGATGGACGGATCGCATTCCCTCATTGATGCTCACCAGTCACGTGGTGATTTCGAAAGCCGGTGGCGCGACGACGCACGAGTGTGTCGCGGCGGGTGTGCCGATGATTATTTCGCAGGTGATTCCAGGGCAGGAAGCGGGCAATGCCCGTTTGATTGTGGATCACGATGCGGGTTGTTTGGGACTTACACCACAAACCATGAAGGCAGCGGTGGCAGCGGCCTTTGCGGATGATTTTAAAATTTGGAAGAAATGGAAAGCGAACGTCGAAGCCTTGGGCGATGCTCGAGGTGCCGAACGCGTGGCGGAGAAGGTGGTCGCGATGCTGAGGGGGTAAGTGGGCAAGGTGACACGTGGGCAAGGGGAATAAATTTAGGGGGCACGTTGGCAAGGTGACATGGGGGCGAGGGGAATAAATTTAGGGGGCACGTTGGCAAGGTGACATGGGGGCAAGGGGAAATACAGCGGACGCCGCGGAGCGACGTCCCCACCTGACACCTGATTCTATTACCTATTCTTCAGGTACGTAACAATTTGGTTGGCTAATTTTTCGCTGACTCCGGCGACCTCGATTAATTGTGCGGCGGTGGCTTTACGTAATTTCTGGATGCTACCGAAATGTTCGAGCAAGGCGTCCCGACGTTTGGGTCCGAGGCCGGGCATTTCGTCGAGAATGGATTCGCGTAATTTTTGACTCCGCAGGTCGGCGTTGAAATTATTGGCGAAGCGGTGGGCTTCATCGCGGACGCGTTGGAGGAGGGTGAGTCCGGAGTCGTGACGGGGGAGCTTTAATTCACGTCCATCGGGAAAGACGATGGTCTCTTCGCGTTTGGCGAGTCCGATTAGTGGCGGCGTGACTAGGTCATTTTCTTTAAAGGCGGCGAGGGCCGCGCCCACTTGACCGATGCCACCGTCGATAATAATTAAATCGGGAAAAGCCTTATGCTCCTCGTGGAGGCGCGTATAACGTCGACCCACGACTTCGGACATCGACCGGAAGTCATCATTGCCTTCGAAGGATTTGATTTTGAACCGTCGGTAGCCGCTCTTATCGGGGCGACCATTGACGAAGCGTACCATGGACGCGACGGCGAGGGTGCCAGAGATGTGCGAGATATCAAAACACTCAATAACGGCGGGCCCTTGCTCGAGGTTTAGCGAATCTTTGAGTTGTTCGAGGGCGTTGCTTTCATCGCGGCGGGGCAGGGGGTTTTCGCGCAGGAAGCGACGTGACTTTTCGGTGGTGCGTTCCAGGGCGTCGAGTAGGTCGCGACACTGAGCGGCCTTTTCGTAGTCACGCTCCTCGGAGGCTTTTGTCATGTCCTCGCGAATTTGTTCGACCCATTCGTGCACGCGACCTTCGAGGAAATCGCAGGCCTGTTTAACACGTTCGGCGTATTCGGCGACCGTCACTTCGTTAGGAAATTTTTGAATTTCGGCGCGGGCGTCATCAAAAAGTTTCCACCGTCCATCGGGGAGTGGTTGGGGGTTGGCTTCGGCGAGGACGATACCAAATTTTTTTCGCATCTCGGTGAGTGTGCGTCGGACGGCTTGTTGGTGGGGGAACGGACCGAAGTAGCGGCAAGACTCGGTGGTGCGGGCACGGACGATGCGAAAACGCGGAATCGGGTCGGCCACGTCGACGCGTATTTGGGGGAACTGTTTATCGTCGCGAAAGAGAATGTTCCACTTCGGTCGCCAGTGCTTGATCAGTTTGCCCTCTAATAAGAGGGCTTCGGTTTCGGTGCGAACCTCGTGCCATTCGAGGTCTTTGACCCGTTCCATCATAGCGGCGACTTTGGGGGCGAGGCGGGCGGGGGTAACGAAGTAGGAGTCGAGTCGGCGGCGGAGATCCTTGGCTTTACCCACATAGACGACCAGTCCGGCCGCGTCCTTCATGAGGTACACGCCGGGGTTGCGAGGGGCGCGACGTGCCTTCGCTTTGGGTGAAAGTTCTTCCCGGTCGGTTTGCATTTTATAACGAGCCTCTTTTAGTAACCTTAAACGCCCCAAAGTCGCAAATGGAAACCAGTCAAAATCATCGCCACGTCCTCGTTATCAATATTGGTGATGAACTTTTGGACGGTTTACGTGAGAACGGTCATTTAAAGTGGTTGGGTGAACAATTGGCTCGTCGTGGTTTGCCCATCACACGTTCATTGGTGGTGCGTGATCGTGCCGACGATATTGCGCACGAGATTAAGCGCGGCTGGGGAACTTATGATTTGATTGTGACGACTGGCGGGATGGGTCCGACTTCGGATGATCACACGCGTGAGTCGGTCGCGAAAGCTTTAGGAGTCACTTTACAGCGAGTGACCAAAGCGGAAGACGATTTGTATGAACGCTTTTCAAGAATTGGTCGCAAGGTTTCGGCGGCCGATTTAAAACAATGCACCGTTTTGGCCGGTGGGGAGTCGTTGGTGAATGACCGCGGTACGGCGCCTGGAATTTTTTACCATCAAGGTCGCACGGCCTTGGTGATGTTGCCGGGTCCGCCTCTGGAGCTGCAGCCCATGTTTGAAAACGAAGTTGTGCCGCGCTTGCGAAGCAACGGCTGTGCGTGTCAGGGTGAGGCTTATGTACAGGTGCGCACCTTTGGTGTGGGTGCGGTACCTTTGGAAGAAATGGTCCGTCCGCATTTAGCGCCCGGCATGGTCTTAACTTTTGGCACGCACACAGGCATCGTGGATGCCCGGATTTCAACGGGTCAAAGCGGGGCCAGTGCGGATGAGCTTTGTGAAGTCGCCCGTCGGGTGCGTGACGCTTTGGGGCATGATTTTATTTGTACAGGGCACTCGTGCTTGGCGACGATTGTGGTCGAGCAGTTGCGTTGTATGGAGAAGACGGTGGCCTTGGCGGAGTCTTGCACGGGCGGATTATTATCCGATGCCTTTACCGATATTCCAGGTGCCTCCAAAGTTTTTGCGGGCTCGGCCGTTTGCTACAGCAACGATGCGAAGATGAATATTTTAGGAATCCCTGAATGCCTTTTGGCGCAGCACGGTGCCGTTTCGGCGGAATGTGCGGCCGCGATGGCAACGGCCGCGGCGGAGAAATTTGGCTCCGACTACGCTATATCGGTCACCGGTTTTGCGGGTCCTTCGGGTGGTACGGAACAAAATCCAGTCGGCACGGTTTATTTAGGGTATGCCTCGCCGACGGGCGTTTGGTCGCAACGTATTTTCCTGCAGGGCGATCGGGCGCAGGTGAAATTGAAGGCCGTGAATGCCGCGTTGGATTGGATGCGCCGAAGAATTAATAAGTACGGCGTGGAAGATTTGCTTAACGGGGCGTGAGTAAGCTCAGGGGGCACGTGGGCAAGGTGACACGAGTTTAGGGGGAATTTGGTAGGGGCATGACTGCGTCATGACCTTTCACATTATTTCTTACGGCCCGCGCGGAGCGCAGGCCCTACCCATTGCATTCGCATCTGCCTCGGGTAGGGATGGCGCTCCGTCGCCATCCGATTGTTCCCACTGCCCCCATGTCCCCTGAACCAATTACATTGTCTTGCCTCGCTGGGTGAACTTGGGAGTTTAGGGACGTGCCTGCTTTTTTCGCCATTGTCGCTGGGAGGGACGAGTATCTCGTCGAGCGAGATGCCCGTGCGTTTTATGAAAAAGCATCTAAAAAAGCTGGAGCGGATGTAGAGAAGGAAGTCATTTCCGGTCTGATGGTGCGTGTCGAGGATGCGCCGAAGATTGAGCGTCAATTTACGGATTCTGCGCAGACCTTATCGATGTTTGGTGGACCCAAGGTGATTTGGTTGCGCAACTGGAATTGGATTACAGACAGCAAGCAAGGGAAGTCGGAGGAGGTCGAAGAATGTGCGGCCCGTATTTTGAAGGTCGCCGCAGAATGCGCCGAAGAAGTGAGCGTGATTATTTCAGCCACGCCGTACGATGGTCGTCGTAAGATCTTATCGAATTATAAATCAATTGCCCATGAGTTTATCGTTCATTCACCGGCAGCGAAGTCGCCATTTAGCAGCGAGGACCCGCAGGCTGAAATGCAAATGGATTATGCCTGTAAGCGGTTCCAAGAACTGGGCGTGAAATTCGAGCGCGGCGTACCGGAAGCAATTATTGGACGCGTGGGTCAATCCACGCGCGTGGTTTTAATGGAGTGCGAAAAGTTGGCGATTTATGTCGGTCCCGGCGGTACGATTAAAGAAAGCGACGTGTACCTCGTGGTACCGACTTTTGGGGACGGTGATTTTTTTGAACCCATTGAGGCGTGGGCGGCGCGCGATCTGCC
>CANGNX010000064.1 GCA_947455415.1 Opitutia bacterium | reverse complement strand
GCCCTTGGCGGCGACGGAAGGTTTTGTGCGGCAGATTATCGGTTGGCGGGAATACATTCGCGGTGTGTATTGGGCGAAGATGCCGAGTTATCGCGACGGCAATGCGTTGGATCATCAGGTGGCGTTGCCGAAGTGGTTCTGGGACGGACAAACGAAGATGAACTGTCTGCGCTGTTCGATTGGCCAATCGCTTTCCACGGCGTATGCGCACCACATTCAACGCCTCATGGTCATCGGGTCTTTTTGTCTGACCGCTGGGGTTAATCCACGCGAAGTGGAGCAGTGGTTTTTAGGCGTGTATATTGATGCCTTTGAATGGGTCGAGTTACCCAATGTAATTGGTATGAGTCAGCACGCCGACAACGGATTTTTGGCGAGCAAACCATACGTTTGTGCCGCGAGTTACATTGGAAAAATGTCCGACTATTGTTCGGGTTGTGAGTACGACCCGAAGGATAGGCTGGGTCCTAAGGCATGTCCGCTGAATGCCCTCTATTGGGATTTTTGGTTAAGACACCAAAAGCGTTTTGCGAATAATCCGCGGATTGGAATGGCCGTGCGTCAGGCAATGGCAATGAAGCCTGCGGAACAATTGGCGATTCGCAAAAAAGCGGATGAGTTGAGGGCGAAGATGGACACAATATAGGGGGCAAGTTGGCAGGTTGGCACGTTGGCAAGGGGGGCGCAATTAAGGGGACACGTGGGCAAGGTGACGCGTTGGCAAGGGGAATGCGTAATGGGCCTCTTGGA
Source organism: Opitutia bacterium (assembly GCA_947455415.1). Lineage (GTDB taxonomy): Bacteria > Verrucomicrobiota > Verrucomicrobiia > Opitutales > UBA953 > UBA953. The sequence continues at coordinate 4,533 of CANGNX010000064.1, read as the reverse complement.
TTGGTCAGAATATCCCTAAGGCATAAACCCCAGCTTGAATTAGCTGACACACGCGAACCGTACCAATTGGTTTAAGCCGATGAATATATCTAAACCTTTAGGTCATGTTAATTCTTATCGCGATTTAGTCGTTTGGCAGAAAGCAAAAACACTGGCTGTGGATGTTTATAAGTTATCCCTTTCGCAGCCCTTTGACCGTCATCGCAGCCTTGCTGATCAAATCAATCGGGCAGCAGTGTCTGTTCCATCTAATATTGCTGAAGGCGATGAACGTGGAACGAATAAAGACTCCTTACGTTTTCTTCTCATCGCTCGTGGATCATTGGCCGAACTCGAAACTCAAATTAGTATCGCTAAGGAAATTGGCCTCATTACTTCCGCAACTTGGGATCAGGTAATCAATCGCATCGAAGAAGTTGCGCGCTTGATTGGCGGGACTATTAAAATGCGGAGGGCTCGCGACGAAAGTTCGCGCACGCGGGCCTAAATTAATCCCCCTTGCCAACGTGTCACCTTGCCAGCACGCCCCCTAAACTTATTTCCCCTTGTCACCGTGCCAACCTGCCAACTTGCCCCCGGAATCAATTCACAATCCGACTCCAGATTACTTTGAGGTAGCGGCCTTCGGGGTGATTGGAAGCGTTGGGGTGGTCGCCACCGGGGCCGGTGCGATCAAAAATTTGCAGACGACGGGCGTAGCGGTGGGCGGCCTTGGAAACGATTTCTTCAAACGCTTCGGGAGAGACTAATCCAGAGCAGGAGCAGGTAATGAAGATACCGTTGGGCGCGACGAGCTGCATCGCGAGGACGTTGAGATCGTTGTACTTTTTCAGTCCTTCCGCTTGGAATTCTTCATCGCGGCTATCGACGAATTTGGGTGGATCGCAGAGGACGACGTCCCAGGTCTTGCCGTTCTTTTGCATTTGGCGAATCCAGCTGAATGCGTCGGCGTGCACGAATTCGCAGCGCACGTTATTTAAATTCATATTACGCTTCGCGCGTTCGATGGCTTTTTCATCGAGGTCGACGCCAGTGACTTCGGTGGCGCCGGCTAATTTAGCGGCCACGGAGAAACCGCCAGAATAACAACAGAGGTCGAGCACGCGCAGGCCTTTGGTGAGGGCGGCGAAGCGACGACGGTTATCGCGTTGGTCGCAGAAGAAGCCGGTTTTATGGCCATCGGCGAAGTCGACTTCTTGGATGACGCCGAACTCTTTGATTTTTACGAAGCGAACGGAAGAGCTGGGGATATCGGAAGGCATGATGCCTTCGACGCGGGCGACGTGTTCGTCGACTTGGACAATTTCTTTTTTGGTGCCGATGGCTTCGTGCAAAATTTTAATCCAGCGCGGCAGTCGGCGCATCACGGCAATCGAGGAGACCTCGATGGAGAGGGTGTCGCCGAGTTTATCGACGACGAGGCCAGAGAGAAAGTCACCGTCGCCGTTGATAACGCGATACGCGTCGGTATCGGCATCGAGTTTGAGGATTTCGCGACGCAGTGAAACGGCGCGTTGAATCGCGGCTTCGAACCAGGCCTCATCGGGTTTGCCCGCGTTGGCTTTGACGATGCGCAGGGCGATGGGGGCACCGGGATTCCAAAAACCGTAACCAATGGGTGAGCCCTGTTTATCGTAGGCCGCGACGATGTCGCCTTGGCGAGCGTCGGGCGAAACTTCGCCGACCATCGAGCGGAAAATATTGGGCTTAGACGTGAACGTTTTGAGCTGTACCCAGGGACGCTCTTTGGCAGGCGGAATACCTGCTGTGGCTGAGCTGCTAAACGTTTCGGACATGATCTGAAGGTTTAGGGGCTCGGTCGTAATGGCAAGCGTGCTCGATTCAACGAGCGACGTTTAACCAATAAAACTGCAGATATATTGGCAGATGCCCGAGGGGACGGCGATGGTGAAGCCGGACTTAGCGGGGACATTGAACTGAGTGCCTGCGGCGTAAGTCTTAGAATCTTTGGAACCATCGATGGTGACGACGCAGGAGCCATCGGTGATTTCCATGATTTCTGCTTTGTCGGTGCCGAAGTGGTACGAACCCGCGTAGATCAGTCCGAGGGTTTTCTTTTCGCCGCTCGCGAGGAAGATGGAGTGGGAGACAACTTTGCCATCGAAGTAGACGTTGGCTTTAGCGACAGCTTTGACGTTTGGGAATTCCATGGGATGGAAAGTAGGGGGATAGTTGGCACGTTGGCAAGGGGAAGAAAGTTTAGGGGGCGCGGGTATTGTTGGCACGTTGGCATGGGGAGAAAATAAAATGCAGCCGACGTCGCGGAGCGACGTCCCTACCCAAGGCGAATGAAATTAAATACAAAGGGCACGACGCAGTCGTGACCCACGAAATTTCCCATGCCAACAATACCCTTGCTAACATGCCCCCTAAAACTGTTCCCCCTTGTCGCCTTGCCCAAGCGTCCCCTGAATTTAAATCAACTTCACGCTCGAAACTTCTTCGCCGTTTTTGCGGCGGCGGATGGAGTCGAGGTATTCGTCTTTAAATTTCGGAACGGCAGATTGGACGGGCCAGGCGACGGCTTCGCCGTGAGCACAGATAGTGCGACCTGCGACCTGATTGGCGATATCGAGTAAGAGTGGCACATCGCTTTCGAGTCCGCCACCGGTGGTGATGCGTTTAGAAACACGGCTTAACCAAAGTGAGCCTTCGCGGCAGGGTGTGCACTGTCCGCAAGTTTCGTGAGCGTAGAACGCATTCAGATTGGAGAGCGCTTGGATCATCTCGACGGAATCATCGATGACGATGGTACCGCCCGTGCCGAGTCCGGTGCCACATGCAGCGATGCTATTGGAATCGAGAGGAATGTCTTCGAGGGCCCAGTCGAATTCTTGTCCGTTGGGGAGTTTGCCTTTGAAGCGTTCGCCGAACTTTAAAATCTTCGTGGAGGAGCCGCCAGGGATGATGGCTTTGAAGGTGCGGCCTTCGAGAGGACCGCCGCAGAAATCATAGAGCAGTTGTCCGAAGGTCGCTTTGCCTGCTTCGATTTCGTAAAGTCCGGGACGCTTAACTAAGCCGCTGACGCCCCAGATGTGCGTACCGCTGTCGCCGGGGATGCCGATTTTAGCGAATTCCGCGCCGCCGAAAGCGAGCACGTGTTTCACTTGGGCCATAGTCTCGGCGTTGTTTACAATCGTTGGACAATTGTAGAGTCCGAGTACCGCTGGGAAATAGGGAGGCTTGATGCGTGGGTAGCCACGTTTGCCTTCGAGTGATTCGATGAGCCCGGTTTCTTCGCCGCAGACGTAACAACCGCCACCGCGGTGGACGATGACATCGCACGAATAGCCCGTGCCTAAAATATTGTTACCGAGGAAACCTTTCGCTTTCGCTTCGGCGATGGCGTCTTCGAGGATTTGGGCGCCGTGTTGGAATTCGCCGCGGATATAAATGAAAGTCTGTTTCGCTTGAATTGCCCAAGCCGTGATGGCGATGCCCTCGAGCATTTGGTGAGGGTCTTTATAAATGATTTGGCGATCCTTGTAAGTACCGGGCTCGGATTCGTCGGCGTTAATGACGAGGTAGCAGGGCTTGCCCGATTTGCGGTCGAGGAATTTCCACTTCATGCCCGTGGGGAAGCCAGCGCCACCGCGACCGCGGAGGCCAGAGACTTCAACTTCTTTGCAGACCTCTTCGGGCTTCATCGCCACGGCTTTCTTCAAAGCTTCGTAGCCGCCGTGTTTAATATAACAGTCGATATCGACGGTGTAACCGGGCTTGCGCAGGTTCGCGTAAATGAGTGGGCGTTCGACGGCGGACATTTTATAAAAGTGTTATAAGTTTATCCGTTCCACTCGGGCGTGCCAGGGGTGGGAGTTTGTTTACCGTAATTGGCGTCCTTGAGGCTGGCCTTAAGTTGTTGGGTGAACTCGCCGGCTTTTTCAGGAGCGACATTTTCGAAAAGGGCGTGGTCGACTTGGACGACGGGACCGCAACCGCAGTCGGCGATGCATTCCACGAACTCGAGGGTGAAATCACCATCGGGTGAGGTTTCACCGCGCGGACAATTGAGCGATTTTTCTAAACTCTCCATGAGAGCGTAGGAGCCGCGGAGGGCACAGGAGAGCGTGCGGCAAACTTTGACGTGACGACGGCCGGTGGGGCTTTGACGGAACATCGGGTAGAACGTGACGACCTCTAAAACTTGCATCGGGGTGACATCGATTTTTCCAGCGACCCAAGCCATGTCTTCTTGGGTGATGTAGCCGCGATCGGCTTGCACGAGGTGCAAGAGTGGGAGTGCCGCGCTGCGTTTTTGTGGGTACTGCGCAATAATCGCGTCGGCCTTGGTGAGAGTGGAAGCTTGGAGTGACATGTTTTAGCGGTCGCATTCGCCCATTACGAAGTCGAGTGACCCCAAGATGGACGCGATGTCGGTGAGGAAATTGCCAGGGACAATAGCAGGAAGGATGCTGAGGCTGACGAAACTTGGGCCGCGAATGCGCAGGCGATAAGGCACGCCGCCGCCATTGGAGACGATGTAGAAACCAAGGGAGCCTTTGGGATTTT
>CANGNX010000063.1 GCA_947455415.1 Opitutia bacterium | reverse complement strand
TATGCGGCCGCCCAATGGGCGATTTGGCGAGCAGGTGCCATCAAAGTTCCTATCTGCCTTTCCGCTACCGAACCCGAATGGGAATACGCCCTGACTGATTCAGGAGCGACCACGGTTCTAGCGGATGAAACCATGAGTGCAAAGATTGCGCCCCTTTGCCAACGCCTAGGCGTTCGTCTCATTTCCATTGATAAAGTGCCAACATCGGCAGTGAAGAAATTACCGGAACTGGCGGCGAATCGTAAGGCCATGATCCTTTATACCAGTGGCACGACCAGCAAACCTAAGGGAGTCGTGACGACACACGCCAACATCCAAGCGCAAATTGAAAGCCTGATTAAAGCATGGGAATGGAGTGCCAGCGATCGCATCCCGCTCTTCCTGCCGATGCACCACATCCATGGCATTATAAACATTCAATCCTGTGCACTCTGGGCAGGTGCGCTCATCGAGCCCTTCTCGCGTTTTGACCAACCCGCCATTCTTGAGCGCCTCCAAGCCAACGCCTACACGGTGTTCATGGCCGTACCCACCATTTACGTTAAACTCATTCAAGCCATTGAAGCCGCCTCGCCCGCCGAACGCACCTCAATCACGGCTGCCTTTAAGCGACTCCGCTTAATGATTTCCGGTTCCGCCGCCCTGCCCGCCAGCGTGCACGAACAATGGACCGCCCTCACGGGACAAAAACTCCTCGAACGATATGGCATGACGGAAATCGGTATGGCCATCTCCAACCCCTATCACGGCGAACGCCGACCAGGTGCAGTGGGTCAAGCACTGCCCGGCGTAGAGATTCGCCTCAAATCCGAGTCCGGTGCCGTTGTGATCGTTGAAAACGAACCAGGCGAAATTCAGGTGCGTGGACCGAATGTTTTTAAGGCATATTGGCAGCGACCCGAAGTGAGTGCTGAATCGTTTGACGATGGCTGGTTCCGCACGGGCGATATGGCCGTCCTCGAAACGGGCTACTACCGCATCATGGGTCGACTCTCCGTGGATATTATCAAAAGCGGCGGCTACAAACTTTCCGCACTCGAAATCGAAACTGTCTTACTCGAACACCCCAACATCTTGGAGTGCGCGGTGATCGGCATGCCCGATGATACCTGGGGTGAGGCCGTCAGTGCTGCCGTGGTTCTGAAAAATCCAGCCCATGGCCTCGAACTGGCTGCCCTGCGCGAATGGTGCAAAGAGCGACTTTCGGTTTACAAAATTCCGCAACGGTTAAGCGTGGTAAAAGAACTGCCTCGCAATGCCATGGGCAAGGTCACCAAGCCCGCCGTGCGCCAGCTCTTCTGAAGACACCCCATTAAAAGGTCGAAATCTTATTCGCCCTATTAAAAAGACTGTAGTCCGACCAGGATTCGAACCTGGACAAGGAAAACCAAAATTTCCTGTGCTACCGTTACACCATCGGACTGCAGGTGGGCACTAAAGAGCTTTTCGGCGGTCGGAGTCAAGCGTGACAAAACAAGGCAAGGTTGACGAATGGGGTCTCCTGCTCCATCTCCCCTATATGCCCACCACTTCCTCTAAAAAAGCTAAATTTAGACGTGTCGTCCTTAAGATCAGCGGTGAAGCACTTCGTAACGACAAAACGGGTGAAGCCATCGATAGCAATATCCTCGATCGCCTCGCCGAAGAATTAAAGTCCCTCCAATCCATCGGCACCCAAGTCGCCCTCGTGGTCGGTGGTGGAAATATTTTCCGTGGCCTCGCTGGTGCTCGCGCCAACGGCACCGATCGTACCACTGGCGACAACATGGGCATGCTCTCCACCGTCATCAACGGTCTTGCCTTAATGGATCGTCTCGAAAAATCCGGACTCGAGGTCCGCGTCATGACCGCGATTCCGATGGACCGCATTGCGGAACCTTTCATCCAACGTCGCGCCACTCGCCACCTTGAAAACGGTCGTATTGTTATCTTCGTCGCTGGTACGGGCAACCCCTACTGCACGACCGACTATGCTGCTGCCCTCCGCGCCAATGAAATCGGAGCAGACGCCATCTTCAAAGCCACGAAGGTCGATGGCATTTACGATAAGGATCCCATGAAATTTAAAGACGCCAAACGCTTTACCAAGATTTCTCACGCGGACGCCCTTCACAAGCGCCTCGGCGTCATGGACGCTGAAGCTTTCTCGCTCTGCGAAGCAAATAAGATGCCAATCATCGTCTTTTCCATGGCCGAACGCGGCGCGATGAAGAAAGCCGTCATGGGTCAAGCGATTGGCACCCTCGTCGCCTAATTTTATGGATATCAAAAAAATCATCTCCGACGGTAGCAACAGCATGAAGAAAGCGGTGGAGTGGACTCAGAACGAGTTCAGCTCTCTGCACACGGGTAAGGCCAGCCCCCAAATGGTAGAGAACATTCAAGTGCACATCGAATCCTACGGCATGACTCAACGCCTCAAGGATATGGCCGCCATCACGACTCCCGACGCGCGCTCCATCGTCGTTCAACCTTTCGACAAGGCCGTCATGGAAGATATTCGTAAAGCAATTCAAGCTGCGAACATCGGTATTAACCCCGTCCCCCAAGGTAATTTCCTGCGCTGCCCTGTGCCCGAACTTTCCGGCGAACGTCGCCAAGAGATGGTGAAGGTCGCTCACCGCATGGCCGAAGAAGGTCGCGTGCGCCTACGCAATTCCCGTCGCGACGCCCTCGAAATCGCCAAGAAAGGCAACAAAGATAAAGTGGTCACCGACGACGATTTGAAGCGTATCGAAAAAGAAATTCAGACGCACACCGACAACTGGTCCAAGGAAATCGATAAGGCACTCAAGGCCAAAGAGACTGACCTCACCGGCAACTAAGCCGATTAATAATTTAATTATCGGACGCCCTTAAGCGCCCGACCTCTAACTTTATGAATATTCACGAATACCAAGCCAAAGAGCTTTTCGAAAAATTCGGTGTCGCCACACCCAAAGGCGTCGCTGTCAAGTCGCCCGCAGAATTTGCCGGCGCCCTCGGCCAAATCAACACCGCGGGTGGCATCATGGTGAAATCACAAATCCATGCCGGCGGACGCGGCAAAGGCACCTTCACTAATGGCTTTAAAGGCGGCGTGAAATTCTCACCGACCAAAGAAAAGGCCATCGAGAATGCCACCGCCATGCTGGGCAACACCCTCGTCACTGCGCAAACCGGCCCAGAGGGTCGCAAGGTACAGACGCTTTACTTCACTGAAGCCGCCAACCTCGGCAAACGCCCTGATGGTCGTGATGACGAATATTATTTAGCCATCCTACTCGACCGAGCGACTTCCTGCCCTGTCATCGTGGCCTCCACTGAAGGCGGTATGGAAATCGAGCACGTCGCGCACCACACCCCCGAGAAAATCTTTAAGGTACAAGTGGATCCCGCTGTCGGCCTCCAATCCTTCCAAGCGCGTCAAATCGCCTTTGCCCTCGGCTTTTCCGGTGAACTCTTCAAACAGTGCGTCACCCTCGTCACCAAGCTCTATCAGTTCTACTGGGAGAAAGATTGTGCGATGGTCGAAGTGAATCCCCTCCTCGTCACCCAAGAAGGTAAACTCCTCGCACTTGATGCGAAAGTTTCCTTCGACGACAACGCCCTCTTCCGTCACCCCGACATCGTTGCACTGCGCGACCTCAACGAAGAAGACGCTAAGGAAATCGAAGCATCGAAGTTCGGCCTTTCGTACATCGCACTCGACGGCAACATCGCCTGCCTCGTTAACGGTGCCGGTCTCGCAATGTCCACGATGGACATCATTCAGCACTTCGGTGGCAGCCCTGCCAACTTCCTCGACGTCGGTGGCGGTGCCACCAAAGACCAAGTGACGGCGGCTTTTAAAATTATTCTCGGTGACCCCAATGTTAAGGGCATTCTCGTCAATATCTTCGGCGGCATCATGGATTGTAACGTCATCGCCACGGGCATCGTCGAAGCCGTGAAAGAAACCGGCCTCAAACTCCCCCTCGTGGTTCGCCTCGAAGGCAACAATGTCGAAGCCGGCAAAGCCACCCTCGCAGGCAGCGGACTCACCATCGTCTCGGGCGACACTATGGCCGATGCGGCCCAAAAAATCGTCAAGTTGGTCAACAAAAACTAACCTTAATATTTAACTTATATGTCCATTCTCGTTCACGAAAAAACGCGCGTCCTCGTCCAAGGCATCACGGGCGATTTCGGTGCTCGTCACGCACGACTCTCGATTGATTACGGTTCGCAAATCGTCGCCGGCGTCACCCCTGGTAAAGGCGGGCAAGTCTTTGAACACAACGGCGTCAAGGTTCCGATTTTCAATACCGTCGCCGATGCGGCTAAACAAACCGGTGCGACCGTTTCAGCTATTTTCGTTCCCCCACCTTTCGCCGCGGATGCGATTTTAGAGTGCGTGGATGCTGACCTCGATCTCGCCATCGCCATCACGGAAGGTATCCCCGTACGTGATATGGTTCGTGCTAAACGTGCCATGCAAGGCCGTCGCACGCGCCTCATCGGTCCCAACTGCCCTGGCGTTGTCACTCCTGGTCGCGGCGAAAAATCGCACGGCGGTTGCCGCATCGGCATCGCCCCAGGCTACATTCATAAACGCGGTAAGGTCGGTGTCGTCTCCCGCTCGGGCACGCTCACCTACGAAGCCGTCTGGCAACTCACTTGTAAAGGACACGGACAATCCACCTGCGTGGGTATCGGTGGCGACCCCGTTAACGGCACCTCGCACCTCGACGTGATTAAACTCTTTAACGAAGACCCTGAAACCGAAGCCATTATCATGATTGGCGAAATCGGTGGCAGTGCCGAAGTCGAAGCCGCTCGCTGGATTAAGGCTCACTGCAAAAAGCCCGTCGCTGGCTTCATTGCCGGGGCCACTGCTCCCGCTGGTCGTCGCATGGGGCACGCTGGCGCCGTCATCGGTGGTGCCGAAGACACCGCTGCTGCGAAGATTAAGATCTTCCAGGAGTGTGGCATCTCCGTGGCCGCTACGCCGTCGGATATGGCCGACGCCCTCTTGCGCATCTGGAAGGGCTAACCCCTCACATGATTGTCACACTGAAGCCCCTCACTGGGGCTTTTTTGTTTTGATTACCTATCAGCAGATAATACCCCTAACCACATGTGGTACTATCAACAGGGCGAAAATCGCATCGGTCCCGTCAGCGAGGAGATGATTCGCAACCTCCTGCTCTCGCAGATTTTAAATATCAACTCGCTCGTCTGGAAAGAAGGCATGAGCAATTGGGTACCCGTCCATCAAACTCAACTGGCCGACGGACTCCCCTTACCGCCACCACCTTTACCGAATACACGCTCAGCCAATCCAGCCAAGGACCGCGTCGCG
>CANGNX010000062.1 GCA_947455415.1 Opitutia bacterium | reverse complement strand
TCGGTTAGTGGAACGGCTCGACCCGTCCAGGTACTGATGAGTGTTTTCTGGCCGGCTTCATAATGATCCACGCCGAGGCATAATTTATCGCCCGGTTGTCGCAGGGTGAATTCGAATTCGGTATCGAGCCCGGAAAAGGGTGAAACGTAAAACCGTTTGGGCGTGCGCAGTTTGAGAATGGATTCGCCGGAAGATGAAGTACTCAGGCAGTTGGCACCGAGGAACCACGCTTTGCGCTCGCCGAACGTATTGTGCACTTCGGCGATGCCGCAGCACAGTTGGCCGGCGACGGAGATCAGGAAGAAGATGACCGGGTTGTACGATTTGCCGAACGCACGGGGCATGGCCACGAGGGTGATGGTCGCGTCGTGCGGCAAAATTTCGCCGTGGGCGGTGCAGAAGGCGTGGACGCGTTGGGCGAGTGAGTCGCCAACGTTGCCGAAAGATTGGGGCGTGCCTTCAGGTTGAAAAACTTCGGCGCGAGGCAGGAAATCTTGTTCGCGGATTTGGTAGGGCGCCCAGCCCGACTCCGACAGCATCGCTAGGCCTTGGCCGATTTTTCCGAATTCATTTAAATCAATCGCAAAACAAAAGACGCTGTGCGTGAAAGCATTTCGCTTGGGCCAGAGCCGTGCGTGCATTACGTCCGCATCGTAGAGTCTGACCATGGGTGGAATGTGGAATGAATCCGGCTTAGTGCAAGCCTACGACTCGCTAGGCCGGAGTGGGCGACCACGCATCGCGACCGAGCAGGTGACTGCATAGGCGGTGGGCGGACCACAGTCCGTCTTCGTGGAAGCCGTAACGTTGCCAGGCGCCGACAAAATGAATGCGTGCATCTGGGCGTTCGTTGAGGCCTTGCATTTTTCCTTGGGCCGCGACCGCCTCGAGCGAGAAAAGCGGGTGTTCGGTCGGGATACTTTGGATAACTTTATCCGCCTGAATTTGTTCGGGGTGGTTAATTGTTACAAAAAAGTTTCCACGATCAGTGAGGCCTTGGAGCGCGTTCATCCAGTAATGCGTCGAGGTGGCTTCTTTCCCGCCCACATTCCAGGTGCGGTAATTCCAGGCCGACCAAGCAGCGCGGGTGCGTGGCATCGGCGAGCTGTCGGTGTGCACCGTGGCGATATTTTTATTGTAAGCGAACGCCCCGAGAAGCTGACGCTCTTCGGGGTTCGCATCGCTGATCAATTGGAGTGAGTGATCGGCGTGCGTGGCGAAGATGACGCGATCGAAGGTTGCTTCGCGGTTCGCGGTTTTTACGACGACGCCTTCCGGGGTGCGGTGCACGGACACGACGCCTTCGCCGAGGTGTTGAGTCACGGGGAACTGCGTCAGTAAGGCTTTAACGTAGGTGCGGGAGCCGTTGACGGGCGTGAGCCACTGGTGTTGCGTGTTCAAGCCGAGGAAGCCGTGATTAAAGAAGAAGCGCATTAACGCGGCCGCGGGAAAGCCCAGCATTTTCTCGGGCGGGGTCGACCACACCGCGGAGCTCATCGGGATGAGGTAGAGGTTTAAGAAATCTTCACCGAATTTGTTTTGGGCACACCAATCGCGCAGGGAGGTCGTCTCGGCCTCGGGTGTTTGCCAGGCTTTTTGAGCGAGCTTGTTGAAGCGATTGATTTGCCAGAGTAATTTCCAGAAGCGTGGGCGGAAGAGATTACGACGTTGGGCGAAGAGGTGATTGAGCGAGGAGCCGCACCACTCCAGTTGAGTCGGGTCGTGTCGCACCGAGAAGGACATCGAAGTTTTTTTCCAACTCACACCGAGCTCGCGAAACAATCGGCAGAGGTGCGGGTAGGTCACTTCGTTGAAGACCATGAAGCCCGTGTCCATTGGCAGGGCCCGACCTGTTTCAGGCTCGGTGACATCGATGGTGTGGGCGTGGCCGCCGGGGCGGGTGTCGCGATCAAAGAGGGTGACCTCGTGCGACGGACTCAGGAAGCGCACGCAGCCCAGTCCGCTGACGCCGGAGCCGATAATGGCGATTCGTTCACGCACGCTCTGCAGCAGCCTTCTCGAGTCGGTTTTGTTCCGCTTCGGCGTAGACCGATTCTGGAACGCCCTTGAGCCCCCAGATAAGTCCGGTCCAAGACATTATTTTTAATACATAATACGTCGGATCAAATTCCCACCAGTAAAACCCTTGGCGCGTGGTTGCTTGGTAGCGGTGGTGATTATTGTGCCAGCCTTCGCCGAGCGTAATTAAAGTCAGGATGAATGAATTGCGCGATTCATCTTCGGTGGTCTTGAAGCGTTTAGAGCCCCAGACGTGTGCAAGGGAGTTAATGCACGACGTGCCGTGAAAGAGAACGGTTGTGGAAATGAAGAAGCCCCAGACGAGCATTTGCCATCCCGATGTGCCGTAGCTCGCGGGGAGTAGGGCGCCGATGGCGTAGAGGCTAATGGCGAAGAGGGCGGGGATGAGGGTGTCGAAACGATTCAGGAAAACCAATTCGGGGTATTTCGCGAGGTCGGGGATTTTCGAGTAATCGGTTGGGAAATTTTTCTTACTCGTGATCCAGCCGATATGCGACCACCAGAAGCCGTCGACCACCGGAGAGTGTTTGTCGTCTTCCTCGTCGGAGTGCTTGTGGTGGTGGCGGTGAGTGTAGGCCCACCAGAGCGCGCCGCGTTGCACCGCGAGTGCGGTCCATACTGCCATGACGAATTGGAAGGCGCGCGATGTGGAAAAAGTTTTGTGCGAGAAGTAGCGATGGAAGAATCCCGTGATGGCAAACATCCGGAAGAAGTAGAGGCCAACGGCGGTCCAAACGGCGACGGAACTAGCACCGACCCAAATGACGGCGAAGCAGCCGAGGTGGAGGATAACGAAGGGGATGCTGCGTGGCCAGTCGACCGACTTAGGTGTATTGCGGAGGGCTTCGGCACCTTCGGGAATGTAGTCCGAATCAAACCAGCGAATAATTGAACGAAAAAAGCCGCTTTTAGGGGCTGGTTGGACGGTCTCTGACATAATTAACTGTAAATACGATTTCTGGTAATTCGCAACTGCTTTGACCCGTTTGCTTTAAGGGGTAGAATTTATTTTAGACAGAAGTCCCACCCAACCACGCTTACCTAATAGCAGGATGTTCGACGCTCACTCCGATCAAGACTGGAAGGCCTGGTTTGCCGATAACGGCGCCCGGCTTCGGTTGATTGCGCGCCAGTGGACGAGGTCGGACGCCGATGCGGATGATGTCTTGCAGGAGGCATTTGTGCGTTTTTGGAAACACCAACGTCACCTTCCTGGTAACCCAAACGCCTTAATCGTCACATCCATTCGTCGGTCGGCGATGGATTTGCACCGTCGTACCGATCGTCGCACGGTACGTGAGAAGTCGGTCGCAGCGGATGCCGATACGGTGATGTGGTTTGAGCCCGAGGCGGACCCTCGCTTGCAGTCATTGGCCCAGTCGTTGCCGCTATTGCCCGAAGAGCAACGCGAGGTCGTGGTGCTCAAGATTTGGGGCGACCTGACCTTTGATGAAATCGGTGAACAAATGCAAATTTCTCCAAACACGGCGGCCTCTCGGTGGCGCTATGCAATGGAGGCCCTTAAGAAATTTATAAACGCCCGCACCCATGAATGACGAATTGCCAGATTTTGAAGCTGAACTACGCGCCCTGCGTCCCAAGGCGCCGCGCGGTCATGTCACCGCTGCGATTGCGCGCGAGTTGGATGCGTATGCGGCGTCGAAGGCTAAGCGTGGTCGTATCATTGCATGGGCCTCGTGCCTGGCTTCAGTGGCCGCGGTGATGTTGGGCGTATTTTTCGTGGCACAACGCGATGAGGCTAGCCCGATTCGCTACGAACTCGTGAGCGCGGAACAAGCCCCGGCGAATTTAGACCTATTGGCGCCGGTGGAATTAGCCGACGGATCATATGCACGCCCCGTTCGCTTGCGGTGGAATAATACCACGCACTGGGCAGACGCGAAGAAGGGGACGCACCTGATTGATTACCGCCCCGCGGAGCAATTGGCCCTCATCCCACTCGAAACTTATTAAACAAAAACTCAGCGCACCTACGCTCATTATTATAACTTAATTATTTATGAACTCCCTTCGTCAAATTCCCCTGCACATGTTGATGCTCGCTGGCTTGGTGGGCCCGCTGGTGGCCCAAGAAAATGAATCCGCACCGCAGGCCCCCGCTGCTAAGGTTAAGACAGCGGCGTTTGCGTACGCGGGTATTAGTCCAGCAGCAGTCTCGGAGCGTGTGCGCCTTGGAGTGACTTCGGAAGATGTGCCTCCAGGTGTCGGCGTGATGGTGGCATTCGTGGACCCCAAGGGCCCATCGATGGGTTTATTGGATGAAGATGATATTTTAATTCGCTTGGATGATCAGGTGTTGGTGAACCCTGAGCAATTCCGTGCATTGATTCGCATGCATCAGCCAGGCGATGTCGTAAAAGTTGTCGCCGTGCGGGAAGACGAAGTCGTGAAAGTTGATTTGAAACTCGGTTCACGCAATGCACCAGTGGCAGTTGCGCCTAAGGCTAAGAAATCGACTGCTCCGAAGGTTGCTCCGAAAGCGGCGGATGAATCGGCTCCTGCTGAAGCACCTAAGGCAATGACGCCTCCTAAGATGGGGCTAACTATTAACGGGCAGACTTTTGAGCTCGGGCAGGTTCCTGGCGGACAGGTGATTATCTTGGATCCTACGCAAGGTTTCCCTCCAGAAATCATTCAGCAATTTAATGAAATGCGTATGCGGGGCATGGCGATTCCGGTGATGCCAGGAATGGTAGTGCCACGTGCGCCGCAGCCTGAGGCCGCACCTGAAAAAGAATCGGCTCCTGCGCCGCAGGCACCTACTGTGCAGTCGAAATCTAAGTCGTTCTCTTTTAGCTTTGGTGCGCAGAATGGTGCCGCGGTGACATCGAGTAGCGTAGCCTCGGATAAAGACGGCACTGTCGCAGTCGATGAACGCGACGGCAAAAAGCATGCGGTGATTAAAGACGCTGCCGGCAAAGTTTTGTTTGATGGCGATGTGTCGACGGATGCGGACCGCGCAAAAATTCCAGCCGAGATTCGTCATCGCCTAAAATTAGTGGAGTCGAATTCTTTCACGATTCGTGGTACTGAAAATGTTGCGCCAGCTGCAGCCGAATCATCCGACGAAGACGCGCGTCCTAAAAAGAAGAAGCGCGATCCGAAGGAGGGAGTTTAGGTTCGGTTCAGGGGGCGTGCTGGCACGTGGGCACGTTGGCACGGGAGATGAAATTTAGGGGGCGTGCTGGCACGATAGCACGGGTTTTTTATTCCCCTTGTCACCGTGTCACCTTGCCCACGTGTCCCCTAAACTATTCTGGTGGTGGGCCGCCGGAAGGAGGGCCGCCCATGCCGCCGCTGGGAGGTCCGCTTCTTTTCTTCTGACTCGAGCTTCCAGCTTGGCCGCCGAGATTAGAATGCGGATCCATCTTCTGTTTACTGAATGAAGCG
>CANGNX010000061.1 GCA_947455415.1 Opitutia bacterium | reverse complement strand
ATATCGATGAAGTGATTGCTGAATTAAAAATGACCCGCGTGAGTGAACGTGCGGGTCGTGCCCAAGACCACGTCGGTCGTAACTCCATGCAAGCCCTCCGTGCCAAGGGCTTCATGTAAAATCACTTTATTCCATGTCCGCTCCCGCTTCCAATATTTCTCCCAACGTGAATCCGTCCGCCCTTTCCGAAATCGAAGACATGCGTAAAATGCACGTCGTCGTGGTTGGTCACGTGGACCACGGTAAATCCACCTTCGTCGGCCGCCTACTGCACGACACCGATTCGCTGCCTAACGGTAAAATCGAACAAGTGCGTAAGAACTGTGCCGCCGAAGGCATGGATTTTGAGTATGCTTTCTTACTCGATGCCCTCCTCGAAGAGCAGGAGCAAAATATCACCATCGATACGACGCGCATCTTTTTCCGCACCAAGAAGCGTGCCTACGCCATCATCGATGCCCCCGGTCACAAAGAATTCTTAAAGAACATGGTGACGGGCGCTGCCAGCGCTTCTGCCGCCCTCTTACTCATCGACGCCAGCGAAGGCGTCATGGATCAATCCCGTCGCCACGCTTTCCTCCTCTCGCTCCTTGGCGTCAAACAGCTCGTCGTCCTCGTGAACAAGATGGACTTAGTTAAACACGACCAAGCCACGTACGAGAAGATTAAGGTCGAGTATTCCGCCTTCCTACAATCACTCGGACTCACTGCGGTACACTTCATCCCCATCGCCGCAAAGCATGGCGAAAACATTGTAACACGCTCCGACAAAATGAAGTGGTGGCAAGGCCCCACCGTCGCAGACGCCCTCGACAACTTCCGCCACGAAGACGATTTAACCGGCCTTCCGCTTCGTCTTCCCGTTTCCGATATTTATCGCTTTGATCACCGTCGTATCGTCGCCGGTCGCGTTGAAGCTGGCTCCATTCGCCCGGGCGATGAACTCGTCTTCCAGCCTGGCGGTCGACGCAGCGTGGTACGCACCTTTGAAGATTGGCCTGGACCCGAATCACGCGAAGTGGCCGTCACCGGCGATTCCGCTGGCTTCACCCTCAGCGAACAAATCTTCGTGGAGCGCGGTCAAGTCGCCTCCCACGCTCATAACCAACCGCGTGTGGGTCGCGAATTCCGTGCCCGTATTTTCTGGCTAGGCAAAGAGCCCTTACAATTAAACAAGACCTACCGACTCCGCCTGCTCACGCAAAACGTTCAGGCTGTGATTTCCAAAATCGAAAAGATTACCGACGCCTCAACGCTTGAATCAATTGAAGCCAGCAGCGTGCCTCGCGACTCCATTTGTGAAGTCATCGTCCGCGCCACTCGCCCCGTCGCCTTCGATTTACACCACGAGTGTGCCATCACTGGACGTTTTGCTGTCGAAGACGCTGGTCGCATTAATGGCGGCGGCATCATTCTCGAAGCCCGCTCCGAAAATAATACTCGCGAAGGTAAAGTCACCGCCGCCGAACGCACCGCTCGCTCCGGTCACCCTCCCGCGGTGATCTGGTTCACGGGCTTATCGGGCTCGGGTAAATCCACCATCGCTGAACTCGTTGAACGCCGACTCTTTGACGCCGGTCGCCAGGTTTACCGCGTGGACGGTGACGACCTACGCACCGCCCTCAATCGCGACCTCGGCTTCTCCGCCGCTGATCGTGCCGAAAGCGTTCGCCGCGCCTCCGCTGTCGCTGGTCTCTTCGCCAACGCCGGTCACATCTCCCTCGTCACTTTAATCGCCCCTCTAGCCGCCGATCGCGCCAAGGCCCGTGCTGCCCTCGCCAATCACGCCTTCATCGAAGTCTTTGTGGATGCCCCCTTAGAGGTCTGCGAATCACGCGACGTCAAAGGACTCTACGCCAAGGCCCGTCGCGGCGAGATTGCTGAATTCACTGGTATCTCCTCCCCTTACGAGGCACCTGAATCCCCCGAGGTACACGTTCGCACCGATAAGCTTTCCACCGAGGAAGCCGTTCAACTCGTGCTCAACGCGCTCGACAAGATTCTGCAATCGAAGGCCGAAGACTGGGAAGTTTAAGGTTCAAGCTACCGAACGATTTGGCTCATTCGTGAAACCGAATGCGGGGCTTCTTGGCGTCCGACTTCGGTGAGGTCGTTTCTTCTTTGTCGGTTGAGGCCGCGGACTTCTGTTCCGACTTCCCCTGCCAGTTACGTACTAACCCCGTGCTACCAGGACGCACAACCTCGCGACCCAACTTAGCGTTCAAGGCATCCACGGCACGCATCAATCGACGTTTAGAGGGATCCACCTTTGCACCCATCCCCGGCAACATTTCCTGCACCGAATCCGCCGGCGATAACCCGAGCAGCATAACGCCCGCACGCTTATACCAATAGCCATCGCGGTGAATCCTTGCCAACGCCCGTCCCGCTGCCGCGCAAATCGCACGCGCATCATCCGTGGGCGGATCCAACACTTCCATTTCATCCGCCCGATACTGCTCTTGATCCTGTCGGTGCTTATTCGTCCCAAAGAAGACGACCACCGACGAGGCCACCAATCCGTCTTCACGTAATTTTTCCGCACCACGCGCCGCATGCGTGGCAATCGCCTCTTCCAAGTCACGTACGTCGGAAACCATCCGACCGAAGGAACGTGAAACCATGATACTTTTTCGTGCTCCCATGTTTTCAATAATCTCATGGCAGGCCACGCCGCGTAATTCCAAGGCAATGCGTTCCCCGACCACGCCCGCTAATCGTCTAATAAATGCCGGGTCGGCCTCCGCTAAATCAGCAGCCGACAAAATTCCATGTGATTGAATACGTGCCGCTAAGCCTGAACCCACCCCCCAAATATCCTTGGCACCGACCCCCTTTAAAAAGTCCATCCGCTCAGCAGCTCCATACGGGACAACAATACAGCCACCGCTCCGTACCTCCTTCTTCGCCCGCTCATTCGCTAACTTACATAATACTTTTGTCGCACCCATGCCGATTGAGACCGCAATGCCCGTCCGCTTTAACACATCGGCACGAATTCTTTGTCCCAAAGCCAACGCCTCCGATTCGGACATATCCGGAAAACCTAAGAACGCCTCGTCGATGGAGTATGGTTCAAAATCGCGTGCATGCTCCGCCAACACCGCCATGACTTTTTCTGAAAAATCTCCATACACCGCAAAGTTGGATGAAAAAACTTTAATGCCGTGTGCCTCACAAACGCGACGCACAGAGAAAAACGGGGCCCCCATGGGAACGCCCAGAGCCTTTGCTTCCGATGACCGTGCCACCACACAACCATCGTTATTCGACAGCACCACAATCGGCACGCCAATCAAGGTCGGATCCATCGCCCGCTCACAGGAGGCGAAGAAATTGTTACAATCTGCCAGGGCACGTAACATATGAACATCTGTTCATCTATTCATTCCCCATCTTTACAAGGTAAAACCACCTAGGCACAAAAAAGGCGGGTCCTTTGCAGGCCCGCCTTTTGGTCAATTCCAGGTAGAAATTACGATGCGGTTAAGGCCGTTACTTCAGCGCGAATCTTCTCCGCCAGAGCGGTGGAGAGGTAACGCTCACTTGGGCTACAAGCAATCGTCACAAAGCGCTTACCCTTGAACTCAGGACGCTTTGCCAACTGTAAGCAGGCCCAGATATTGGCACCCGAAGAAATACCGACGGCCAAACCTTCGCGCGCGGAAACATCGAGTGCCGTGGCGAAGGCGTCCTCGTTCGAAACTTGGATAACTTCATCGACCAACGAGAGGTCACAATTCTTAGGCACAAAGCCGGCACCGATACCTTGGATTTTGTGAGGTGCAGGTTGCACGGGCTGACCACTACGTGTCTGCGTGATCACTGGGCTGGCCGAAGGCTCAACCGCAATGGCTAAGAACTTTGGGTTACGACCCTTAATCACCGAAGAAACACCAGTAATGGTTCCGCCGGTACCTACACCCGACACAAAGACATCCACATTGCCGTCCGTGTCCGCCCAAATTTCTTCGGCGGTGGTGCGACGGTGTACTTCTGGGTTAGCAGGATTATCAAATTGCATAGGCATGTAAGCATTGCTGCCTAATTCTTCACGCAACTGCGTGGCACGCTCAATGGCACCGCGCATACCCTTGGCACCAGGGGTCAAAACGATTTCAGCACCCAACATGCGTAGCAGAACGCGACGTTCAACCGACATGGTTTCGGGCATCGTTAAGATACAGCGGTAA
This sequence comes from Opitutia bacterium, assembly GCA_947455415.1. GTDB lineage: Bacteria > Verrucomicrobiota > Verrucomicrobiia > Opitutales > UBA953 > UBA953. The sequence goes on along the minus strand of CANGNX010000061.1, from coordinate 1,352 downwards.
CCACGGGCAGCGGCGACGAAAGCCAAGGCGATACCCGTGTTACCGGAAGTCGGCTCAACAATGATGCCACCGGGTTTCAAACGACCATCACGCTCAGCGGCCTCAACCATCGCGCGACCAATACGATCTTTAACGCTGGAGAGAGGATTAAAATACTCGAGCTTCACCAAGACTTCCGCATGGAGGCCTTCAGTGACTTTGTTTAAACGAACCAGTGGCGTGCGACCAATGGTTTCTAAAACGCTTTTGTAGATAGGCATAGTATTAAATCTTTAGTAAGTAGGTAATGATTAATAGATTACGCAGATAATTCTGCAACAAAAAACCCGGCAAAACCGGGTCAGAAAATGAGAAATCCTTTGAAATCAGTACCTGCGCTTAGGTGGAGGTGCCGCTGGACGTGGAGCCGTATCACGCAAACGGAAGATAATACGGGCCTGAGTTAAGTCCGATGGACTCATCTCAACCTTCACGCGATCTCCAGGATTGATGCGGATAAAATTCTTACGGAGACGACCAGAAATACGACCCAACACGACGTGCTTATTGGGGAGCTCAATCCGGAACATCGTGCCAGGTAGCACTTGTAGGATTTTGCCTTCGAGTTCGATAACGGGTTCTTCTGCCATGCCTTGTATGGCTCTATCCATGCGAGGTTAGGGCCGGAGTCAATCACCGTAGTGATAAACCACGCTACCCGCTTGCCACGTTACCCCCAGTGACAATTGTCCAACTATGACGGGCGAAAGTTCATCAGCCAAACCAGCACTCACCTGCCCCTTCGAGAAGCTACGCCCATCGCAACTCGTACGCGACGACGCCTTCTTCATGTCCTTGGCCTTCAACCTCGCCGTCGACGCCTGGCGTATCGATGAAGTACCCATCGGTGCCATCATCGAGCGAGGCGGTGAAATCATCGCAGCCGCTCACAATGAAGTTGAACGTGCAAACGACCCCACCGCGCACGCCGAAATTCTCGCCATCACCCAAGCCGCCAAGAAAATCGGTGATTGGCGTCTCAACGATTGCACCTTGTACGTCACCAAGGAGCCCTGCCCCATGTGCTCCGGCGCAACAATCATGAGTCGCTTGGGCCGAGTAGTCTTCGCCTGGGGTGACCCTAAAATGGGCTGCCTCGGCGGTGCCACGCCACTCCATTCACTCCCGAAACTCAATCACCGCGTGAATGTCACCAGTGGCGTGCTCGAAGAACCTTGCCGTGAAATCCTTCAAGCCTACTTCAATCTTAAGCGCGGCAAAGATTCCACTCCATCGGCTTGACCCATTGCCCGAACAATACTGTTTCAGATGCTGCGACGCACCTTCATCACCAACGCATCCGCGCTCGCCCT
>CANGNX010000060.1 GCA_947455415.1 Opitutia bacterium | reverse complement strand
GGGATTTTCGGCTTCAAAGTAAACTTCACCGGCTGGAATTTGGGGACCCTCGGTGACGAGCATGAAGTTTTGAATCAACTCTTCCATCTTCGTCATCACTTTTGCTTTGGGAGGTAGGAAAATCTTCTTCGCGTCTTCGGCATACCATGCGCCACCGGGCATGGTCTTGATTACCTGGCGGAGAATACGAACGGATTGGCGAACCTCTTCCATGCGGACGAGGTAGCGGTCGAAGCAGTCGCCGGTGGTGCCAACGGGAATATCAAATTCGTATTTCTCGTAGCCCGAGTAGGGTTTGTCTTTACGAAGGTCGAAGGGAACGCCGGAAGCACGGAGGTTGGGTCCGGTGAGACCGTAGGCGAGGGCGAGCTCTTTGGAAATCGGGGCGACGCCTTCGGTGCGTTCAAGGAAGATGCCGTTGCGGGTGAGCAGGCGATCCACTTCGTCGATGGTTTTGAGCACGCCATCGCAGAAAGTTTCCACGCGTTGCAGCCAGCCTTCGGGAAGGTCGCGCGTGAGGCCTCCGATACGAGTGTAGCTCGTGGTGAAGCGAGCGCCGGTCAGTTCTTCAAAGAGCGTGTAAAGTTTTTCGCGTTCGTTGAACGTGTACATGAACACCGTCCAAGCGCCTGTATCCATGGCGTAGACGCCAATGCCGAGGAGGTGAGAGGAGATGCGTGCCATTTCGCAGCAAGCCACGCGAATCGCTTCGCAGCGCTCGGGCATTTTTAATCCCGCGAGGCGTTCAACGGCGATAGCGTAGGCGACGTTGTTGGCGAGGGGTGCGAGGTAATCCAAACGATCCGTGTAGGGCACGAATTGATTGTAGGTCATGTTCTCCGCAATTTTTTCGTCACCGCGGTGGAGGTAGCCGATGACGGGGTCGCACTTGATTACTTTATCGCCGTCGAGTTCGAGGCTCAGCCGGAGTACGCCGTGGGTGGCGGGGTGAGACGGACCCATATTCAGGGTCATGTTCTCGCCGCGGAGTTCTTCGGAGCGGGCGGCGATATCGCCGAGGGAAATTTCTTTCGTGGTTTTCACGTCAATTAAGCTTTAGGTTTTTCCTCGTTCCAAGATTGGTCGAGGGCTTGGGGTTCGGCACTGGACATGTGACCGCCGTGGGAGACGAAGGGTCCGCCCATCATGGGAGCGGGTTCAACATTTTGTCCGGTGACTGCAGCGACGTCGGCGGCGGGAAGGGGAACTTCGATGCCGGCGAGTGGGAATTCTTTGCGCAGAGGGTGGTAGGGGTAGCTTTCCCACATCAAGATGCGGCGAGGATCGGGGTGACCCGTAAATTTTATACCAAACATATCGTACGCTTCGCGTTCGTGCCAGTTGGCGCCAGGGTGAACCGAGGTGACGCTGGGCACCGCGTCGTTATCGCATGCCGCGTGGAGACGAACGTATTCTTTGTTGGTGGTGCTCAGCAGGTGAAGCACCACGCCGAAGCGTGGGGAGCGATCGGGCCAATCGACGCCACAGAGGTCGGCCAGTAAATCAAAACCTTGGGTGTCGCGGAGGTAGCGGACGATTTCGGTGAGTTCATCGTTGGCCACGGCGAACGTGGGCATGTCGATGGACTTCAGGGATTGCGTGCGTGGAAATTTCAGCGTGAGCGCGGCGGCGTCCATGGGAGCAATTAGCTGACGATTTTAGTTTCGACGGTGCGACCGCGGAACGTGCGTTTGAGGGAGCCGCCTTCGTTGCGAATTTTTTCTTGGAGCAGCATCATGCCGTCGAGCAGGGCTTCGGGGCGGGGTGGGCAGCCAGAAATATAAATGTCTACCGGCACGATGTTATCGACGCCTTGGAGGGTAGCGTAGGAGCGGTACATGCCACCGGTCGAAGCACAGGCGCCCATGGCAACGACCCATTTGGGTTCGGCCATTTGGTCGTAAATGCGGCGGACGACTTCAGCCATTTTATAAGTGACGGTGCCCGAGACGATCATGCAGTCGGCTTGGCGAGGGGAGAAGCGCATCACTTCCATGCCGAAGCGGGAAATGTCGAAACGCGAACCGCCAGCGGCCATGAGTTCGATGGCGCAGCAGGCGAGACCCATCGGCATGGGCCAGACCGAGTGGCTACGCACCCAGTTGACCACGGCATCGGCGCGGGTCACGATGACCTCGCCCTCAATCTTACTGTTATAGCTGAAATCGGATTGCACCATGGTTGAAGCCGCAAGTTAGAAGCGACCCCCGTGGGCGCAAGTGAGAAGGGAGAAAAATGACTTTTTGGGTTAATTTATTCATTTTTCTGGTGAGGCGATGGGTTGCGGTTGCCAGTTGCCGAAACTCCAGCAATTTCAGGGCCTCCCGTATGCTCCGTCGAACCGCGACAACGCTTTTACTTCTGTTGGTCGCGGGCCAGGCAGTTTGGGCGGGGGAGTTATCGGTGCCGTATTATAATGCGAAGCCCGGCTCGATGGAGAAGGCAAAGTCCCGTTACACTTCGGGGGATAAGAACGTGGTACCCGCAGTGAAAAAGCTCATCGCGGATGCCGAAAAGGCACTGAAGTTAAAGCCGCCCTCGGTGATGGATAAAACGAAGGTGCCGACGAGTGGTGACATGCATGACTATATCAGTCTCGCCCCGTATTTTTGGCCGGACCCCAGCAAGTCCGATGGCACGCCCTATATTCGGAAGGACGGACGTCATAATCCGGAGGCCGACGATGAAACCTCGAGTGACCATAATCGCATGGGCCAGATGGGGAAAGCTGTAGAAACCTTAGCACTAGCCTATTATTTTACGAAAGAAGATAAATATGCCGAGGGGGCGGTGAAGCTGGTGCGCGTTTGGTTTTTGGATCCGGAGACAAAAATGAATCCGCATTTAACTTATGCGCAGGCGATCATGGGCAAGAATGATGGTCGCGGTGAAGGTGTTTTAGAAGGTCGCTGTTTAGGTGATGTGATAGACGCGATGAGTTTATTGGGTCGCTCGCGGGCTTGGACGGAAGCCGACCAGAAGGCTTTTAAGGCCTGGATGTCGGCTTATTATGACTGGATGCTTAAAAGTCCCAACGGGAAGGACGAACGAGCGGCCAAGAATAATCACGGCTCGTGGTATGATGTCCAGGCGGTGCAGATTGCCCTTTGTTTAGGTAAGAAAGAGGAAGCCAAGCGCATGTTGGAGTCGGCCTGGCGGGAGCGTTTTTTAGAGCAAATTAAGTCGGACGGCAGTATGCCGCTCGAGTTGGCGCGGACGAAGTCCTTCGATTATTCGGCGATGAATTTGGACGCTCTCACCACACTCGCTAATTTGGGTGAGCATGTGGGTGTGGATCTTTGGAAGAAAAACTTAAAAGAAGGGAAGTGCTTGCGTAAGGCTATCGACTTCATGGTGCCGTACATTGATAAGCCCGCCAAGAAGTGGCCTTATGAACAAATTAAGGAAGCCAGTTTTGCAGATAAATTACACATTTTAAGAATGGCGTCATTGGCGTACGATACCCCCATTTACGAAAACATACTTTCGAAGTACGACGAGCGCGCCACATCGCGCCTGCAGTTTTTGTTTATGAAGTAATTTACGCCCAGCCGAAGAGAACGGCGAGGCGATAAAACAGGTAGCCAAGTGTAATTGTTATGGGAAGGGTGATGACCCAGGCCCAAACAATGCGACCAACCAAGCCCCATTTAACGGCATCGAAACGTTTCATGGTGCCGACGCCTAAAATGGAAGTAGAGATAACGTGCGTAGTGGAAAGTGGAATACCTGCAGCAGAAGCCCCGCTGATGGTAATGGCGGCGGCAGTTTCGGCAGCGAAGCCGTGGACGGGTTGCAGTTTTACCATCTTGTGTCCCATCGTGCGAATGATGCGCCAACCACCGGCGGCAGTGCCGAGAGCCATCGTAATGGCGCAAAGGGCGATAACCCAGTAGGGGGCATGTTCGACTTGGCCTTTGGCGTCTAAAGTTGGACGCATGAATTCGAGCCAGCTAGGCACGTTATCAAAAGCGTGAGAGCCGACGCCAACAATCAGGGCGAAGGTGATGATTCCAACCGTCTTTTGCGAATCGTTAGAGCCGTGGGAAAAGCCCATCATACCAGCGGACACGAGTTGCAGTTTGCCAAAAACTTTTTGGACGATGCTCGGACGACCGGCTAAGCGCACAATGAGTGCGGTGAGCAAGAACATGAAAATGATACCGAGCGTGAAACCGACAAAAGGAGAAATTACCATCGGCTTGATGAGTTTGGGCCAGAGGCCGACGGCTTTGCCCGAATGATCCACGCCGTCCCAGAGTAAGCGATTCCAGGTGAGATGGGATTGTCCAAGTACGCCACCACAGAGTCCGCCAATCAAAGCGTGTGAGGAGCTGGAAGGAATACCGAACCACCAGGTGATGAGGTTCCAGATGATGCCGCCGAGTAGACCGCAGGCGATGGCGAGTTGAGCGACCTGAAATCCCCCAGATAAATCAATGTAACCAGAGTAAATGGTTTTGGCTACGGCGGTGCCCCAGAAGGCGCCGATGAGGTTGGTCACTGCCGCCAACATGATAGCTTGGCGGGGAGTTAAAACGCGGGTGGAAACAACGGTCGCGATGGCATTAGCGGCGTCGTGGAAGCCATTGATGTATTCAAACACCAAGGCCACCAAGATGACCGTCACCATTAACAGAAAAGGATCCATAACCAGAGGTCAGGAAGGCTTAGGCGTATTTAAGAGCGATTTGGAAGACCACTTTGCCCGCATCACGACAATGATCGATGGCGCGCTCGAGGAGTTCGTAAATATCTTTGAGCACAACCACTTCTTTCGCATCAACGCTACCTTGATATAAATCGCGCAAGAGGCCGACCATTAGGCGATCCGCGTCGCCCTCAATGGTTTGGAGGGTTTCATAGTCATCTTGAATTTCTTCAACATTAGAAAGCTTGCGTAAGCGGGAGACCAGACGTGCGGTAACTTCCGTCGCTTGTTCTAGCATGCGGACTTGTTTATCGACAATGTCGGTCGAAAACTGAGAAGGGCAGATGGCTAAGCGTTCGCCGATTTTCTCGCAGGTCTTTGGAATCTTATATAGCGCGTTGGCGAGGGCTTCGATGTCCTCGCGCTCAAGAGGGGTTACAAAAGTCTGGCAGAGCTCTTGCGTGATGGAGAGGCCAATTCGTTTGTCATTGCGTCGTGCCACGACGAGTTCGGTGAAACAGGCTTCAAAGTTTCCTTTACCTACGGTCGCATAAAGCTTGGAGAGTGATTTCGCACTTTTTTGAGCTTCATCGGCACTGGCTTCCAAGAGCTCGTAGAACTTTTCATCTTTGCCCATGACCTTCTTAAGGAAGTTTTTCATAGTTTGGTGGTATGTCTTCAAAACAGGTTAGTAGGTCCTGGGGCAAGCCTCGTCCGTCACACACCTGTAACTTTCGTAACATCAGGTGGTTGGGCTGGTTCAGAGGGGTACGTTGGCATGGAGGCAAGGGGGTGTGAGGCAGTGCAAAGGTGCAAAAGTGCAAAGGTGGAAAAGCAATTAAAGGTTGGGTGTCGAGTGACGGGTGTCGGGAGAGTTTCGGGGACTATGTTTCAGGATTTGTTTCCCGAGTCCTGTCACCTGGTGCCTGAGATAGGTACAGCGGACGCCGCGGAGCGACGTCCCTACCCAAGGTAAGAACGCCCCTGTACCTGTTACAGATTTGAGGCGGGCGTGGCATCGGATTGTCACATTCGTCACGTAATGTTTTTGCATGCAAGAATCGCCACGTTTACTGTCACCTAAGATTCAGTTCCGCACTCTGATTTTGTCGGACCTACACTTAGGCACGAAGGACGCCAAAGCCCGCGAATTGCTCGATGTGTTGCGCGGTGTGCGTTGTGAGAAGTTGATTCTTAATGGTGACATCATCGATCTATGGTCGTTGCAGCGCAAGAATCACTGGGGCCCGGCGCACACAGCGGTAGTGCGTCGTCTATTAAAGATGGCGGAGAAGGATGGCACGCGCGTGGTTTACCTGCGTGGTAATCACGACGACTTTATCCGTCGCTTAATACCGATTAGCTTGGATCGCATTGAACTGGCCGAGGAGCACATTCACGAGGCTGCGGATGGTCGTCGTTACCTTTGCATTCACGGAGATGCGTTTGATACCGTCATGGCCAAGATGCGCTGGCTCGCGGTGTTGGGCGACATCAGCTACCAAGTTTTACTGGATATTAATCGTTTTTACAACCGCTGGCGCGCCTGGCGCGGCAAAGAGTATTTTTCTTTGTCTCAAG
>CANGNX010000059.1 GCA_947455415.1 Opitutia bacterium | reverse complement strand
TAGGAGCCATCTCGTACTGAGCGAAGAGGTCTTCGCCGACATCTTGAGGCGCTTCGAGAAGAGCGTAGAGTCCGCCTTTTTTCTCAGGGATGAGGATGGAGCGGTCTTTGCGGATAACTGCGCGACCCTTGGTCCACCAAGCCTTGAAAGCGGCGGCGCGATCTTTGCCGGCGGGAAGGGAAGCGAAGAAGATGCGATCCAGGTTGGCTTCTAAAGCGTAGGAGGAACACTCGCCGGTAGGGTATTCAGCGAGGATGTTTTTGATGAGTGTCGCGACGTCGTCGGAGACGAGTTTTGCGATTTTTTCTTTGGAGCTGTCGGCGTAGGCTTGGGCCACAACGCTTTCAGGATTAATGATCTCAATTTTTCCGGAGAAGAAGGCGACGTCCATGGTGTGTCCTTTCTTGGACTGCTCAGGGAAGTCGATGGTGAAGCGCTTGGTGCTTTCGTCGAAGCTACGGATCACTCCGATGCCCCATGCTTGGTGTAAACAGAAACCGGTTTGTCCGGCCGAGACCTTAGAGATAGTGTCTAGGAGGTGGAGTGTTTTACCACCTTGTGGGTTGAGGGCCTTGTTACTCATTGCAAAAAGTGGTTTTGGGGCTAACAAATCTCACTTGCAAGCCGGAAGGCAGGACCCTTGTCCTTGTCGGGCCGGATTTGGACTCAATCGACCTTAAACCTATGGCCTTTAAGCCCAATAAACCCTCAATTCACGGCGAAACCCTCGATACGTTGGGGTTGCGTCTGGCTGAGGCCGGTCACCCGAAATACCGGGCTGCCCAGGTCTTCGAGTGGCTTTACCCGCGTCGGGCTGAGTCGGCTGACGCGATGACGAATTTGCCAGCCAATTTTCGCGAGTGGTTAAAAGAGAATTATGATTTCACGGCGACGGATGTTATGGGCAAAAAAACGGCTTCGGATGTGACCCAAAAAGTCCTGCAACGGTTGCGGGATGGGTCGCTGATTGAGACTGTGATTATTCGTGCCCCGATGGAGGGCGTCGGTCAGGAGAAGTCCCGTCGCACTATTTGTATCTCTACTCAGGTCGGCTGTGCGTACGGTTGTAAATTCTGCGCCTCGGGACTCGAGGGCTGGAAGCGCGATTTATCCGTGGGCGAAATCGTTTCGCAGTTGGTGCAGGTCTGTCGTATCGAGGATCAATCCGACCCCGCACGTGCGGCGGAGGGCCTCGCCTCGTTCGATAATATTGTCGTCATGGGCATGGGCGAGCCGTTGGCGAACTACGATAATTTATTAGCGGCGTTACGTATTGTGAATGCCCCTTGGGGATTTGGTTTTGGGGCCCGACGGATTACGATTTCCACCTCAGGCGTCGTCCCTAAGATTTTGAAACTAGCGGAAGAAACCATGGGCTTCCGTTTGGCGATTAGTTTACACGGAGCCACGAACGAGGTGCGTGAAAAAATCATGCCCGTGAATCGCAAGTACCCTTTAGAGGAATTGGTGCCAGCCGCTAAGGCTTTTGCCCGTAAACACGGGCGAATGTTGACCCTCGAGTTTATCCTGATTGAGGATATTAACGACTCACTCGAACAGGCTAAGAAGCTCGCGGTGATTGCCCGCGAGTTGCATGCGCACGTGAATTTAATTCCTTATAATAAAGTTGAAGGACTGCCGTGGGTGCGTCCCTCAATTACCCGTCAGGATCGCTTCGTGAAAGAATTACGCGCGCTCGGTGTTACCGCAACTTTGCGACGCGAAAAAGGTCACGACATCGACGCGGCTTGCGGACAGTTGCGACTGCAAAAAGAAAAAGCGCTCGGCGTGGAGCCACCACCGCCGGAAGCTGCTTAAGCTTTAAGCTTCGCGACAAAATCTTTGCGGTCGGGTGCTTTGTAGAACGCCGTGCCTGCTACTAAGGTGTCGGCGCCCGCGCTGCGGCAGAGTCGACCCGTTTCGGCATTGATGCCGCCATCGACTTCGACGCGAAAATTGAGACCACGTTTCTGACGCTCGGCACTGAGGAATTCGATGCTCTTTAAAACGGAAGGAATGAAAGCTTGGCCGCCGAAACCAGGGAAGACTGTCATGCAAAGCACGAGGTCGACCGCGTCGAGGTAAGGTAAAAGTCGGGTCGGATCGCAGTCGGGATTCATTGCGATACCCGCAGAAATACCGGCGTCTTTAATGGCTTTAAGGGTTTGGCCGACGTTGTGATCGGCTTCGACGTGGACGGTGAGTCGATTTGCTCCGGCTTTGACAAACGGGGCGATGAAGCGATCGGGGTGGGAAAGCATCAGGTGCACATCGAAGTGCAGCTGAGTGCGCGGACGGAGGTCAGCGACTACTTGTGGACCGAAGCTGATGTTGGGCACGAAATGCCCATCCATGATATCGAGGTGCACCCAGGTGAGTCCGGCTTCTTCGATGGCTTTAATGCCAAGTGCGAACTCGCCGTGATTGGCGGCCAGCAAAGAGGGAGCGACGATGGGTGAGGGCATGGTTACCAAGCGGTCGTGGCGGCTTCGCGGATTTGGGCGGCGATGTCGGCAAAAATTCCGGGGGCAATGCTGCGTTCTTCGGAGGCACCGTCACTGGTAGGTTGCAAGGTGGCTGAAGCGCTAAACTCTCGGTTTTTGAATAAAACTTTTTTCCCGTTCTGCGTCGTCAGTGTGCAATGAACTTTAATAGAAATATTATAACTCGTGTAGGTATACGCATCATCAGATTTAGTGGTCAGGCCGGTATGCGTGTATTCAACCACTTCGGTTTCGAGTTTAGCGTCGCCCGCACCGAGCTTAAGGCGTGGGTCTGAAAGGAAACTCTCTCGTAGTTTTTGTTCGAACGGCAAGTGCATGCCGGGACGCGTGGAGGAATTGCGAACGGGGCTGATTTCAATGGTGCTAAAGGTCGGCTTGGGTCCGCCTAATTTATAGGCGGAGCAACCGGACTGGACGAAGAGACTGACGGTCAGAAGAAGAGTAAAAAAGCGGGGCATGATTAGTGGCGTTCGGGTTCAGTGGCGGGGTGGATGGGTTCTTGGCGGAAACCGAGAGAATCTAAATCGTCATTAAGCACGGTGGGCTTTGCCTCGCTGGCATTGCTGGGTCGTGGGTAAGCGCCGAGCAGTTTGTCAGCGATTGTGGTGGGCGGATTGGGGTTGGCTTCGATTTCGGCGAGCAGCTTTTCTGCTTCTTTGGCGGCTTCGGATTCGGGCGAAATGCTGCGACAGGAGTTAGCCATCAACTTTGCGGCCACAGGATTATTACGGCTGTACCAATAAAATTTTCCAAGATTTAAGCGGGCACGAGCGGCGCGATCGCGAAGCATTTTGATTTGTTCGGGTGCTTGCTTGGCACGCGGATCATTCGGGAATTGATCGGCGAGGGTGCGCCAGTGATCGGCGGATTCCATTGCGGTGGCTTGATCCCAGTCGGCACCCAACGATTCTTCAGAGCGAAGGTGTGCGAGGGTTTCGAGTGCTTCGGCCGCGTATTTCGAATTAGGGTAATCGCTGATGATGCGGGTGAGGTCATCAATTGCTTCGGGCTTGCGATCGCTCGCGTGATTAAGGCGGGCCATACGAATCAGTGACTCGTCTGCTAAAGGTCCATTGGGGGCGTATTTAACGACTTTTTCGTACAGCGCGAGGGCGTGCAGGCTGTCTTTAAACCAGGGAAACCAACCGCCCAGGTAGGGGCGTTCGCCGGCCGCGAAACGGTTGGCGAGGTCGAAAGTTAATTCCATGGCTTCACCGAAGCCGCGGTAGTTAGCATGACGTTTGAAAAATTCGTCTAAGTCCTCTTTCTCGGCGACTTCGAGTTGGCCGCGTTCAATGTGAATGCGGGCGCGCTGGAGCAAGGCAATGGCCTCGGCTTCTTTGCCTATTTGGCTATCGGCGAGTTTATCCAAAATTCCTAAAGCGGTGGAGAATTTTTTGGCATCCGTCGCTTGGCTCGCGGCATTCAGTCGGGCCAAGACTCTAGGGATGACGCTCTCGGGATTTACGTCACAAGTGGTGCCGGCTTTGATTTTCCACTGACCATCAACGCGAACGAATTCAGCGGAGGCGGTGACAGCGAATAAGACGCAGGCAACGAAAGAAAAAATTTTATGGTTTAGGTTCATGCCAGCGTAAGAGGGTTGCGCCCCAGGTCAGACCGGAGCCAAAAGCGACGAGGAGTACGAGGTCGCCGTGTTTGATTTTACCTTGGCGCCACGCCTCTTCGAGGGCGAGTGGGATAGAGGCCGCGGAAGTGTTGCCGAAACGATCGAGGTTGGAAGGAAAGCGGTCGAGGCCGACGTTTAATTGGCCAGCGACTGCCTCTAAAATACGTGCATTCGCTTGGTGGGGAATGAACCATGCCACCTCATCAGAACTCACGCCGCATTGAGTTAAAACGCGTTGGCAGGATTCGGACATCACGCGGACGGCTAGCTTGAAAACTTCTTTTCCGTTCATGCGTAGGCAGTGTTCGCGGTTCTGAATCGTCTCAGGCGTGTGAGGCTTGGCGGAGCCGCCGACTGCGCTATGAATGAGTTCAGCGTTATTGCCGTCGGAACCTAAAATGTTTCCTAGGATACCGACGTTCGGTGTCGAAGTGGATTCGATGATCGCGGCGCCTGCGCCATCGCCAAAGAGCACACAGGTGGAACGGTCTTGCCAGTCGACGACGGAGGAAAGTTTTTCCGAGCCGACGATGAGGGCGCGCTTATAATTTCCCGAACGCAACATGTCGGTACCCACTTGAAGGGCGAAGACGAAGCCCGAGCAGGCTGCCGAAATATCGAAGCAAGGGATGTCGCGACGCAGTCCGAGTTTGGCTTGAAGGAGGCAGGCGGTGGACGGGAAGGGTACGTCTGGCGTCATTGTGGCCAGAATCAATAGGTCGATGTCTTCGGGTTTTAGGCCCGCATTTTTGAGGGCATGGATGGCCGCCTTGGCTCCCATGTCGGACGGATTTTCGTCGGCACCTGCGATGCGACGTTCAGAGATTCCCGAACGGGTTTTAATCCACTCGTCGTTCGTGTCCACGAGGGTAGATAATTCCTCGTTGGTCATCCGGCGCTCAGGGGTATGAACGCCGACAGAGCGTATAAAAACTGAATGCGGAACTGAGCTCATCAAGGCCTTGAGGTAAGCCCTCTAGGGGCAGAAAGGGAACACTAAAACCTCACTCCTCGACTGGGGTCGAAGAAATAACGGTATTTGCTTCAGCCAAGGCGATTTGCATGCGATTTTTAGCGTCGTGCCCGAGGGCTTCGATGCCGAGGCGAATGGCGCTGGCGATGCCATGCTTATTGCTGGAACCGTGGGCTTTCATGACTAAACCGGCCAGACCCAGTAAGGGGGCTCCGCCGTAACGTTCGGGTTTCAATTTACCTTTGAGGTCACGGAGCAAGGGGAACATGGCGATACCACCGGCAAGGTAGACAGGGTTGCTCTTCACTTTTTTGCCAACCATGTCGCGGACCATATAAACCAGTCCTTCTAAAGTTTTAAGGATCACGTTGCCAGTGAAGCCGTCGGTCACGACGACATCGCAGGCGTCACCAAAAACATCGAAGCCTTCGACGGGTCCGACGTAATTAATTTTTTCGCCCATCGCCTTCAGCAGCGTGTGGGTACGATTGATGCGGGCGCCACCTTTACCTTCTTCGGTGCCGACGGAAAGTAAACCCACTCGCGGATTTTGGATGCCGAGTGCGCTCTGTGCGTAGATGGAGCCGAGGACGGCGTTGTGGACTAAATGCTCGGGCTTCGCTTCGGGATTCGCACCGACGTCGAGCATGACGAAGTGGCCTTCGCGACGCGGCATAATGGCAGCGAGGGCAGGGCGCTCGGCGCCTTCCATGGCACGCACTTTGATGGTGCCCGCAGCGACTAAAGCCTTGGTATTACCTGTCGAAATCACCACATCGGCTTCACCGGACTTTAACATTTCGAGTGCGATTAACATCGACGAATCGCGCTTTGATTTCAGCACCGTCATCGCAGCGTCATCGGGCTGAACGATACCAGGAGCATGCTTGAAAGCGATGCGCTTGGATTTGATGATGCGATTCTCGGTGGCGAGTTGTTGTAAATTATCTTCGTGGCCGACGAGGATCAAAGTGTCATTGGGTCCGATGATGCCTTCGCGCACAGCAATGGCGGCAGCGGCCACGGCTTCAGACGGACCCAAATCGCCACCCATACAATCGAGTGCAATTCGGTAACCGGTGGGCGTAGTGGCTTCGCTCATGTGCTACGGGCTTTGCCCGGAAGAGGCTTAGGCCTCGTT
>CANGNX010000058.1 GCA_947455415.1 Opitutia bacterium | reverse complement strand
TTGTTGATGACGGCGGTCTTAACGGATTCAGCGAAGTCGTTATTGCCCGAAGGGCCACCCGAGTTGATGAGGCCGATGCGACCCATGTAGCAATTCGCCACTTGGTAGCGGGTGAGGTCGATGGGGTGATCGGACGACAGCTCGGTGTACATGCGCTTGTCGATCTTACCGTAGGAAGATTCGGTTTGTTGAATAGCGAGGTAGCCACCGTTGTTCTCAGGAAGCTTCTGCTTGATGATGTCCGCACAGATGGTGACGCCGAGGTGGTTGGCTTGGCCGGTAAGGTCAGCTGACACGTGGTAGTCTTTGTCCTTCTTAAAGGCATTATTGCGGGTGTAGCACCAGAGTACCGTGGCCATACCTTGTTCGTGAGCCATTTGGAAGGCTTGCGAAACTTCGATGATTTGACGGTTGGTTTCGGGGGAGCCGAAGTAAATGGTCGCACCGACAGCAGCGCAGCCCATGTCGGCCGCTTGCTTGATGGTGCCGTACATCACTTGGTCACCGATGTTTGGGTAGGTGAGTAATTGATTATGGTTAATCTTAACCATGAAAGGAATCTTGTGAGCGTAGCGGCGAGAAACGCTGCTGAGCACGCCGAAGGTCGAACAAACCGCGTTACAGCCGCCTTCGATGGCGAGCTTCACGATGTTTTCACCGTCGAAGTAAATGGGGTTCTTGGCGAACGAAGCGCCAGCGGAGTGCTCGATGCCTTGGTCGACAGGAAGAATCGAAACGTAGCCGGTGTTAGCGAGGCGGCCGGAGCCGTAGAGGCGTTGGAGATTAGCGAGGACGCGGTTGCTGCGGTCCGAGGCGCTGAAAGCGTGTTCAACCCAATCGGCGCGAGGCAGGTGGATTTGTTCTTTCTTGATCTTCGGGCTGCTGAATCCGAGGAGGGATTCGGCATCGTTACCGAGAAGTTTTTGGATTTCGCTGTATTGGCTCATGTGTTGTGCGTGTAGAAAAATGGAGAGACTAACGTCCACCAAAAGGTGGATTCAAGGCGAGGGCATCAAGCCATAATTTAAAAACCCTCATAAAAGATATAATCAGTTCAGCCGACTGCCCACTTTCGGGCGATATCTGACTAAATTTGCCAGTCGGTACTGGAGGCGGAAGCGGGCGGAGGCAGGCCGGGGTGAGGGGCGGTGACAATGCGCAGGACGGCGTCGGAGCCGCCCGCGAGTTGGCGAGCGCGTCGCACGGCCTGAGCGAGGGCAGCCGTGGGGTTGGCCTCGCTCCAAGGGATGAGGTTCTCCACGCCGACCGCTTTATCAAGTCCGGCATTCACAAAAATCTTCATCGTGTCGGCCTTTACTTCGCAAAGAATGAGGTGGCGGTCGCTCGATTTTAAAGTCTCCGCTAAATCGCGCAGGAGTAAGACGCCGTTGGCGTCCAGGTGATAGGCTTCGCGGAATTTAAGAACGAGGACTTTGAGATTGGGGTCCGAGGACGCGCGACGGAGGTGTTCGTGGAAAGCTTGGGTGGCACCAAAGTGCAGGCTGCCTTCAACGTGAAGAATGGAGATGCCAGTAGTGGCTTGGCCTTTGGGACGTTCGCGGATTTCCCCGGTTTCAGAGAAATCGTATTCCACCACTTCGGGTTCGGAGGTTTGACGTAGGTAGAAGGCGATGGCGACAGCGGTACCGAAGAAGATCGCGACGTCGAGTGGCGCGAGCAATGCCGTGGTAAAGGTGGCCAAGAAAACAATGCGATCTTGGGTACCCGATTTTAAAATCAGTTTAATCGCGGAAAGATTCGCGAGTTCGATTTCCACTAAAATAACAAGGATGGCTAAGGTTGAGAGCGGAACGATGGCGACCCAGCCGCTGACAAGGTAAGCGGCGGCAAGAATGAATATGCCGCAGAAGAGCGAGGCGTAGGCGGTGCGGGCACCACTGGAAACATTGAGGGCGGAGCGACTGATGGAGCCTGACGCGGCCATGCCACCGGAGAAGGCGCACGTTAAATTAGCCATGCCCAGTCCGAAGACTTCTTGATGGAGGTCCGACGGACGGCCCGTTTTTAAGGCTGATGCTCTGGCGTTGGCGGTGCCTTCGATGACGATGAGTACGGCAAGCGCGAGGGCCGGAGAGAATAACGTGGAGAGCGTGTGCAGTGAGAAATCGGGCAGGTGAAGTGCAGTGGATGAGCGTGCGGCTTCACCGACGTAATTGACGAGCGAGTGTGAGCTGCCTTGGGAGAGGGCGACATTTTGGGCGAGCATCGCGCCGAAGGTGGCGACGGCGACGGAGCCCAAGATTGCTTTACCGGTGCCGTAAGGTTTGCGCAGTAAGTAGTAGGTGACACCCGTGATGATGGCTAAACCGATTTCGGGATTAATCAGCATCTTGCCCATTTTGAACATTTGCCAAAGCACTTCGGGGAGGCTCTCACCGGCGTGGTCTCCGTTCATGCCGATGGCGAAGGGGAGTTGGAGGGCGATAACGCGTAGGGCGGCAGCGGCGATGTAGGCTGAGATGACGGTACGCGGAACGAAGTCAGCAAATCCGCTCAAGCGTAACCAGGAAGCGAGCAACAGGAAGATGCCCGTCATTAAGATGAGTGTCGGAAGAATTGCGACGCGTTGATCGGGGGACAATGCGCCGAGGGCGGCGAAAGTTCCCAGTAGTAAGGCGGCCGATGCGTTTGTTGGTCCGGCCGATAAATTAGCGGAACCTGTAAAGATAGGAGCGACGAAGGCGGCGACTCCGCAACCCACGAGGCCGCACCAAACGGGCAGGCCTGCTTTCATGGCGAAGGCCATGGACATCGGAAAGGCGAGTAAGGCGACGTTTAAGCCAGCGATGATGTCGGCCTTAAAGGTCGGTCCGTCCATTTTACCAGCGACCGCCGCAATCGGAAAGAAGTGTGGACGGGGCAGGGCGGCGAGCTGCCGGCAGAAATTACGAAGCGTTGAAAAGAAGCTGAAGATTCCCTGTAGCACAGAATCTTTGATGACGACCTCGGTTAAGCATTCAACCGATTTTTCAGAAAATTAATCTACGCTTCCGAGTCGAGCTGATGGATGAGCGACTGTTGCAGCAGGCCAAAGCAAGAATAGCAGGCGAGGGCGTGTCGCTTTTCGGACGGCAGGCTTTCATCTTCGAGGTCCTCGGCGCCATCGAGTTGAGAGTCGGGAATGTCGGCAAAAACCAGGTCGCGCAGGGCGAAGCGGACGGCGGAGAGGGCGCGGAGGAAGGCCAGCGATTGGGCTTCGTTGCGAAGGACGATGATGGCGGGGTCGCCCTTGGCGCTGGCGAAAGCCGTGGCCAGTAGGCGTGCCTCTTCGCCCGCTTGGGCACTGAGGGTTTCAGTCCAGAAGCTCGCCACTTCGGGGTCGGCGTCAGGAATCTTGGCACGGTTGACGGAAACGCGGGCGGCGGCGGGTGCGATGAGTCGAAGCAAGTCCGTTAGCACTTTGCGTGCTTCGGCGGTCATGGTGAGGCGGAGTTCAGCCATCTTTTTCGAGAATGGCATTCAAGTGCCACTGTTGTAATTCGAGGGCCATCATTTCGGCGGGCTCGCGATCGCCCGTCCAGACCATGGCGCGTCCCTCTTCATGTACTTGCAGCATTAATTTTTTGGCGACGGGTCGGGTGACGCGCAGCACTTTCACGAAGGCCAGTACCACGTAGTCGGTGTAATTAATCGGGTCGTTGAGAACGACGACGTTCCACTTGGGACTGGGCTGAACGACTGACTCGGTTTTTATTTCCGGCTTAAGCTTGGGTTTGCCCATGAGGAATTAATCCACTGGAGCGTATGGTTTCTTGAAGGGTCTGCAAGCCGTGGATGAGTTGCTGGATATTTTCTTTTGCGATTGGGCTGGACGCGTTGTGCTCAATCCTACTCGCGAGTTTGGCTAACTCTTGGCAGCCCATCAGGCTGAGCATGCCTTTGATGCCGTGGGCTTGGAGAATCAGCTCTGGAACGTTAGCTTGATTAGAGGCAGTGGCCAATTGTTCGATTAATTGATCGCTATGACGCAAAAAGGCACGACCTGCGATGCGGAGGTCTTCAATTTCATCTTCACTGGCTTGTTTGAGGAGGCTGACGAATTCGTGTTCGTCGGTTTCGGCGGCAGAGGGGCGCATGGCTTCATCGATTTTTTGGATTAAGTCGGAGCCCCGCATCGGCTTGGTTAGGTAATCGTCGAAGCCGGCGTTGCGACAGCGTTGCGCGACATTGTTTTCAGCCATGCCAGTGAGGGCGATGAGTCGAGTGGCTCGACGGCGGGTGGTGATTTCTTCGTTACGGATGGAGGTCGCCAGTTCGATGCCGTCGAGCAGTGGCATTTGCAGGTCGAGAATCGCGAGGTCGAATTCTTTACTTCGCCAAAGTTCGAGGGCGGCGGAACCGTCGACGGTGGCGCTGACTTCATGTCCCGCGCGTTTTAAGCGACAGGCGGTGACTTCCCGATTCACTTCATTGTCTTCGGCGATGAGGATGCGAAGGGTGCGTCGGGTTGGATTTTTAGCAGTGCTCGTTGGACTGATAATTTCAAAGATTTTTACCGTTGCAGAAAATTTCTGCGACAGGTTCGTCAAGGTGACAGGTTTGGATAATTGATGGTAGCCCCGAAGTTCCAGTCCGGGTTCAGTGAGTAAGAGGACTTTTTCTTTGGGAATCGGTGGCAAGCGCGGTGACGTGTCGGCAGGTAGGTCAAGAATGACGCGGGAGAAGGGTTGGTTGCTTAAAACGGCGGCAGACCAAATGGTTTCGGCCTCGTGATTGCAGGCTGCGGTAACGGTTTCCGCTTTTAGAAAATTTAGGCAGGTTGCAATCCAGTTTCGGCTGAGCGAATTGCCGCCGGCGACTAAAATTTTCTGGCCGCTTAAATCGGGTTGATCATGTGCCGGAGGATTTTCGACGGCGTTGAAGACACAAGTTGCGATGAACTGACTCCCTTGATTGACGGTACTCGTGACGTGGACATCGCCTTGCATGGACTGGCAGAGTTTGCGGGTAATCGCGAGACCGAGGCCGGAGCCGCCGTAGCGGCGGGTGGTCGAAGCCTCGGCTTGAGTGAACGGATCAAAAATATGTTCGAGGCGATCGGGTGGAATGCCCACGCCAGTGTCGGTGACGATGATTTCGGCTTGGACGGTGTGGGCGGCGGGTCGGAGTTTTAATTCGCACGTGACGTTGCCGCGGGCGGTGAACTTGGTGGCGTTATCGACTAGGTTATTGATGATTCGTCGAAACTTAGTCGGGTCGCCTTGGACGCAATGTGGGGAGTCGGGATTGAGGGTAGCAATGAATTCAATGCCTTTCCGTTGCGCCATGGGGTGAAGCCGTTGGGCGGTTTTTTCGAACTCGTGAATCGGATTGAATTGCAGCGACTCGAGAATCATCGCGCCACTTTCCAGTCGGGAGAAGTCGAGCACGTCTTTAATCAGTTTGTCGAGTTCGACGGCGCAGTGCAGGATTTTTTGAAGGACCTCTTGGGGCGGAATCTCGGAACTTTCTAAAGCGTTTTCGCAGAGCCCTTGAATGGCGTTGATGGGATTGCGAATCTCGTGAGAGATGTTCGCAGCGAACTGTGCTTTCTCGGCGGTGAGGGTTTCAGCGCGATGCAGTGCGGTGCGAAGTTGATTCTGCTCAGCGATGCTTTGTGACAGTCGTTGGGCTAGGGTAATTAGGCCGATGGGGTAGGGCAGGGGTTCATAGTGAGGATGCGGTGAAACCATGTTTTATTCCTTCCAATTAAGTCCCAACGTGCAGTCGTGGATAGATAAAACATACTGAGGTCTATTACCTAGATGAATTAGGAATCCTATCGCCAAACCCCTTAGTCTGCTTAAATATTAATGTCATGAAGTTTGAGCACCATCGCGAACCCGTGGCCTCGCGTTCGAAATTCATTCGGCGTATGCTGCGTTTCACTTTTTACTCCATGAGCTTCCTCTTTTTGTCGCTCATGCTTGGTGTCGCAGGCTACCATTATATTTGCGACCTCGGTTGGGTGGATGCCTTTTTAAATGCCTCGATGATTTTAACGGGCATGGGTCCAGTGTCGCCGCTGTCGAGTCACGAAGCTAAAATCTTTGCTTCGGCGTATGCGATTTTCTGCGGCATCGCCTTTCTGACTATTTTCTCGATTCTGATTGCGCCTGTGCTGCACCGCATCTTGCACCGTCTGCATTTGAAGACGGGCAAGGATGATTAATTGAAAAGGGTGCTCAGGAAGGGACTTGAACCCTTAAGCCCGTGAGGGCACTAGAACCTGAATCTAGCGTGTCTGCCATTCCACCACCTGAGCATCGGACTG
>CANGNX010000057.1 GCA_947455415.1 Opitutia bacterium | reverse complement strand
GTATCTTCGTCGATTCGGGAAATTCCCTGCTTTAAATCATAAACAGGTTCTCATTAGGCACGGCTATCATGAATATGAGCGATGCGAGTCAGTTGTGGTGAGGTATATTACAAACCTAACGCCAGTTGATTCGGTGAAAAGCTGGTCTGACGAAATTAAAAATACCCACGAGTGGCGGACGGCATATAATGACCTTTGGTACTGGGCTTACTGCC
The DNA here is from genome assembly GCA_947455415.1 of Opitutia bacterium. Lineage (GTDB taxonomy): Bacteria > Verrucomicrobiota > Verrucomicrobiia > Opitutales > UBA953 > UBA953. The sequence continues at coordinate 6,318 of CANGNX010000057.1, read as the reverse complement.
GGAATGTGAGTCACCTGCAATGGAACGAAGGGCCTATGGTGGTGCCGACGAATTGGCGTAAAAATATCCAAGTGAGAAGGGGCAAGCTCAAGCGACTCGCAGAATTCAGTGAGGTGTTCGCCAAGCCGGGCTTTGAATTTATCAGGGAGCGTGATCAATGTTGGCTGGGAGGGACGGTGAATGCGGATGCCGAGCGGTTTGATCAATTTGTGCGGGGCTCAGGGTGGCTGGTTGATGATCAGTATGGGCGACCTGATTGTTGGTCGGTCTTAGATCCTGAAAATATTCAGAAGATAGCTCAGATGCCGGCCGTCGCGTTGGCGCATTATTTGCGGCTGATTTACTTCGTGGATGATAAATGGGATGGGTTTGTGCAGCAGGCGTTTAAGGCCGGGGTGCTGAGTGCGATTGCGGGGAGGGCGAAGCAAATTCAGGGGGCGTGAGCGAAGCTCACAGGGGGCAAGTGGGCAGGTGGGCACGTTGGCAAGGGGTGCGACAAAGATGCCGTGCAAAGGTGGAGGCAGGATACTCGGATGGCGCAGAGCGCCACCCCTACCCGAGACCGGTGGCTGGGGGGGGGCGACTGGGAACAGGGGATTTGCCAAGGTTGGGTGGGTGATGTACGGTGCGGAATGTCGATTGAACGCTTTATTAAGGCTCAGGAGAAAACGTATGTGAATGCGTTGGCTGAATTGAAGGTGGGTGCTAAGCAGACGCATTGGATGTGGTGGATCTTTCCGCAGCAGCGTGGGTTGGGGACTTCTGACCGAGCGATTCTTTATGCTATTGCCGACGAGGCTGAGGCGCTGGCTTATTGGCAGCATCCAGTGCTGGGTCAGCGCTACCGGGAATGTGTTAAGGTGGTCTATGAGCAGCTCTGTGTTAAGGGTGTGGCGCCGTTGAAGTTGATGGGGGAGGAGATCGATGTGATGAAGCTGAAGAGTTCGATTAAGTTGTTTAGGCCGATCGCTGAGAGGCTGGGGGATGAGGAGTGTGCGAGGATGATGGAAAGAATATAGGGGGTGTGGCCGGAGGCCACAGGGGAAAAGTTGGCACGGGTATGGTTGGCGAGGGGGATGCAGCGGACGCGACGCAGTCGCGCCCCTACCAAAGAATCTAGTTGGCGAGGGTTTCGTTGGCACGTTGGCGAGGGGATGATACATGAGTTAAAGGCCTTAGGGGTGTGGGGTTGAGGGTGGGGACGTGGTAAATACTTTAAGGTAATGTATTTTCTCTACGTTGATGAGAGTGGCGATACGGGCGATAAGCCGAGTTCCTCAAATTATTTTATTCTAACTGGAGTTCTTATTCATCACTCCCACTGGCGTGAGGCGTATGTTCAGGTTAAAGCATTACGTGAAAGACTATGGCGAGACTTTGGGATTCCGTCTTATGCGGAATTGCACGCTTCTGAATTTCTGGGAAAGAATGTAAGCTATTATCGTCTTACCCGAAGTCAGAGAATTAAGTGCGCACTGCACGTTGTAGGATTTTTGAGAATGCGCCCGCGGATTATGTTGGTTAGGTCAATTATTTCTAAGGCAACTAGTCCGGAATGCTGTTATGAATTAGCATGGCGTGAGCTAATGCGATTGGCGGAGCGGCGGATTGATGACGTTGGCATCCAGGGTGCGTGTGACACGAAAGGTATGCTAGTAGTCTGCGATGATCATAGAACTTCGCCGCGGAAAGAATTTACTCACCGTTTGAATGCCTTGGTGGGGTTGAATAATCCGATTGTAGAAAAGCCATTTGGAATGGACTCGCGTGACTGCGATTTCCTGCAATTGGCCGATTTACTTGCCTATCTAAGTAAGCAGAAGATGGAACCCTCTTCGGTGTTTCACGGCGGTCATAGCCGAGTGATTATCAGACGGAACGAAGAATTATTTGAGAGAAATCTCTGAAATGGAAAAGGGGGCGCTTGCGCGCCCCCCTGAGAGATATCTCGGATGGTCTTAAACCATCCTACACACCTGACTTGAATGAAATGTTTTGGATTGGGGAGGCAAGGGATTATTTTACCTAGGGTGTGAGCGAAGCTCACAGGGGACACGTGGGCAAGTTGGCACGTTGGCTAGGGGGGTGGCTGGAGGCCACAGGGGAAAAGTTGGCACGGGTTTAGGTGACATGGGGAGAAACATGGACGCGACGCAGTCGTGTCACTACCTGTATGACGGTTATGACAGGGGGGTGGGTTGTAATGGGAAAGTAATGTGCTAGCTTGGGTGCACTATGAACTTCTTCTCTGATGAAAACGAATTGAGTGACGCCAATGAGCTGCCTGATTCAGGCGATGAACCAATCGAAGGTGAGGACGAGCCCGACGGTGATGATGAGGGCGAAGGCAAAGCTATTTTCGATGATCCAGCTTACCTCGTGGTGGGTTCGGATGAAGAGTTGGTGGGAAATTTACCTGATTGGGTAGATGACATTATCAGTGAACGGAAATATTTCGCTAATCAGGTGGAGGCCTTGGGTTTAGATCCGTCGAACTTCATTACGATACCGGATAAGTATAGTAGTAGCGAGTTGAGTGATTTCTTGGACGAGATTGGTTTTACGGTCAGCTCGGAGTATATCGAGCGTGGGCCTGGTTCATCGAACGATTCGATAGTATATATTGAAATCTCCAAGATTCCTGAAGTGGAGGCGAGTGAAGCTAAATCGTTAGCGGAGGCGCAGCGGAGCTTGATAAAGGAGGTGCGGGCGGAGCTAAGGAGTGGCTTGGGTGCGGGTCGGGTTAAGAAGAAAGATCTGAACGCTGAAATTGAGAGACTGATTGCTTTAAGTCAGGCCGAGAGTCCTGCATGGCGTGAGAAGGTGGAAAAAATTAACGACTTCGAAGAGGAAATTAAGGAATTGAAGGAACATCTGGACGATAGAATTAAGACGGTTGAGATATTGAACGAACGACTCGAAGCTGCTAAGAAAAGGAATGAAGGGGAGAGTGGTCGTAGGAAGAAATGGACTAATAATATACAGAGTCAGACCAACCGCTACGCGGCGTGGGTGGCGGCGGTGGAATCGGAATTCGGCATCGCGATAAAAGGTCCATTGCTCAAATTGCGGAGCGGCAAGGTGCTAGCGATTGAATCCATTTACGGAAAAACGCTGAACGATCAGCCCAATGGTGCGGCATGGCGTGCGGCGATACAGCGTGCCGAGCCAGGGGTGGAGTGGCTGAAATTAGTATATAAAGACTTCAAGGGGTATGGTACCGGGGCTGCGCCCGTAACATGGAGCGAAGCTAAGGACCGATTTAGCGGGCGTCTGGCGTGGTCGCAGATTTGGTGGGTTGCTCTTTCATATTCGACGAAGGGCCCGGGTTTGATTTCCCCAATGAAGGCACTTCCTCCTGAAGTGCTTGTGGAAATTAAGGCCAAGAAGTTTCCGGGTTTAGATGATATCGGAATTTTGCCGGAGCAGGAGGAACGCTGGAAGGTACTATTTAAACTTTATTGGGATGAAGCAGTAAAATGGGATGAGGAAGATGTGGGCGGGGAGGAATGAGAGACAGCGGATGGCGCGGAGCGCCATCCCTACCAAAGAATTCAGGGGACACGTGGGCAAGTTGGCACGTTGGCAAGGGGTGTGGTCGAAAGCCACAGGGGGCACGTGGGCACGGGTATCGTTGGCGAGGGGTGTGGTATAATGGATGTAATAAATAATGAGTGTCGTTAATTTTAAATATCCGCTGAGGGTTTTTTATAGTGAGGACTATGCGGTGGGGAGTGGATTAGAGACAGTGACGAAGTCGCGACTGCTGGCTAAAATGATTAAAGAGGGAAGGGTGCCGCGGGTCGAATTGGTGGCGCCGAAGATCGCGACCGAAGAAGAGCTATTGCTGATTCACTCACCTGATTATGTTGAGGACGTACTAAGCGGTAAAAAGAAGAACATCGCCGCTGGAATATGGTCGAAGAAATTATTGAAGAGCATTCTGGCGACAACCGGTGGCATGCGTGATGCGACGATTGAGGCGCTGCGGAATGGTCGCTCTGGGAGTTTCTCGAGCGGACTGCATCATGCGAAGGCCGACTTTGGTAGCGGGTATTGTACCTTTAATGGATTGGCGTTGGCTGCACTGGTGGCGTTGGAGAAAGTGGGGGAGGTGGGTATATTGGATCTCGATGCACATTGCGGTGGCGGTACAGCTGATATTCTAAAGACGCACAAGAAGGTCAGGATCGCAGATGTGAGTGTGTGCTCTTATGATGAGTGGCGGCCGACATCGAAGACCAGGCATATGGTGGAGGTCGTTGCGGCGCCTGGGCACTATTTAAAGACCGTAAAGAAGGCGCTGAAATTTTTAGAAGGTGTTGAATTCTTGATTTATAATGCGGGTATGGATGCGCATGAGAAGGCCGGCGGAATGGACGGGATTACGTTAGAGGTAATTCAGGAGCGTGAGATGTTGGTCGTGGAATGGGCGCGTGAGCATGGTGTCCCGATTGTCTTTGCGTTGGCCGGCGGCTATACGTGGTCGGGCCTGACTTTGGAGGAGGTTGCCGAATTGCATTTGGAGACGGTGAAAGCGTTCATTGCATGAACGCGAGGGGGCGAGTGGGCAGGTGGGCACGTGGGCGAGGGGTGTGGCTGAAGGCCACAGGGGAAAAGTTGGCGAGGGTATGGTTGGCAAGGGGGATGCAGCGGATGGCGCGGAGCGCCATCCCTACCCGAGGCAAGGTAAAGGCCTTAGGGGTGTGGGGTTGAGGTGGATTAGTTGAAAGGGGTTTGATGGTGGGCATGAGAGTAAGACGAAAAAGAGGTGATTTGACATTATTCCAAATTGGAATAGTTATGGAAGGCGATGAAACGTCTTGGAGCATTCAAGAGCACCCAGAATTTAAGCGTGATTATAAATGGTATGCTAAAAAGCGGCCGCGGGAACTTGCTGCAGTATTCGCTAACTTTAAACGTCTAGAAAAAATGATTAATTCATGTCAGCATCCTCAATTAACTGTAGCTGGATTTATCCATCCCGAGCCTCTGGGTATTTGGGCTCTCGATCAGAGGGGCTCGATGGGCAATTTACAGGCAACCCGGCTTTATTGTTATGCCGAGAGCTCCCGAAAGAATATACATTTATTAGCTATTGGTTCTAAGGATAGTCAGTCTGCTGACATTTCTCGTGTGACTGAAATTGTTAAATCCATTTTGGAAAATTCATTATGAAAACACTCAAAAAATTAAAGTTCCGTAGCTATTCATCGCTGGATGAATTGATTAAACGTAATTTGGGTAGTCGATGGTTGAAACGTATGAACCAGAGACTTAAACATACGGAAGTAGTTGATCAGTTAGTGCTGGCACGTCTACGTGCAGGGTTATCTCAAACCGATTTAGCTGCACGGATGAAGTGTACGCAGAGTCGAATATCTAAAATCGAAGATAGTTTGGACGCGCAATTGAACCTTAAGGATATCTATGAGTATGCCGGCGCGGTTGGGGTGGAGTGCAAGTTCAGGTTAGACCTGAACTCGAGGGGACAAGCTGGCAAGGTGACACGAGTTTAGGGGGCAATTAGTTTAGTGGCACGTGGGCACGGGGAGGCAGCGGCACGCGCGGAGCGCGGGCCCTACCCATGACAAAGAGAATAGTGTGTCGTTAGAGGTTCGTAGATTGTAAGGCGAACGGATGCGACGCAGTCGCGCCCCTACCAAAGAATTAGGTGACACGGGTTTCGTTGGCACGGGGGCAAGGGGAGTGCGGAGAAATACACGTGTAAAAAGATTATGAATACTTGTGGTGAAAAATATACAGGAAGGGGGTTGCGTTGATTTAGAATCGTGATAACAAAATAGCCGTTACCCCTAACCCTACTATGACCTCATACCTAAAATCAGTGTCTACTAAGGCATTCATGTTATTCATGCTTTGCTTTATCACCCCAACCAGTGCGAAGGCTGCGACCCTTGGTTCAGCCAACCTCCAAGCGTCCGATTTCGTGGGAGTATCCTTCTGGGTTATCTCCATGGCATTGGTCGCTGCGACCGCGTTCTTCTTCCTGGAGATTCAGCGTGTGGCTCCTAAGTGGAAGACCTCGTTGACGGTTTCCGGCTTAGTGACCCTCGTGGCCGCTACTCACTACTTCTACATGCGTGATGTATGGGTTGCTACCCAGTCGACCCCTACCGTTTACCGCTACATCGATTGGCTCATTACCGTGCCTCTCTTGATGGTGGAGTTCTACATCATCCTTTCGGCTGTAACTAACGTTCCAGGTCGCGTTTTCTGGAAGTTAATCATCGGTACCCTGGTGATGCTCATCGGTGGTTATGTCGGTGAAGCCGGCATCATGGCTGCAACCCCTGC
>CANGNX010000056.1 GCA_947455415.1 Opitutia bacterium | reverse complement strand
GCCCCGAAGCAATACGGCCGCACGTAAGGTCATGCAGAATGAATTTCAGGAAGCCCTCGCTAAGGCGGATGCCGTTTATTTAGTTCCCGCTCACCGGGCGGAAAAATTAGGTGCAGAAAGTTTTGATAGTACGGCGGTCGTGTCGGCATTGAAGGCCTTAGGCCGAAGTGCGCAGGTTGCGCCCACAGCGAATGATTTGCTCGCACAATTGCTGACGCCGTCGACGAAGACCAATCGTCCACGTTGTATTATCTTTTTCTCCAACGGCGCGTTCGGCGGAATTATCAGTCAGTTTGCGCAGCAGGCCTAGGCCAGTCCGTGAACAATCTTGGCCCGTTGCACGTCGGCGTTAATTTGACGTTCGAGGGCGCTGAGGTCGGCAAACTTCTGTTCCTCGCGAATGTATTCTAGCCACCGTACGCGTAGGGTTTCGCCGTGCGTGGGGAGGGTCTCGGTGGGACGGAGTAAATGAATTTCGAGCAAGGGCTTGGGGGCTGCGGTTTCTATAGTGGGACGCAGGCCCCAGTTCGCGATGCTCGGCTCGGCGACGCCGTTGGGGGTCACGAGTTCGACCGCATAAACCCCGAAGGCAGGCAAGAGTTCGGGGCTCCAATCCATATTCAAAGTGGGGAAGCCGATTCGACGCCCGATTTGTTTGCCTGGAATAATGGAGCCTTCTGCTTCGTAAGGACGCAGGAGCATTCGATTGGCGAGCGAGAGTGTGCCGGCGGAAAGTGCCGCTCGGATGCGGGAGCTGCTAACGGGTTCGTTTTCTAGAATCACTGGCTCGACGAGGCTCACCTTGATGCCGAGTGCCTGAGCATCCTTTATGAGCGTTTGATTATTGCCCGAACGATTTCGTCCGTACTGAAAATTGGTGCCGACGTGTAAGCTTTGTAGACCTGGAAAAGTTTTTTGTAACCATTTGGGAAATTCGCCTGCCTCCATGGCCGCATGCTGCGCATCGAAAGCGTGGTGATGGATGAACTGTGCCCCCGCTTCGGTAAGCCGTTCGTCTTTTTGTGCACGATTAAAAATCAACGGCACGGCGGACTGAGGTCGTAACACGCGGCTGGGGTGCGGGTCAAAAGTCATGACGCCGACCTGGCCCTTGGTTTGGCGGGCTAAATCACGCGCCGAATGTAACACTGCCCGATGACCTAGGTGAACGCCGTCAAAGGCGCCAATGGCTAAGTGTAGGGCAGGGTGGGAGCTCATCCTAAAGCAATGCTGGGTACGGCTTCATGCACGGGCACGAGGCAGTCGATTAACTGCTGTTTGCTCATGGCGCCGAGTTGCATGAGCGTGTAGGCTTTGTCGACATGAAGATTTCCCGAACTCGTGCGGCGGAGCATGGAGAGGTGTGCGCCGGGTCCGAGTTTATGGCCGATATCAAAGGCCAAAGTGCGCACGTAGGTACCCTTGGTACACTGCACACGGAATTGAATATTCGGCGAGGACCAGCCTTCTAAATTAAAAAGGTTAATCCGAATGAAACGAGGCTCTCGTTCAATTTCGATGCCCTTGCGTGCGAGTTCGTAAAGTTTTTTACCGCCAACTTTTTTTGCCGAATGCATAGGCGGCGTTTGATGTTGGTCGCCGAGCATGGATTTAAGGACATCCTTGATTTGCTGCTCGCTGATTTCAGGCACGGGCTTCGTCTCGGTGATTTCGCCATCGGCATCTTGGCTATCAGTCGTCGTACCCAGTGTGGCCTGTCCGATATACTCTTTCTCTTGCGACATTAAGTACTGCGAGGCTTTGGTCGCCTTCCCGACGAGAATGATCAGCAGGCCAGTGGCCATGGGGTCGAGCGTGCCGGCGTGGCCGACGCGACGCGTGCCATAGAGACGGCGGATTTTGTCCACCACGTCGTGCGAAGTGATGCCTTGGGGTTTATCGACTAATAAAATGCCCGCGGGCTCGGGGAGAGGCTCGCTCATTGGGCGGAGAATTCGCGGTAATGTGCGGCGACGATTTGAAGAATTTTTTCGCGATCAGTTTTTAAAGTACAGCCCAGCATATTAAAGCCCGCGGCTAACATGTGTCCGCCGCCATTTAATTTGCCTGCCAGTAAATCGAGTCGAAGCTTGGGGTCGCGTCCACGCAGGCTGCCGCGGATGCCGTCTTTGCCTTCTTCCATGAGTACGGCGATATCGACGCCCGCGACCGAGCGAGGGAATTCGACTAAGCCTTCTTTATCTTCTTTGGTTGTTTGAGTGTCTGCGTAATCTGCTTGCGTGATTTCACCGGAGCAAATTTTTCCGCCTTCGTGGAATTGAAGGGTGTTGAGGAAGCGCTTGGTCAGTTCGAGTTTACCGCGACTCTCCTGTTCGAAGATCAGGTAATTGGCCTCGGCGGGTTTGGCGCCGCGCTTAATTAATTCGGCGGCGATTTCAAAAACCGAAGCCGTGGCACTGGAGTAACTGAAGCGACCAGTGTCGGTCACGATACCGAGGTGGAGGCACTTAGCGGTAAGGGCGTCAATTGGCAGTCCATATTGCAAGGCACCTTGTGCGAGAATGTGGCACGTTGCGGCGGCTTCTTTGACGACGATATTAATTTTAGCGTAGCCTGGATTAGAGGCATGGTGGTCGATATTGGCTAAAAGCTGGTTGGAAAACTTAGCGAGTAATTCCGTCCCAATTCGGGACGCATCGGCACAGTCCACGGAGATCGCCTCACGGCCGGCGTCTATGACGTAATTATCCCCAGTAATGAAAGTAACGCCCTCGGTGTAAGAAGTCATATTCGGTGGCACGCGGTCGCGATTGACGCAGATGGCGTCGACCCCGCTAGCCAGCAGCATGCGGCAGAGGGCCGTTTGTGAGCCAATACAGTCACCATCTGGACGCATATGGCCCAATACGGCTACTTTTCGACCTCGGAGGCTCTGGACGAGCTCCTTGAGCGCGAGACCGGCGGCTTGCATGTTTATTCCCATAATCTTGCTAAAAGAAACAACCCAGACGGCGGGCTGGCAAAGGCAAAAGGCGGGTTATTTACAAAGAGTGGGGAACGCTTGAAGGGTTCAACCGTCTGGGCATACTAACTGCTAAATAGTCCCCAAACACACCCACCCAAATTCATGGATAAGGACAAAAACAATAATTTCACGCCCCGCGCCCGTAAGGTCGTTGAGCTCGCCCGAGCCGAAGCTCGTCGCTTTAACCACAACTATGTGGGCACGGAGCACATCCTACTTGGGCTGATCAAGCTCGGGGAAGGCGTGGCCGTCAATGTCTTGGGTCGCATGGGCCTCGATTTGAAAACCGTCCGTGCGGCGGTGGAGAAGCAAGTTGGACCCGGGCCCGAAGAGGCCAAGGTGCCAGATTCGATTCCATTGACTCCTCGCGTCCAGAAAGTGATGGCGCACGCCGTGACCGAAGCGCGTAGTTTAGGTCATGCCTATGTGGGCACTGAACATATTTTATTGGGCCTCTTGAAAGAAGGCGAAGGCGTGGCCGCACGTGTGTTGCAGACGCTGGATGTCGATCTCGAGCGCTGCCGCAAAGAAATTTTAGCGGACATTGACCCCGCTGCGAGTGCGGAGAGTGAAAGCAAAGCTTCGGGCGATGAGCCTTCGGCCAATAGCGAAGAGGGTAATGGCGATGACACGCCACCACCTTCACGGAAATCAGAAGAGGGCGGTCGCCCTGGTCGCGGTGAGCGCTTGTCTTTACTCAAAACTTTCGGACGTGATTTAACCGAGTTGGCTAAAGCGGGCGAACTGGATCCCGTGATTGGACGCAAAGAAGAAATTCGTCGCGTTGTTCAAATCTTATGCCGTCGCACGAAGAATAACCCCGTCCTTATTGGTGAAGCGGGCGTGGGTAAGACCGCGATTGTGGAAGGCTTAGCACAGGAAATTGCTTCGGGCATCGTCCCTGAAATCTTGCTGGATCGTAAAGTGATTACCTTGGACCTGGCCCTCATGGTCGCGGGAACGAAATACCGCGGTCAGTTCGAAGAGCGCATCAAGGGTATCATGGACGAAATCAAGCGTGCTAAGAACGTCATCCTCTTCATCGATGAAATGCATACGATTGTTGGTGCCGGTGCAGCCGAAGGTGCGATGGACGCCTCGAATATTTTAAAACCCGCTCTTTCACGTGGTGAGATTCAATGCATTGGTGCGACGACGTTGTCTGAGTACCGTAAGCACATTGAAAAAGATGCGGCCTTGGAACGTCGCTTCCAATCGGTGAAGGTCGACGACCCATCGCCCGAAGATGCGATTCTGATTCTGCGCGGTATTCGTCATAAGTATGAAGACCACCACAAGTGTGAATACACGGATGCTGCAATTGAGGCCGCCGTGCGCCTGTCGCACCGCTACATCACCTCGCGTCACTTGCCCGATAAGGCGATTGACGTCATGGACGAAGCAGGGGCGCGTGCCCGGATTCGCTCGCTGAACTTGCCACCTGAGCTTGATAAAGCGCAGTCCGATATTGATGCGGTTGTGTTGCAGAAGGAAGAAGCCTCGCGTCACCAAAAATTCGAAGAAGCCGCTAATTTACGCGACCAAGAGAAGAAGCTACGCGCGAAGCGTGAGAAGATGCTCGAGGAGTGGCGCAAAAAGCGCGACGAGAAGAAAATCGTTGTCAGCGAAGAAGAGATGCTGCACATCGTGGCGGATTGGACGGGCGTACCCTTAAATCGCATGGAGAAGAAGGAGACGCAGAAACTTCTGGATCTCGAGAAAGACCTGCAGAACAGCGTTATTGGTCAGGACCGCGCCTGCGAAGTCGTGGCCCGAGCCCTCCGTCGTTCGCGTGCCGACCTCAAAGATCCACGCCGTCCGATTGGCTCATTCCTTTTCCTCGGCCCCACTGGCGTTGGTAAGACGTTATTGGCGCGTACACTTGCTGAGCGTATGTTTGGCGAGAAGGAGGCTGTCATCCAAATCGACATGTCAGAGTACATGGAGAAATTTACGGTGTCCCGTTTGATTGGTTCGCCCCCTGGTTATGTGGGTCATGATGAAGGTGGCCAATTAACCGAGCTCGTTCGTCGCAAGCCTTACTCGGTGGTCCTGTTCGATGAAATCGAAAAGGCTCACCCCGATGTGATTCAATTGCTTTTACAGGCCCTGGAAGACGGTCGTTTGACTGACTCCTTAGGCCGCGTAGTCGACTTCCGTAACACGATTATTATCATGACCTCAAACGTCGGAGCCGATGTGTTGCAGCGCAATAACTCGGTCGGCTTTGACGTCGGCGTGGATTCGACGCGTGATTACGAAAAACTCAAGGAACGCATCATGGATGAAACCAAGCGTGCGTTTAAGCCCGAGTTCTTAAATCGTTTAACCGACATCGTCATCTTCCAACAGTTGGCGAAGGTGCACATGACCAAAATCGTGGATATCGAAGTCGAAGCCGTGGCGAAGCGCTTGTTGAACTTGGGTGTTAAACTCGTGGTCAATGAAGCCGCCCGCGGTTACCTTGTTGATAATGGTTGGGACGAAAAGTATGGTGCCCGCCCCTTACGTCGTGCGGTGGAACGCCTGCTTGAAGATCCTTTGGCCGAATCAATTCTGCGTAACGATTACAACAAGGAGGAGCCTGTCATTGTCTCGGTCGGAGAAAAAGGACTGGTGTTCACCCAAAAGAAATCGGGTGCGGATACGGGTGCGTAAGCGGTGAACGTTCGATTGATTACCGCCGGTGCATTGGGGGCGACAGGTGTCGCCCTTGGTGCGTTTGGGGCGCACGGCTTGAAGGACCAATTGAATTCGATGCCCGAGGCCTTGGCCTGGTGGAATGCGGCGACGATGTATTTATTAATCCATGCCCTTGCGGTCGGTGCGATTCCGGGGCGTTGGACCGCGGTTTTTTGGTCGGTTGGCGCTGTGATTTTTAGCACCACGCTGTACGCGCTGGCACTCGGCGCACCGCGCTGGCTTGGGGCGATTACGCCCATTGGTGGTACGTTGTTAATACTCGGCTGGCTTGCACTTCTGGGCAGTGGCCTGCGGAAGTGAATGCGCCGTGGAGTGCTTGCCCTGAATTATTCGAAGGCTGGAATGATGCCGTCTTTTTCTAATTTCAAAAACAATTCACGTCCGAACCAGGCATCGTTGGCGGCGTACTTAATTTGCTCTTTCGAAAGGGGGCGCTCCCAGTGCGAGGTTTGCACCTTCTTAGATTTTTTCATCTGAAGTCCGAGGTAGTGCGCGGCGAGGGCACGGAGGCCGGTGTTTTCCACGCCGGCTTTGCGCGTGAAATCAGAAATGTCGATGAAGCTCGGGGCGTCGAACGGCGCACGCTCTTGGAGGTGACGCACATCATCGCGAACGGCCACGCCAACTTTGGCTTTCTTGGGGTGACAGAGTAAAGGGAAGGCGAGGGGCACGCCGCCACATTCATCGAGGCGGAAAACAAAAATTCGATCTTCGCCCGCGAGTTGCAGCACCGACGGAAGGTAGGTGACTCCGCGGGTGTGTGAGGGGCGAGTTTCGGTATCGAAACCGATGACGCGTTCTTTGTATAAGTGATGAATTGCTTTCTCGGCGTCCTTTTCACTCTCAATTAACTCAATCGGTCCGTCCCACTGCCCCACGGGCAGGGTCTCGATGAAATCTTTCTCGATGCGCAGGCCCCGGTTTGGTTGAAGGCTGGAGGTCCCCTCCTCAGGGGTTTCGGCTGACTCGTCCACAAGCCGAAGGAAAGGGCTCAGCCTGTCATGGCAATCAGAGAGTCGCGTTGTTGGGAAAAAAGCGTTGACCGTGCCAAGGGGGGCACCTTTCTTAACCTTTCGGTTTTATGGGGCCTTAGCTCAGTTGGTAGAGCGCTTGCATGGCATGCAAGAGGTCGTCGGTTCAAGCCCGATAGG
>CANGNX010000055.1 GCA_947455415.1 Opitutia bacterium | reverse complement strand
TACCGCTCGCGAGGCTACCAAGTCCAACGAAGCCTTACTCGAAGAAAACATTCGCCTCAAAGCGAAGGCCAATCTCTTCGACAATTCTTCGGCCCCCGACCACCGCCCTCTCTAAGTTAAACTTCGAGAGAAACAAAAGCCCGATACCCGTCGGGCTTTTTTGTTTTTGTATCTTGGGTAAGGACGTCGCTCCCTTGCCCACGTGTCACCGTGCCCACTCGCCCACTCGATTCTCTGGTAGGGGCACGACTGCGTCGTGCCCGTTCGCCACACGAGATACGAACCTCCTCCGATATCCGATTCTCACAATGGTCAACGGGCGTCACGCAGTGCCGCCCCTACCTACATTACAACTGCTTCGGGTAGGGACGTCGCTCCGCGGCGTCCACGGTATCTTCATTTCCTCCGGCCCGCGCGGAGCACGGGCCCTACCTAAATCCCCCCTTGCCCACGTGTCACCGTGCCCACTTACCCCCTAAGTTTTTGCACAAAAAAGGCGCCCGTAGGCGCCTTTTTCTTTGCTAACATTTTCGGTGTTACTGACACGCCTCGCACGTTCCACCATTCATCATGGCTTCGATCGAGCAGGCATTCTTCTCAGCTTCGGTGTAAACTTTCTTCTCTGCTTCTGGTGCAGGCTCAGCCTTACGTACTTCGACCGTAGCCTTCTCAATGTTTGAAGCGCTCAAGGTGCGGAGGTAGTAAGTCGTCTTCAGACCGGTGCGCCAAGCGTACTGATACATGTGCGACAGGGTCTTAATGTCAGCCGTAGGCAAGAAGAGGTTCAACGACTGTGCTTGGTCGATCCACTTCTGACGGCGGGCCGCAGCGTCGATGAGCCACTTGTAATCAATCACGAAGGCAGTCATGTACTTCTCTTTCAGCTTCTGCGGGATTTCTGGAATCTCCTTCAGTTCGCCGTCGAAGTACTTGAGTTGCTCAACCATGGCTTGATTCCACAGGCCGAGTTTCTTGAGGTCGCGCACCAGAGAACCATTCAATTCAATGAAGTCACCGGAGAGGTTACTCTTCACGAAGAGGTTCTTGTAGGTGGGCTCAATGCAAGGCGAGCTGCCGACGATGTTCGAGATCGTAGCGGTCGGCGCGATGGCGAGCACATTGGAATTGCGCATGCCTTGCTTTGCAATCTTGGCACGAACTGGCTCCCAATTCATACGACCACCACGTGTGACCTCAATCTTCTCGCCGCGCTCGGCTTCCAAGAGGTCGACCGTGTCTTGTGGGAGTAAACCGCGGTCCCATTTCGAACCTTTATAGGTGCTGTAGGCACCGCGTTCGGCAGCGAGATCCGAGGAGGCTTCGTAGGCGTAGAACGCCACGGCTTCCATGATCTCATCATTAAATTCAACCGCCGCATCCGAGGCGAAAGAGGTGTCGCGACGGTAGAGGCAGTCTTGCAGGCCCATCACACCGAGACCGATTGGGCGGTGACGGTTATTCGAAACCTTAGCGGCTTCAGTTGGGTAGAAGTTGATATCGATAACATTGTCGAGCGCACGTACCGCAACGCGCACGGTCTCAGCCAAGCGAGCGTGATCAATTTCACCCTTATCGTTGAGGTGCGAATCGAGGACGACCGAGCCTAAGTTACAGACTGCGGTTTCATCCGCGCTGGTGTTCAGGGTAATCTCGGTGCAAAGGTTGGAGGAGTGAATGACGCCCACGTGGTCTTGTGGCGAACGGACATTGCAAGGATCCTTAAAGGTCATCCAGGGGTGGCCAGTCTCGAAGATCATGCCGAGCATCTTCTTCCAAAGCTCGAGCGCGGGCATCGTCTTACCGAAAATCTTTCCTTGGCTGGCCTTTTCTTCATAAGCGATATATCGCTTTTCGAACTCGGCACCGTAGGTCTCATGTAGATCGGCAACTTCGTTCGACATGAAGAGCGTCCAGGTGCCACGAGCCTTGAGGCGCTTCATGAACAAGTCAGGGATCCAGTTCGCCGTATTCATGTCGTGCGTACGGCGACGGTCATCACCGGTGTTACGACGGAGCTCTAGGAAATCTTCGAAGTCATTGTGCCAGGCTTCGAGGTAGGCACAGCCTGAACCGCGGCGCTTGCCGCCTTGGTTGACGGCCACGAGTTGGTCATTGTGCAGCTTTAAGAAAGGCAACACGCCTTGGGATTCGCCATTGGTACCCTTGATGTGGGAACCGGTGCCGCGCACCGCAGTCCAGGAACCACCGAGACCACCCGCCCACTTGGAGAGGAAAGCGTTTTCGGCGATACCGCGAATCATGATCGATTCGATGGTGTCATCCACCTTGTAGAGGTAGCAGGACGAGAGCTGGCTGTGGAGCGTGCCCGCGTTGAAAAGCGTCGGGGTCGAGCTGCAGAAGCGGCGCGACTTATAAAGGGCGTGGAGACGGATGACCCAGTCTTCGCGATTCTTCTCTTCGCGCAGGAACAGACCCATGGCGACGCGCATCCAGAAGAACTGAGGGGTTTCAAGACGACGGTGCGTCTTCGAGGTCTTATCGATAATCAGGTAACGATCGTAAAGGGTTTGGATACCAAGGAACTCAAATTCCATGTCGGCCAACGGGTCAAGGGCCTCGGCTAATTTAGCGAGGTTGTACTTACCCAGTGCCGGAGAGAGGCGACCAATTTCGATACCGCGTTGAATGTAATCAGCAAATTTGGCGCTGTGGAATTCTTTCAACTTGGCGACGCCATCGCGCACAATGCTCCAGCCGAGCACTTCTTCATAAATGTAGCTCAAGGAAATACGGGCCGCGAATTTCGCGAAGTCCGCATCGCGCTCCACGAGCGTTTTTGCATTCAACTCAATGGTCTTACGCAGGTCAGCTTCGCTCGCTTCATTGAAAATGCCGCGACGCAATTCCGCTTCAATGTCCTCAAGAGAAATATCAATTTCCAGGCCCGTCATCGCGTAGGCAATGCGCTTGCGCAGCTCTTCGCCGTTCCAGAGGTAAGTCGAGCCGTCTAGGCTCTTGATGAGGATCATCGATTCTTGACGATCGTCCACCAGCACGGGCGCGGTAGCTTCTAACTCACGTGCACGGGCACGTTGGTTGCGATATAAAATATAATTCTCGGCCACCTTATAATGACCGTGGCGCATCAACTCCTCTTGGACGATGTCTTGGACTTCTTCGATGCCGATCATGGGCAGCGCTTTCTCTACCACGCGCATGGAGACGGAAGCCGCCACGCGTTCTGCGGGCGAGGAATCTAACTTGGCCGAGAGGAAGGCCTTACGGATGGCTAAATCGATTTTGCTTTGGTTCCAGGCCACTACGCTGTGATTGCGGCGCATCAAACGCGTCGTCACGACGGGAGCGTTAAAGCCCATGTCGCTGCCCGAAGAGAACAACAAACTCTTCGCAACGTCGTGGCGGTTATTGCGAATCAACGCCCCTTCAATGATAGGGATAATTTGGGATTCGGAAATCACGCCGCCGTTCTTCTGCAAGGTCGCGCTCACGGCGTGCGATACTTCGTTCGCCACGGCGGTGACTAAACTGCGGTTTTGCTCCGTGAAGATTTCGTTAACCTGACGGGAAAGCAAAAGATCCGTCAAAGCGTTGCCGACGATGTCAGCAATGCGGGCGGTATCAAAGGCGGCCGACTCGGTTGAGGCAGAGGCAGCGGCACCAGCAGGCATAGCGGGCAAAGCTTCGCGCCAATTAAATCGTGGCTTGGCGCTGGCCGGCATGCGCACGGCTTGTTTAAGGGCGATGTCTTCGTGGTAGAATGGGAGTTCAGGATTCATGGGTGATACAGATTGGAAAAATTGGGTGGTGGTGGAAGTGAGGAACGAAAGTCAGTGGTCGCCCCGGTGTGGACCGGAGCAATTGGGGAAAGGGAACGGAGAGGATGAGGGGTAAGAACAGGAAGCGTGCCAGTTAAACGTCGAAGGGGGTAACGTTTAATTTCACGCAGAAAAATTAGAGGTCTTCGTCTTTGACCGTCGGCATCGCTGCCGACTTTTGGTATTCGGTGACACGACCTTCGAAGAAGTTTTGCTCTTTCTTGAGGTCCATGACTTCCGAGAGCCAAGGGAAAGGGTTAGGAGGAGTGACCTTTAACAAAGGTTCGAGACCGCAACCACGGAGGCGACGATCAGCAATGTAATCAATGTATTGCTCAAACTCCTTGGACGAGAGGCCCAGGGCGTTAATCGGCAAGCAATCACGGATGAAATCCTTCTCGAGGGCAACTGCGGTGGCCATGAGCTGGCGCAGTTCTTCGCGGAAGGCCTCTGTCCAGACGTCAGGATTTTCTTTCACGAGCTCCAGCAAGAGCTGCTGGAAAAGAGAGATGTGGTTCGATTCATCGCGCAGCGTGTAACGGAACATTTGTCCGATACCGGGGAACTTGTTTTGGCGGGCCAACGAAAGCACCATGCCGAAGAGGCCGTAGAACTGCGTGCCTTCCATGCATTGACCGAAGAGGAAAATGTTGTGTGCGAGGGCTTGCTTGTCTTCGAGCTTCGTGAGGTCGAGCTTACGACGCAGCGCGCGAGAATTGTTGACGACGAAAGCCGCCTTCTTCGCGATGGTGGGAATGTCTTCAAACATCGCTTCACACTCATGCGGGTTGATACCAAGCGAAGAGATCATGTAGACCAATGAGTCGGCGTGAATGTTTTCTTCGTGAGCGTGGCGGCCCAACACGAGCTTAAGCTCAGGGGCGGTGACGACTTCGCGTACGACGTGAATGACGTTGTCACCCACGATGCCTTCCGCGGCAGAAAAATATCCAATCGCCATCTTCACAATCCAGCGATCAATTTCAGTGATCGCACCGGTGGAGTCGCGCCACTGTTCGCAGTCTTTGCCCATTGGGATATCCTCTGGCTCCCAGTGGTTATTCTTCATCGTCTTGTAGAGGTCATACGCCCACTGATACTTCAGCGGGAGAATGTTGAAGAACATCGACTCGCGACCGTTGATGACGCGCTTGTTGTTGAATGCTTCTTCTGCTTTGGCTTTATCGAGAATGAATGATTTGGGACCGACTTTAATGGTGATGGTTTCGGACATGGAAAATAGGGAGTAAAAGAGGTATTTAGTGGCTAGTGAAGGCCGCTAGGTGAGTGGTATGCATGAGAAATAATACTAGGGGTAGGGGCTGCAATTATTATTTAACACTAAATGTAGTGTTTATTCACAACTCACTGTTAGAACGGCACTTGGGGCTAAAACTTTATTCACAATGGGTGGTTTTGACGGATTTTTAACAAGAAGGCTGGGTCTGATAGATTTCATTAAACAAATGATACTAATGGCCGTACTGCAAATGCCAGTTGTTGGTGTTGCTCACGGTATTCACGCACGCCGCTGCGCAGGATTGCCCAAATTGTTTAATTATCTTAACAATCAGCATGTCCACCGGCCTCTCCGCGAAGAACCCCACTCGCCCCACCCTTTCTTCGCTCTTGAAAAACTGTTGGAGTGCCGAAGCACTTTCGGCACGCGGCTGGCGCGGCTCATTGCAGTCCACTTGGCGCGTCGTCGTCACAACATTTCACGGCGTAAAAGAAAATCGCCTACCGCAACAATCCGCAGCGCTCACTTATTACACGCTGATGTCGATTGGTCCACTCGTCGCACTCGCACTTACGATCTCCGGATATATTCTTTCGAACCCCGCACACCGCGAAGATAACATTGCAAAGAAAGCAGTCGTCTCCGCGATTGAATGGGTTGCCCCACAAATGAACAGCGGTGCCAAGAGTGCCGCCGCCCTTCGCGCCACGGCAGCCGACACCGAGCCACACAAGCTCGGAGAGATCAGTGCGAACCTCGATAAAATGGTGGATCAACTTTTAGAAAATGCAGCGAACGGCAAAGCCGGCATTATCGGTTTAGCCCTGGTAATAGGGCTCGCTGTGCTGATGTTGAGTCGCGTGGAAGATGCACTCAACGGCATCTGGGGCGTGCGGCATGGTCGCAGCTGGCGTGATCGCTTTGCCAATTATTTATTATTCCTCATCCTCTTCTTCCTCGTCGGCGCCGTCACACTCACAATGTTATCGGCCGCCGCAATTGCACATGCCGTCGGACAAAGCACCTCGCTGATTGGCGAGTGGCTCATCATGCTTCCTGGTGGTGAAAGGATTATTTTATTTCTTTCAGGCAACGGACCTCTGCTCTTGTCGCTCGCGCTGCTCACGCTCGTCTTCACGCTCTTTCATCGCATGATGCCGAATGTGCGCATTCATTGGAGTGCCGCCTTCGTCGGCGGCTTCTGTGTCGCTCTCTTCATCGTACTGAATCACCTGCTCTCCGCGTTGTACGTTAGCCACGTCACCGAACTCCAGGCCCTTTACGGCGGGGTAAGTATCATCGTGATCTTCATGTTCGGGACTTACCTCTCTTGGCTTTTTCTCTTGGTTGGCGGACAAATCGCCTACGCGTTTCAACACCGTCGAGCCTTAGCACGCCACCGCGACTGGGAACACCTTAGCCACCGTGCAAGACGCACTTTAGCCTTTGTTTGCAGCGTTGAAACGCTTCGTCGTTACCAGGCCGGCGAGCCCGGCCCACGCACCCAAGACCTGGCCAAAGTCGCCAAAATCCCCAGCACCGCGGTCGAAGGTTGCCTACAAATGCTGCGTGACGCAGGCCTATTGGCGGCCGAGCGTTACACCGAAGGCCACCGCCCTGCCCGACCACTGGAGAAAATGACCGTTGGCGAATTATGGAACCTAGTTGATGGTCGTTCCCATGGTCACGTCGGCGAGCCCGATTTAAACAGCGATCCCGCCGCCC
Organism: Opitutia bacterium; assembly: GCA_947455415.1. GTDB lineage: Bacteria > Verrucomicrobiota > Verrucomicrobiia > Opitutales > UBA953 > UBA953. Next base: position 234 of record CANGNX010000055.1, on the reverse strand, counting down.
AAGAACTCGGCCGGATTGAAGAGCGTTTACTGAGTGGACCAGAAACTGGCCTCACGCTCGGCGAGCTCGCCGCTAAATAAATATAAAACAGATAGGCCACCCTCGTCGCGTTGCGGCGGCGTGGATGGCCTATAAAATGGACGAGCCCAGCGTCCTTTCGGAAACTGGGCTCGTTGAACCTGGCGATGACCTACTCTCGCACACCAGCGGGGGTGCACTACCATCGGCGGCTGC
>CANGNX010000054.1 GCA_947455415.1 Opitutia bacterium | reverse complement strand
TCCTTAGTCAGTCGGACCAGGGCAATGCCACATTCGTGCCTTAAGGAGTCGCTCATCGCAGGCTTCAGAGTTTGCCTGCTTAGCGCGCTTCCTGTCCAGCGCTTACTCTTTTAAGTGCGCAAGATTCTGTCCAAACGGGCTAAACTTTCTGCAATTAGGCCAGCCATCGTTGAATGCTTGCGGAAGGCGGGGTCCTGGTGATAATCGGCTAAACCCTCCGCCAGCTCGTGTGCTTTCTCTGGGGTGGATAATAAATTAGACTCCATGGCCTGGAGTAGGTCGCGCACCCGATCGGGGGCAGCTAATAATCGACGGTGAATGAGGGAGCGTTCTTCCCGGCGGTACTGGGCTGCCGAATCCGCGTTGATGTGCTGGCGACAGAGTTCGGTGAAGGGCTGGTTTTCCTTAAATGAGCCGGGTAAATAGAAACGTAAACGGCCGTCGTAGGACTGTTGGTCAAAATCCATGGCGCGGACGCGAATCGCGGTAGCGTCGAAGTCGGGCGTGACTGCGACCACGAAATTATACGCCCGCATGTCGCCCAAGAGGCGCACCAGGCAACGCTCCTCAAATTTTATAAGTTCTTTTGCTAAGCGGACGGGGTGATGCCCGTCGGCGGCGAGCCACTTTTCGGCAAAGATATCTCCCGGAATGCCGGTAACGTGTTCTTCGACTAGCGACTCGCCCCCCGTGAGGTAGTGAATACGGTTCGGTGAGAGGAGGTGCTCGAGCTCGAGTCCGCAAACGCGGGAGGCATCACCTGTCTTAATATAAAAGTAATCATGATTCTCGTTGGTGGCATTGACGATGCGGATGCGGAAGGGCTGCGAGTTGCCGAACGAACAGAAATCGACGCGATCGACGTAGACGTGACGGAACACCCGCATGCCGCCTTCGCCCCGCAATAATGCATAGATTTCGAGCAAGCCTTGCGAAAGCTTTGCCATCACGTCGGGCGGGTAGGTGACCGTCTCCCAAAGCGTGTCTTTGCCGCGATCCAATAAGGGAATCGCTTCCGAATAGGCGCGCAAGTCGGCGTACGTGACGGGCAGCGTCACTTCGCGACCTTCGCGGGCTAAGTATTCGCGCAGGTCTTCGCCAATGGCAAAAGCGGGCTTACGGTTGGTACGTTTAAATTCCCCCTTAAAGCCAGCGTCATCCATCGTTCAATCGAGATTGGGCCGTTGGCTCGACTCTTCAATGGTCATCTGCAGCGGTGCGCCAGGATGACATTCCGCCCGGTAGGCAATGAAGCCACGGCGGTGTTGGTCATAGATCGGCCAGAGGATTGTCGTGTCGGATGCGGGGACTTGGATCCGATTAATTTCTTCGCGCGAAAAGAACTTGAAGTGTCCCTCGTCGATGGTCGTCGGAATTTTATGCAGGGGCTTACGGCAATCAAAGAGGAACATCAGCCAGTGGGCTTGGCCCTCGTAGCCTTTTTCCGAAACCATGCCGAAGAGGTGCAGGTCGGAAGTGGTGATAGTATGATTAGTTTCTTCAGCGACTTCGCGTACGGCACATTCGAAGGGAGATTCGCCTTCGGAGGTTTCTAGTTTTCCGCCAACCGGACTCCAGCACCCTTGGTTGGGCGCCTTGGTGCGCTGGATCAGCAATAATTTTCCCGCGTCGTCGTGAATAAAAACGAGGACACTGATTTTGAACGGGAGAGGGGGAGCCACGGACATAAATCCACCTTGTAAGAGAATGCCCTAGGCTCAACCATGGATTAATTAAAGACACCAATGCCTGAATTAGCCGAAGTTGAATATTTCCGTCGACAATGGGACGCGGGCGTCGGCAAGAAAGTCGCGGGGGTGAGCTGGCACAAGACGGCACGCGTGAATCGCGGACTGAACACGACAAAGATTAGCCGATTGCTTAAAGGCGCGATCTTCTATTCTTCGCACGCCGCGGCTAAGCAAATGGCTTTTCGCTTTAGCAAAGGTATTTGGATCGGCCTCCACTTGGGCATGACCGGCCGACTTGAGTGTGGCGACAATCAACGTGCCCCGACGCCCTATGACCACTTCGTCATTAAAATGGCAGGGGGAACGAATTTATACTTTGTTGATCCCCGTCAATTTGGACGCGTCCAATTTTATCAAGGCGAAGGCGTGCCGGATTGGTGGGCGAAAATTGCGCCCCCCATTCTTTCGAAAGATTTTACCGTGTCGGTGGTTGAGGCGTTTCTCAAACGTCGCGCCCGTGCCCCCATTAAATCGGTCTTACTCATGCAAGAACGGTTTCCTGGAATTGGTAATTGGATGGCCGATGAAGTTTTATGGCGCGCAGGCTTCCACCCTGCGGCGAAGGCTGGAAAGTTGGGACCAATCGCTATCAAGAAACTAACGGCGACACTTAAGAAAGTTTGTGCGGATGCGATGCGTGTTATCGGCAAGGATTGGTCCGACCCCCCAAGTAACTGGCTATTTAATCATCGCTGGAGTGACGGCGGAAAATGTCCGCACTCTAAAGAAAAATTAAAGCGAACCGTAATCGGCGGACGAACCACATGTTGGTCGCCAACCAAACAGAAGCTCGGTGCGGAACGCCGTTGACCTTCTTCGGCGATAAGGAAATTTAAGCCTATGCGCATCACGGGCGGCATTGCACGCGGCATTCAATTGCGCGTTCCCTCCAAGGGGGGCGTCCGCCCTGCTACGGATTATATCCGCGAAGCCGTTTTCAGTTCGCTGGCAGCATTTATTCCGCAGGCGACCGTACTGGATCTCTTTGCAGGTACGGGCGCATATGCACTCGAGTCTTTAAGCCGCGGTGCAAAGTCGGCTACCTGTGTCGACCTACGAGCAGGCAGTGAACTCGATGCGAATGCTCAGGCCGTGGCGAAGTCGATGCAGCTACCCGCCTTGCCTCTTAAGATTATTACGGGTGATGCGACGAAGCCCCTGAAACTGGACGAAACCTTCGACATTGTTTTCGCGGACCCTCCCTGGGAGTTGTGGGAAACTAAAGGCGAAGGCATTGCCCAGGCCGCAGTTGCGTATGCGAATGCGACGGTCGATGCACGAGTCATTTTAGAAGCACCCGGAGGTTTTGAAGTTCCTGTGCCAGAAGGATGGAAACTCAAAAAAGTTATCGGAAAAGGCAAAGGTCAGCCAGCGGCCTCAATCCTCGTTCGCGCGTAAGTTACGGCGCGAGCGAGCGATGCTTTTCCCAGACATTTAATTGCGAGAGTATTATCATACTACCAGCGAGCGCTGCGCTCTCCACGCGCAAGATGCGGTCGCCGAGATGGCAGAGCGTAAAATTATATTTTAATAAAAAGACGCGTTCGGCGGCCGACCAGCCACGCTCTGGCCCAATCGCTAGCACGGCACGATTGGCAGTGGGTGCACTTTCTCCAAGCGCCTGCGATGCCTCGTATGGATCTAGCGCGACTTTCCAAGCACTGGCATCAATGTTCGCCAGGGCTTCAGTTAAATTCGAACAGCGGATGACTTCAGGAACTTGCGCAGAACAAGCCTGCTCGGTGCCTTTGTCGACATGCTCAATCCATTCACGATCTTTCCACAGCGAGCTCATTGCATAACCCGCGTCGCCTTTCTCGGTATCGAAGAAAATAATCTTATCGATTCCGACGCTCGCGAGATCGTGCAAAACTTTTTTAGCCGTCTGTGGACGAGGAAGCCCGACGATAACCGTGACGGGAAATCTCTTTTGAACTTCATCCTCAAATTTCACAGTAAATATGAGTTTCGGTTGCGTCGCGGTAATGGTTGCGAGTCCGCGCCGGGCATTCTTAATTCCGATGTGGAAGGTCGCCCCCACTTTTAGGCCGACCGTGTGTAGTAGGTGAATGGAGCGTGCGTCTTCGAGGGCGAGGCCATCGACCAATTCTTTTTCGGTAAGCAAAACCAAGTTCACGCCCGCTTAATTTGTTTGGCTCATCCGAAGAAGCGAGAGGGAAGGGCGGCAAACGCTTGCACGCGGAGGCACCTTCGGTATTTTCTGACGCATGGATTTATCGGACCATCGTAAGGAGTATGCGACACACGGCCTCGACCGCGATGAGTTGCTGCCCTGTCCGTTGTCCCAATTCAAAGCCTGGTTTGCGCAGGCGAAGTCCGATGGCATCATCGAGCCCAACGCCATGGTCTTGAGCACGGTGGACGCCTCCGGGGCCCCCCATGCGCGTACCGTCTTATTAAAAGCGGCCGACGACCGCGGCCTAACCTTCTTTACTAACTATCACAGTCGTAAGGGCTCCCAGCTCGATCATGAGCCCCGCGCCTCGTTGCTTTTTCCTTGGTATGGCCTTGAGCGTCAAATTCATGTAAGTGGCAGAGTGATAAAGACTTCCGAAGAGGAGTCGGCCGCTTATTTTGCCAAAAGACCCTACGGTAGCCAGTTGGGTGCCTTGGCCTCAGAGCAGAGCGAGGTTATTGCGGATCGCGCCACCCTGGAGGCCAGATTAGCCGAACTTAAGGCAAAATACCCCGAAGGTGGGGTGCCAAAGCCGAAAAACTGGGGTGGATACCACTTAATTCCCGATTCATATGAATTTTGGCAGGGTCGACTTAACCGCCTGCACGACCGCTTCTTATACACTTTAGAGGGCAAAACTTGGAACATTAAAAGGCTTAGCCCCTGACCTAACCCAAGATTAGAGTATCTAATAGGAATAGGGGTACTGCCCTAACTCGTGGGTCGGGGAATAGCGTAGGGTTGACCTATTTGCTCGGTTTCATTCACACCTACCTTCCCGCGTCTAATGCGCCTCGCCCTTTTACTCTCTATTTTTGCCCCCGTCTTCGTTTTTGCGAATGAGGGCGTCAGCCAAAAAGCCGAAAACCTTTTCGAAATTGGCGGCTTCCCGGTATCCAACTCGGTACTGACGACTTGGATCATCGCCGTGCTCATTATTGTCGCGGTGCGGCTGTTAGTAGGCACTCCCAAGATTGTTCCATCAAAGGGCCAGGCCCTCGTGGAAGATATGGCATCAGGTCTGCGCAACGCCCTCGAGCCGATTGTCGGCAAGAGCATGATCGGTAAAGTCTTCCCCACGCTCTGCGGATTCTTCGTCTTCATTTTACTGATGAACTGGAGCGGCCTTCTCCCCGGAGTTGGCACCCTGAAATACAGTGAAGGCGGACATTGGCTCGATGCGATTCGTCCAGCGACATCGGACCTCAACACCACGCTTGCCCTTTCCATCGTCTCCTTCCTGGCGTGGACTTACTTCGTGCTGCGTTATGCGGGCGTGAAGGTTTTAATCTTCGATCTGTTTGGTAATAAATCCGACCGCAAAGAAGTGGGCTGGCCGATGTGGATTATGCTGAGCTTTATTTTCTTGGGCGTGGGTGGCATTGAAATGGTGTCCATCGCCTTCCGCCTGATTTCACTTTCGTTCCGTCTTTACGGCAATGTCTTTGGTGGTGAAAACCTCATCCACTCACTCGGTGGCATCGCCCCCTACGTCGTTCCCGCTTTAGCCGGTTTGCTCGAAGTGCTTGTCGGACTCATCCAGGCTTTCGTTTTCACTCTCCTCTCGGCCGTGTACATCGGCCTCATTTGTAACCACGAAGGCGGCCACGCCGACGAAGAACACGCACATTAATTTACTTTCAAGGCGTATGACTTGCTGGGAATCCCCCAAGCGGTGCGTTGAGAAAAAACCAAAAATAAAATAACATGATCATCGCTGAAATCACTGGTTCACTCCCTGCCGCCATCGGCTGTTTCGCCGCCGCAATTGGCGTAGGAATGGTCGGCGCCAAAGCCGTTGAATCCGTAGGTCGTAATCCTGAGGCTTCCGGTAAGATCCTCGTCCAGTCCATTCTGGGCATGGCTCTCGCTGAAGCGGTCGCGTTCTACGCGATCTTCCTCACGAAGTAACCACTACGCGGCGAAGCCCCTTCGGGGGCTCGCCGCTTCTCTTTCCCAGCGCAGATTAATTTAAAATCAAATGTCCTCACTCTCACTCTTCCTTAACGCGGAGCCTGCTCACGCCGCTGCCGCCACCACCGAAGCCCACGCCGCTTCGGGCAACCCAGTCGACTCCATCATCCAACTCTTCGGCAGCTTCGGCGTCGATGGCCCTCACCTCCTTGCTCAGTTAATCAACTTCAGCATCCTCGCTTTCGTCCTTTACCACTTCGCTATCAAGCCCGCCCTCGGACAGCTCGAAGAGCGCATTCGTCAAGCCGAGCAATTACAAAGCGACCGTGCTTCAGCCGAACAAAAACTTGCCGATGCCCGTAAGCATGCAGAACAACTTTTAACCCAAGCCTCGGATGAGGCCGCAAAGCTTCTCAATGAAGCACGCACTTCCGCCAAGCAAACGGTCGAAGCCGCCAAGGCCGAAGCATCTGCCGCTCAAGCGGAGATCGCCCGTAAGGGTGCTGAAGCCATTGAAGCTGATCGTCGCAAGATGATGAATGAAGTCCGTGGCGAAGTTTCCCGTCTCGTGGTCGAAACCGCTGCGAAGGTTCTCGAGCAAAGCCTCGATGATGCTCAGCGCACTCGCTTGAACGAAGCGGCCACCAAGCAACTCGCTTCCCGATAATTTTCTATGTCCGCTGTCACCATTCGAGCTGAAGCCAAGAAACTTCTCGCCCTCTCCTTAGAGAGCGGTGCGGTTTCCGCTGAACGTGTGGGTGCAGTCTTGGCCGCTTTAAGCAAGTCACGCCCCGCTCACACGTTGCGCCCACTGCTTCGTGCTTACTTGGCTAACGTCCGTCGCGAACTCGCACGTAGCGAAGCACGCATTGAACACGCTGGCCCTCTCTCGGCTTCGGAGTCCGATGCCATTGCGGCACACTTTACCAAAGCACTTGGTCGCAAAGTCAGCCCCGTGCTTCGTCGCAATGATGCACTCCTGGGCGGCTTCCGCGTGCGCGTCGGCGACGACGTCACCGACCTCACTGCCTCCTTGCGCTTAGCGAACCTCGCCAAATCCCTTTCCTAATAATTAACCTCTACCTAAATTTACAAAACCATGAGTAACGTGATCGACCAAATTCAAAAAGCCATCGCTGGCTT
>CANGNX010000053.1 GCA_947455415.1 Opitutia bacterium | reverse complement strand
TGTGGGTGTTAGAAAGTGACAAATGCCGGGCTCCTTTTTGGGGAACCTCGGCACCGTTGTCGGACGTTCTGGCGTGGATCTTACTTGATGATATCAAGGATCTGGCCGGCGCCGATGGTCTTACCACCTTCGCGCAGAGCGAAGCGTTGGCCTTTCTCCATCGCGACAGGCTTTTGCAAGTCGATCGTGATGGTTACGTTGTCACCAGGCATTACCATTTCGACACCCTCAGGGAGGATGACGGTACCGGTAACGTCACAGGTTCCGAAGAAGAACTGTGGGCGGTAGTTGTTCGTGAAGGAAGTGTGGCGACCACCTTCGTCTTGTTTCAAGACGTAGATTTGTGCCTTACCTTGAGTGTGAGGCTTGATGCTGCCGGTCTTGGCGAGCACTTGACCACGCTCTACTTGAGATTTTTCAACACCACGGAGGAGGAGGCCGACGTTGTCGCCCGCTTGACCTTGGTCGAGTTCCTTACGGAACATTTCCACACCAGTGACGGTGGTCTTGATGGTGTCGCGGAGACCGACGACTTCGATTTCTTCGCCAACCTTAACCACGCCACGCTCGATACGACCGGTAGCAACCGTGCCACGACCAGTAATCGAGAAGACGTCTTCAACAGACATCATGAAAGGCTTGTCGGTTTCGCGCTTAGGCTCAGGAATTTCGGAGTCGAGAGCGTCGAGAAGGTTTTGGATTGCTTGTTCGCCTTCGGGCTTAGCTTCGAGAGCGGCCGTAGCAGAACCACGAACGATCTTAGCGTTGTCGCCGTCGTATTGGTACTTGTTGAGCAAATCGCGAACTTCCATTTCAACGAGGTCGATGAGGTCAGGCTCAGAGAGGTCGACCTTGTTCAACCAAACCACAATCTTAGGTACGCCGACTTGGCGGGCGAGGAGGATGTGCTCCTTGGTCTGAGGCATCACGCCGTCAGCAGCCGAAACCACGAGGATAGCGCCGTCCATTTGAGCAGCACCGGTGATCATGTTCTTAACGAAGTCAGCGTGGCCTGGGCAATCAACGTGAGCGTAGTGACGGTTGTTGGACTCGTACTCAACGTGCGAGGCCGCAATGGTCACCGTCTTGGTGGCGTCACGCACGGTACCACCTTTGGTGATTTCCGCGTAGGACTTGGTCTCAGCGAGACCCTTACGTGCTTGCACTGCGACGATGGCCGCGGTGGTGGTCGATTTACCATGGTCAATGTGACCGATGGTGCCGACATTTACGTGTGGTTTAGTGCGATTGAACTTCTCTTTGGCCATGGTTTTTTGTGGTGAGGTGTTTGTATTTTTTTCGGTTTGGAAAGTGGTGGAGCCCCCGACTGGATTTGAACCAGCGACCTCGTCCTTACCAAGGACGCGCTCTGCCAACTGAGCTACAGGGGCGAACCGTCAACGTACTTAGGACGCGAAGGGAAGGGTTTGAATGACCATCGCCCTGCCCACCGTCAAGCGGTTTTTTCGCAAGGCTTTTACAGGGGTAAATTACCCGATCATGGACCCACAACCAGTCGGTACGCGCCAGGGGGTAAGCGCCTAGCCCATTCCACCTCGGCGGCCCAGTTCCTAACGGCGGCATCAACCAATACATAGCCGGAGGATTTGACCACCAGTGGTGAAGCCTGCTGCCCCATGGTATCGATGCCGATTCTAAGCTCTAAAAAAGACCAAAGTGGGGCATTTTTATCATTTTTTATCCCATTAAAGTACTTTAAATAGGATTTTTCGTCTATATTTCCATTAAAAATGTATTTTTTTGTCCCACTTATAGTATAAACTTCGAAATAAATCCCCCTAGGAGCAACCGCACCTTGAGCCAAATTGGCACTTCCAAAGGATTTAAAGGGTTCGGTCAGTGGTAAGGGAGTGGCCAACTGAGGGGCAATGGCTGTCGGCTTCTCGACTTCTAAAGGAAGGTCAACGGTCTTACCGGGGCTAAACCTCAAAATGGGCTCAAACCCTGGTAGCGGGGCATCTTCAGGCTGAATCGTTTCCTTGGCCTCACGTACGGGTGCTGATTTTGCAACCGGGAGGTAGATCATCGAGGCATCCATTAGGACCTGGGACTCGGCCAACGAACTGCTCGGTGCCAAGAGTTCGGTCGCTACCGTTAGCCGCGGTGCGGGCGGATTGCCGCCTGCTTGAGGTTTAAAAAAAATCAGCGCCGATATAAAAGCGAGGCCCGTCACAATCATTGCGGTGCGAGTGACCGGCGGAACTTGTCCGCCAGTCAGGCTTCGAATGACGCCGAGTAGTCGCATCGCGATTAACTACCCGCCGGGCGTTCGGCCACGGTGACGTTGAGAAGCGAGCGAAGCCCTTGGCGAATAATGGTGAACTGAATCACGTCACCGGGTTTACGCTTAACGACGGACAAACGCAACTCATTCCAGTCATCAAAGGGCTTACCATCAATCGCCACAATGATATCCGACGGACGCAGACCGCACTTCATGGCAGGAGATTTTTCGGTAACTTCCTGAACCAAAACCGCCCCACCACGTAAATTTAATTTGGCCGCGTCTTCCGATTTTAAATCGCCTCCAAATAATCCCACAAAGCCGCGAACAAATTTTCGGCCGTTGGCTAGGTCGGCCGCAACGAGCGACATTAAGTTTGAGGGAATCGAATAACCAATGCCGATGTTTCCACCCTGCCCTTGCGTGCGAATCGCACTATTCATGCCGATGATTCGGCCTTCAAAATCAACCAACGGACCCCCTGAGTTTCCAGGGTTAATCGCTGCATCCGTCTGAATAAAATCCTCCACCGAATTAATTCCTGGCGAACGACCGAGCGCCGAAACTATCCCTGAGGAAACTGAGAGGCCGACACCCAGAGGGTTACCAATCGCAAAGACCACATCGCCCACTCGCACCTTATCGCTATCACAGAATCGAGCGTAAGGCAGATTACGTTCCTCTACTTTTAATAAAGCGATATCCGTATTATCATCCACTCCTAAGACTTTAGCTTTTAATTCCCGTCGATCGGTGAGCGTGACATATGCATCCTTCGCCATGGTGTTATTGGCGAGCATCACGACGTGCCGATTCGTGATAATATAACCGTCGGGATGGACGATGGCACCCGAGCCTTGCCCGATGTATATTTGTACTTCGCCGGTGCGCTTATCGATATCTTTAATATCCGATGGGTTGATGCCGCGAATCCGGCGCGCGTATTCCATAGGAAAAGTCGCCGTGGTACGAATACTGACCACCGTGGGCGTGATGCGTGCAAGCATGTCCGCATAACTAGCCCCAACCACGGTACGATTCAGCTGACGCGAATCAGTGTCGAAACTGACCGCCCGCAGCGACTCGCACAGTGTTAAGCCCAGAAGTATGAGTAACCTTCTCATGCTCTGAAATTAAGCGGCCCCTGCCATAAGGCAAGCGACCTCAACGTGCCATCGTAAAACCACCGCCAGGCTGAGTGGGCTCAGCCTCATCACGCTCACTGTTAAAGCGCATCGAGAACAATCGCGTCACGCCCTTCTCTTGCATCGTGGCACCAAAGATGGCGTCCGCCGCAGAGACGGTGCGCTTATTGTGCGTAATCACCAGGAACTGTGAGAACTTGGTGAAGTCGCGAATGATGTCCGTGAATCGTCCGACGTTCGCATCGTCCAGTGGTGCGTCTAATTCATCGAGTACGCAAAGCGGCGAAGGCTTCACCATATAAATTGCGAACAGGAGTGCGACTGCGGTCATCGTGCGCTGACCGCCCGAAAGTAACGAAATACCGCGCAGCTTAGTGCCCGGGGGCTGAGCAATAATCTCGATGCCACTTTCCAGTGGATCTTCTGCCTGCACCAACTGTAAATCGGCGGCACCTCCGACGAAGAGGCGCTCGAAGGTAAATTTGAAATTTTTCCGAACCTGTTCGAAAGTGTCGGTAAATAATTTAAGTGAGGTCTGATTGAGTTCGTCGATTGCCTTGGTCAGTTCTTCCTTTGCCTTCCAAAGGTCGTCGCTCTGCTTCGTCAGGAATTCATGGCGATCACGCAGCGAAGAGTATTCCTCGACGGCCACGAGATTGATTGAACCCATACCCGACATGCGATCGCGCAGGTCAGCAATCTCGCGCACGAGCGGAGGCCAGTCCACATTCTCAAGGGCGGCCAAATCTTCCGTCGTTGGCTCGCCGCGATGGGCAACCGACTTGGGAGCGGCAGGTGCCTCACCCTCTTCAGGCTCTTCTAAATCATCAAAACCCGAAGCCCCTTCGGGCTCACCTTCGGCTAGCCAAAGTTGCAAACGCCAATCCACCGAGCCAACTTCGACTTGGTGATCAGATGAAACTTTTTCAGAAATAAACCCGCACTGGGAGGTTTGCTCGGCGAGCGAGACCTCAAGCGACTTCAAGCGACTATCGGTTTCGCGCAAGCGTTCACGATCCACGGAGAGCACGCGGTCTTCCGATTCCAATAAAGTGTCCTTCTGACTTAACTCCTCACGGTTCACATTTAAAGCTGCGTGGGCCGTTTCGATTTCACCAGAGAGTTTCTGGGAGTTTTCACGGGCGACGGTCGCTTGCGTTTTAAGTTCGGCAATCAAACGATCATTGTTCTGTGCTTCAGCTTTACGCGAAGCCAGGCGTGCCGAAGCATCCGCGCGACGCGATTCAAGGTCAGCCAATTCACGTCCCGCTAATTCGAGTCGCTGACGCTGTTCGGCGAGCGAAAGTCGAACTTCACCTAAAGAGCTGCGACGATTATCGGCTTCACCGCGACGGCGTTCCACTTCCTGTTCACCATCGATAATGGACTGGCGTAATCCGGCAACCTGACCGTCTTTCACCGTCAAAGTGTCTTGGGCACGGTCGCGACGTAAAACGGCATCGGCCTTAGCTGATTCGGTTTCGTTCAGTTGGCGTTGATCGCGGGCGATACGCTCATCGGCCGCAGTTAAAGTCGAGCGTGCAGTACGTTCGTCGGCTTGGGCAACGGATAGTTCCTGGCTAGCGAACTCCGTCGCTGAACGCAGCGTGGTGACGCTCGCTTCGGCAGTTTCAATATCCGACTGCAGGCCAAGGGCCTTCTCGTTTAAAGTTGTGAGCTTATCGTTCTCCGCTTCGAGCTTCGCCTTAACGGCACGAATTTCGCTTTCGCGAGAGAAGACACCCGAACCGGCACCATTCGCCGCTTTGCGCGGACGACCCGCAAAAACTAAACCGCGACGATCCACCAGATCACCGGCAGTGGTTGCGACCAAGAAGAACTCAAACGACGGATTGCTCCGCCACCAACCTAAGAAGTCCGCCAAACTATCGCAGATGTAACAGCCATCGAAAAGATTGGAGATAATACGAGCGTGGGCGGCTGCCTTAGGCTGAACGGACTGCGTAGCGGGGCGCAACCAACCCGGCGAGGCGGTGCTCGATTTCGCCAAACCTGGGGCGGCAACTTGAAAGACGGCGCGTCCCAGCTCGCGCTCACCCATCTTGCTAATGATGCCAGGCAAGAATTCTGCGCTCTCCAATGCAACGGCTTCGGAGGCCGCGCCTAAAATATTTTCTAAAGCACCAGCTGAAGCGACATCGGTCACCGTGACTAAATCTGCCAACGCCGCGGCCTTACCGGCGGGCACGCCATCAGAAAGTTCGCCGCGCAAAACGGCTTTGGCCGCATCAGAAAAACCTTCGAGTCGTGACTGCATTTGCTCCAGCACACCGAGTTGCGCCGAGAGCTTGGCCACTTGGCGATCTTGCTCAGAGATGGTTTGCTGCAGGCTACGAAACTCGTTCAGCAATTCACGCACGTGGTCGGCAGCGGCCTGTTCGGCGGCGCGTGCATTTTGTAAATCAGCGTGACGTTGCGTCGCCACGGTGGCGCTTTCGCTCGCGCGGCGATCAAGTGCGACGCGCTCATCCTTAGCTTGCGAGAGCGAAGCGGTTAAATCCACCAAGCGAGCTTGGTAGCCACGTAAATCAACTTCGTAGTTAGTGACATCGGCACGGGCACGCGTCATCTCACCCTCCGCCACTAAAACATCTTGGCGCGAGCGGCGCAGACGAGCTTCGGCTTCGATTAATAATTTGCCGAGCTCATCGACTTCGGCGGCTTTCTCACGGAACGTTGCATCGGCGGCAGAGACATCACCGGCGGCGGCGGACTTCACGTCGGAGCTACCACGCAAGCGAGTATCGTATTCAACAATTGCTTGCTCGGCTTCGGCGGCTTCGCGACGAATCTCCTGGAGACGTGCGGCTAAATCATCCGAGCGTAAATCAGCCGTCCGGGCATCAGCTTCAGCGTTTTCGCGAGCCGTTCTTAAATCAAAATGGGCCTGCTGGGCGCGCTGCACTTGCTCGGCGAGTTCAATACGTGCGGCCCGGGTCGAAGCCAATGCGGCTTCGCGACTGCGCAAGCTTTCCGCCAAGGTTTCTACCTCGGTACGGCAGCCAATCGCCTCGACTTCGAGCTTTTCAACTTGGGCTTTACGGTCCGCAAACTGCTTCGATTGCCACGCTAAATCTAGATGTGTGAAGCGGTGACGCAGTCGACGATAACGCAAGGCCTTCGCCGCTTGACGACGGAGGCTAGCAATTTGACGACCGACTTCGCCAATGACATCCGTCACGCGAGCTAAGTTCGTATCAACGCCCGATAATTTATTCAGGGCTTCTTTGCGCTGAGATTTATATCGAGTGATGCCAGCTGCTTCTTCAAACAAGTAACGACGCTCCGCAGGATTAGCGGAAAGGACTTGATCGATTTGGCCCTGCACCATGAAGGAGTAGGACATGCGGCCAATCCCCGTATCCATGAAGAGACGCTGAATGTCTTTCAGGCGAGCGGGCTTACCATTTAAAAAATAATCGCTCGTACCTTCGCGGTACAATCGACGCATCACTGAGACTTCCGCAAAAGCAGTACCGAGTTCTTTTTCGCAATCAGCGAAAATAAGTTCCACCTCACACTGAGGCATCGGCTTGCGACGATCGGTACCCGCAAAAATAACGTCCTGCATACTCTGACCGCGGAGCGATTTTGCACTCTGCTCACCTAACACCCAACGAATGGCGTCGACGATGTTCGACTTACCGCAACCATTGGGGCCAACGACAGCCGTGACGCCGGGCCCGAGTTCAATTCGAGTGCGGTCAGCAAAGCTTTTAAATCCGTTGGCGACGATTTCCTTGAGGTACATCGAG
>CANGNX010000052.1 GCA_947455415.1 Opitutia bacterium | reverse complement strand
CATGGTTCATTTGGACCTACCATGCCCAGGTTGAGGGCTGGGGCTTGGTTATCGCACTGTTTATCTTCTATTACTACGCCACTGGCTTCGGTATCACCCTCGGTTATCACCGCCTTTTCTCGCACATCTCCTTTAAGGCTAAGTGGCCGGTGAAGCTCTTTGTGCTCCTCTTTGGTGCCGCTTCGTTTGAAAACTCGGCCCTTGATTGGTCGGCCGACCACCGCATTCACCACAAGCACGTGGATGAAGACGAAGATCCGTATGATATCTCTAAGGGCTTCTTTTACGCTCACATTGGCTGGTTACTCTTCCGTCTGAAGCCAAAGCCACCCGTCACCAATGTTAAGGACCTCGAAGCCGACCCTCTGGTTATGTGGCAGCACCGCTACGTACAATGGATTGGCGCTTTCGTTGGTTTCGTCGTCCCGACCTTCATCGGTTGGGCCTATGCGACCTTGAATGGTTTCACCAGCCCTTGGCTCACCGCCACGGCTTGCTTCTTGATTGCTGGCCTGCTGCGCACGGTCGTCGTTCAACAAGGCACCTTCTGCATCAACTCGCTCTGCCACATGTTTGGCCGTCAGCCTTATTCTCGCGACCATAGTGCTCGCGATAGCGGTGCCGTGGCGTTGCTCACTTTCGGTGAAGGTTATCACAACTACCACCACGAGTTCCAACACGATTACCGCAACGGCGTGAAGCCTTGGCAGTTTGACCCTACGAAGTGGATTATCTGGACGCTTTCGAAAGTGGGCTTGGTGGAAAATCTCCGCCGCGTTTCTGACTCACGTATTTTGGCTGCTGAACTTAAAGAGAAGAGCCGTACCCTTGGTATGGATATCGATAAGTTGGCGAGCCGCCTCGATCAACGCACACGTGAGTTGAAGGCTAAGACCATTGCGACTGCTCATGAGCTCGCTAAGGATTTAGCCGGACGTGCTGAGTCGTTGAAAGAACTCTCGTTGGCTAAAGCTGACGTTAGTGGTGAGACGATGGATGAACTCCGCGGTCTCTTGAATCAAGCCGGTGAGTTGCTCGAATCGTTGCGTCGCGCTGACGCCGGTTCAGCTGCTTAAGTCTTAAGACTTTTTGAAAGTTGCGACCAGATTGAGGACATGTTCCTCGATCTGGGGCAACGCATCGACGGGTTCAGCACAATCGATATCGTGCACGTGCCAGTAGTCGATGCGGTCGGCCCACTCGGGGTGTGACTCCAACATCATCTCGTAATGCTCGTCTTTTTTGAGGGCGATGATGCGGTGCGCGCGGGAGAGGTCGGCCGCTTGAAGTTGGACTGGGGCCTTGCCCGTGAGCTCGAGGGGGATGCCTAAAGTCGTGAGACGGCTATGGGTATCGACCGAGATGAGGGTCGGCTCATCGGCCACGATAGAGGTCAGTAAGCCCCGTGAAAAGGCCCTCGCAGGTAGGTTTTTCTGCAGTGCATGCCAATTAAAGAGGGCTTCCGCATGGCGGCTGCGGTAAAAGTTGCCCGTGCAAATAAAGAGCACGAGGGATTCAGATTCTGCACTTGAGCGGGAGGGCATCGTTAGTAATGTGAGGCACTCTAACACAACCACCATGGCACGCAAATTGTTCGTTCTTTCTGTTCTCACTTTCACTCTCATTGGCTGCTCCGGTCCTGAAAAAGGTCCTAGCCCAGTGACCGATGGTGGCCTGACCGCCTTTGGTGCGCCTGCGTTTGACCCTCTGGCTCCTCTGACCCCAGTTCCTGCTAAGGCTGGCTCAAAGGCTACCACCAAGAAGAAGTCGAGCGAGCGCCTGCCGATCAATAACTCGAGCAGCAAGTAATCGCACGCGGCGTGAGCCGCTGATTACGCCAGCGAGACTTCGGTGACGAACGTCTCGACCTTACCGGGCTCCGCAAAACGGAGTCCGTTTTTATGTTCGGTGCTATTGGGTGGGCCCATCCAGGGTTCGACGCAATAGAATGGCGCTTCGCTGTCAGGCGTCCAGGTGACGACGGCAGCCCAGCTATCAGGGATGGATTCTTCGCCAACTTTAACAGAAATATTTTCTTCACCCGAGCGCGGACCGAAAGTTACCAGTGCGTCCTTGAGGTTGGTGAAAATGCAATCGGGGAGTCCGGGATTATCGAAGGAGAATTCGGTGGCACCTTTGAGGTCGGCAAATGGAATGAGTTTTCCGTCGGCGGCGTGACGCCATTGTTTCTTGGAAGGAATCTTGATGGTGTAATCGCGACGGCTGAGGCCGGCGTGCCAAGGTAGTGTGAAGTAGAAGTGGTGACCCGCGCACCAAGGGAGCGGCTGGGTATCGAGGTTTTCGAATTCAAACGTGCATCGCAGGAAGAGCTCGCGGAATTCGTAGCGCACGCGAAACTCATATTTAAACGGGTAACAGGCCTTGGCGCGATCATTCTGGATCATGCGCACGAGGGCGTGGCGGTCGCTCGACTCAATGAATTCGAAGGCGCAATCACGGGCGAAACCGTGTTGAGGCATGGGGCGTTTAACGCCGGCGTCATCTTTCCAGAAAAACTTTTCACCGTCGGCGTAATTCCGCCCCATGAAGGGAAACAGGATGGGATTACCGCCACGCACTAGGCCGACTTTGTCCTGTGCGAAATCTGCACCTTCGGGCCAGTGGAGTACTTCGCGTGTGCCGTTCGGCAGGGAGACCTTCCAGCGCAGCAAGCGGGCCCCGCGTGTGAGGCAGGTTTCATAGGTCGTTGCGCCGACTTGCCAGCGCTCGAAAGGGACGTCGTTAACGGAGAACGTTTTCATTGGTGCGAAGCAAAGACGAAGTCCGCTCGCTGGCAAATGCCGAATGGTGCGACGCTTATTTTTTCGCGAAGCGATAATGACAGACCATCCATTCGTTGCCGTTATCAAAATTCCAAAGTTCGGCACAGGACATGAAGAAGATGCGCCAGTAGGCCAGCCACTTGCGTGCCTCGGTGGGGCCGTAGGTCTTAGCAAAAATTTCTAAGACTTCTGCGCGGTGACGGTCCGTGTTTTGTAACCAATGCTCAGAGGTCTGCCCGTAGTGACGTCCGTTGACCTCCCACTGCGTTTCTAATTTTAGGTCGTTCTGGAAGAAGCTCGCGAGGTTATTGGAGGGCATGATGCCGCCGGTGAAAAAGTGACGAGACATCCAGTCGGTGCCGTCTTTGGACTCGAAATGGTACGCACAGTCGCGGTGCGTGAAGACGTGGAAGAAGAGCTTTCCTTGGGGTTTGAGCCAGGTGGAGATGCGGTGGATGAGTTCGGCCCAGTTCTTCATGTGCTCGAACATTTCGACTGAGACCACACGATCAAACGCCGCCGCCTCGGGGGCGAAGAGATTCATGTCGCACGTGATGATGCGAACGTTCTTGAAGCCGCGGCGGGCGCATTCGCCTTCAATGTGGGCGCGTTGCGAGGCGGAATTAGAAACGCCGGTGATGCGGGCGTTGGGGTATTGCTCGGCCATCCAGAGCGTGAGTGAGCCCCAGCCGCAGCCCAACTCGAGAATGTCTTGTCCGTCTTTTAATTCAGCGCGCTGACAGGTGAGCGCGAGCATCGTCTCTTCCGCTTGGCCGATGGTCTCGTTGCCGCGTTCGTAGAAACACGAGGAGTATTTGAGGCGTGGCCCGAGGCAGAGTTTATAAAAAGCGGCAGGCACTTCGTAGTGCTGATCGTTTGCGGCTTTGGTTTCGACCGCGACTGGGAAGGTGCGTAGGGCTTGCGAAAATTTGCGAACGTTCTCTAAGCGTACCGCTTCGCTGTCGGCCCGTTCGTCCTTAATGCGCTGACGAAGCAGTCGACGAATACCCCAGCGAATCACGCTGTCAGGTAAGATATTTTTTCCGAGTAGGGTATCGAGGAAGGCCACGCTCGCAGAGTGAATTAAAAACGAGCCATCGCAACTGCGAGGTGTAATTAATTACGCGGTGGCTTGGGCCAGAACGCTGGGACTCGACTTTGATAATCGCGATAAGCGGCGCCCTTGGAAAGTAATAGATGGGTTTCAGTAAGGGGCACGCCGGTGACGCGGGTGAGCAGTAGGAACATGAGCACGGCACAGATTAAACCGGGGATGCCGAGGTAGGTGGAGTTGTAGCTAAGCAGGGCGAAACCGACCCAGATGAGCCATTCTGAGAAGTAATTGGGGTGACGGCTCCAGCGCCAAAGTCCGACCTCGCAGACCTCATGCGATTTGGCGGTCTTCTTGAACTCGGTCAGTTGAATATCGGAAATGGTTTCACCAGTGACGCCGAGGGCGAGGATCACAACGCCGATCCAATTAATGATATTAATCTTAAAATCACCAGCGGGTGAGATGACAGCGGCGATGACCGGCAGGCAGAGAAGGGCGAGGGCAAAGGCTTGGAGTAAGTAGAAGCGGAACATACGGAAGCTCGTTTGGGAGCCCCATTCTTGACGCATCTTAACATAGCGTCCGTCTTCACGGTCGAGGTGACCAAAGATACGGAAAGCTAAGTGTGAACCGAGTCGCACGCTCCAGGCTGCAACGCCGATGATGAGCAGCAGGGTGGCGCCGTGCATTTTTTCTGGAGAAAATACATAGTACATCAAGCAGATGAGTCCGAAGCCGTAGGCCCAGGCGGCGTCGACGATGGACCAGTTATTGAGTAATTTTGCCCAGACCCAGCAGCCGCTGAAGAAGAGGATGGCGAGCGTGAGCACGCGTGAGAATTCAAAGGCTAAACTAAACCATTCGTTGTTCATGGAGAGGGTGGTTTGGGTTTGAGGATTTTACGGAAGATTTTTTTGAGGAAGAAATTAAAGATCCAGGCGCTGATGGGGACAACGATAAGGTAGCCAATAAGGGCGTGCCAACCTGCGATACCGAATTTAGCGAAGAAACCTGGGATGGATTCGCGAAACTGTGCGATTAAATCATCGAGGTGAATCTGGAAGGGTTCCGCGCCTGTGACTTTTTCGCCGAGTCGGATGAAAGGCACGATCAGGACGAGTTGTAGAGGATAGGAAAAATAATTAATCGTCTGCATAACGACGTGATTGAGGCGGAAAATTTTTCCAGCGAGCAGACAGAGAATCGTCGTCGTGCCAATGAACGGATTCACCGCAATCGCGAGACTCACGGTCGTGGCCGCGGCAAAATCTTCAGGCGTCGCCCCTTGCTTGAGCTCCGCTAAGAGCGGGTCGCGCACCTTGCGCTTAAACCAATCGACGACGCGTCCCATTTAGGCGGACTTGCGAGTGAAGAAAATTTCTCCGAGGTCCGCTTCGTCTTCGGCACTGAAGAGGCAGATAAGTGCATAACCAGCGATGGCGAAGTTACCGAGAAGCATGAGGGCGATGAACCAAGAGATGCGTGCGGCAATGGTGCGTTCGCGCCAGGCGACATAGAGCCAGAAGGCCATGAAGCCAAAATACGCATCGAACATGGTGGCGAGGCCCCAGGGCTCGGAGCAGACGGTGACGTAGCCTCCGATGACGTTTAGTCCTTTGCCCGCGTATTCAGAAAGTGAAGTGATTGACGGAGCGGTGCATGCGTACCACGACACCCAAGTCATGGCTAAGAGTACGATGGTGAAGTAGGCGATGAGGAGGCGGCGGGACATGGGATGTGAGGGGGCTCGGTGACACGTTGGCACGGTGACAAGGGGAAAGCGAGAGAAAGGGGGCACGTGGGCACGTGGGCACGGTGACAAGGGGAACAAAGTTCAGGGGGTGAGTGGGCAAGGTGACACGGTGACAAGCGGAGAAGGTAGGGATGGCGCTCCGTCGCCATCCGTTCGATCCCCCGTGCCCACGTGCCAGCTCGTCCCCTAAATTCATCCCCCGTGCCAACGTGCTAACGTGTCACCTAATCCCCTCATTCGACCCAGTTGGGTCGAATGTACACCGCCTGAACCACACCAATATTGCGATGTGCAAAGGCGGCTTCGCAGTAGCGGAAATAGAGTCTCCACTTGCGAATAAAGCGTTCATCGAAACCCATGGCGCGGACTTTATCTAATTTCTGTTCAAAGGCATCGCACCAAGTTGCGAGCGTGCGGGCGTAGTCGGGGCCAAACTCTTCGAGGCGATGCAATTGAAAGCCGCCGCGTTCAGTCATGAGTTGATTGACGCGATTAATGGAAAGCAAAAGCGAGCCAGGGAAAATGTGTTTCTGAATAAAATCCACACCGTTGCGGAATTGTTCGTAGCGACTGTCTGGGCAGGTGATGTATTGAAAGGCCGCAATACCATTGGGCTTAAGGAGTCGACCGACACTCGCACAGAAATCGGGCAAGTATCGGTGACCGAGGGCTTCCATCATTTCGATTGAAACGCATTTATCGTATGAGCCGCGGTGATCGCGGAAATCCTCAAGTCGCACCTCAATCTTATCGGTTAGTCCGGCGGCCTTAATCCGTTCGTTGGCTAAATCGAATTGGGCTTTGGAAATCGTAAGTGTCGTTACGCGGCAGCCGTAATTTTTGACCGCTTGCAGGGCCCAGCCGCCCCAGCCCGTGCCGATTTCAATCACGTGGTCGGTTGGCTTGAGTTGTAACTGTTCGCAGAGCGCACGATTTTTTTGCACCTGAGCTTCAGCGAGGGTGCGGCAGCCTTCCCAGCGCGCCGATGAATACATCATCGATTCGTCTAAGAATAATTTAAAGAAATCGTTAGAAACATCGTAGTGCTCGGCGATGTTTTGGCGGACCACTTTTTTGGAGTTCGGACGCAGCAGGTGTCCGAGGCGATCGGCGAGTCGAAGAACACCGAGGGCGACCGTGCGACGGGCGGAGCCCGACATGCCAGGCGTGTGATCGATGTTTTCGATGAAGAAGCCGATGACTGCGGTTAAGTTGGGCGAATCCCATTCACCCGCCATGTAGGCTTCGGAGAAGCCGATGTCGGAACCCAAGACAATCCGCCGGAAGAAATTTTCGTCGGACACTTTAATTTCTGCGGCGGCACCTGAAGAGTTGATATCGCCGAGGATGATGGAGCCGCCTTCGGGCAGGGTTAAAATTAATTTACCTGCCTCGAGTTTGCGCAGTTCATTGAGAACCAATCGACGCATGAAGCCGCCGCGAGCGATGGCTTGGTCGATAGAAGGGGAAGGGGTGGTCATTTTTTAGGAAGGAGTTCGGAAGTGGGGTGACGCAGATTGCGTTGCAGGGGAATGTCATCGCCCTTTTTACGGAACGGTAATTTTTTGATTAACCACAGTCCAGCGGCGTGCAGGTGAATCAGGGCGACAACCTTCAAAATGAGCAAGGGCGTCTTTAGGGTCAGCCAAAGCAGGCGCGTATCGGTTAGTGGAACGGCTCGACCCGTCCAGGTACTGATGAGTGTTTTCTGGCCGGCTTCATAATGATCCACGCCGAGGCATAATTTATCGCCCGGTTGTCGCAGGGTGAATTCGAATTCGGTATCGAGTCCGGAGAATGGAGAAACGTAAAACCGTTTGGGCGTGCGGAGTTTGAGAATGGATTCGCCGGAAGATGAAGTACTCAGGCAGTTGGCACCGAGGAACCACGCTTTGCGCTCGCCGAACGTATTGTGCACTTCGGCGATGCCGCAGCACAGTTGGCCGGCGACGGAGAT
>CANGNX010000051.1 GCA_947455415.1 Opitutia bacterium | reverse complement strand
GTAATTAGCCAATAGTCATTTTTATTAACCCATCCTGGAATGTTGTGTGGTAATTGTTTTCGTGCAGGCAGGATGTGCATGGATTTATTCTGCGTTTCTCAAAAAAGTTATCGGTCATATTTATTTCTAGGTGTTTTTATTGGGTAGGGTAGAGATGGGTAGGGTTCGCGCTCCGCGCGAACCGAAATAAGATGAAATAAGATACAGCGGACGCCGCGGAGCGACGTCCCTACCCAAGACAGAGATACAGCGGACGCCGGCGGAGCGACGTCCCTACCCAAGACAGATACACGGATGCCCCTACCCAAGCTGCCGCTACTTAAAACACCATTCCGGCTTTAAGGCGGAATTCGTAGGGGCTTTTTTCGGAAACGTTGAGGTTACCTTTGTCAGCGGGTGAGCCGTAGACTTGGGCAAGGAAGGTAAGGGCGGTGTAGAAACCGTTTTCTTTTTGGTAACGCACGCAGGGTCCGACGGCGATGGTGGCGTATTCAAAATTATTGAGCTCGGCCCATTCGGCGGAGGCAACGGCTTCGAGGCCGGCGTACCAATTCGCGTTAATCTCATACGCGATGCCTTGAGTGATCTTAAAAGATACGGCGTCGCTGTCCGTTGCGGGCGTGCGTTCAATTTCGGCAACCAGGTTCGCAATGTAGATCCAATCCTGTTTTTCACCGAAGTTGTGCTGAAGGAGGTATTTGAGCTCGAGGCTATACTGATCGCGAAGGCTGCCGTTTTTTCCGCTGGCTTGCGAGTAGCCGGGCTCGATGTAGATGGCTTGGCCCCAGGAATTTTTATCGGGGTCAGCGAGCATGCGCATGTAGGCGATTTGAATACCGTCGAATTGTAGACCCTCGCGTGTGGCGGTATCGAAGTAACGGTAATTAATGTAATAAGAAATTTGTTCGTTTTCAGAAATGCCTTGTTCGATTTCGGTTTTGAAATCGAAACCGCGGTAGCGTGCGTCGTAGCCCGAACCGATGTCACGTCCCGCGCGGGCGGTGGCCCATTGTTCGATGGCGATTTGGCCAGGCTTAAGGGTCTCGGTCAGATACGAGTAAGTGAATGGATTATCGCAGGCGAAGGCGGTGGATGCTGCTGCGATTAGGAGGGCGGAGGTGAGGCGCATATCGGCTTTTTGATAAATGAGACTTAGTCTCAGAATCAACAACATAAATGAGACACAGTCTCAATAAGGTCTCAAGAGGGGGGTAAACTTAGGGGGCACGTGGGCAAGTTGGCACGTTGGCAAGGGGGATTTTGGTAGGGGCGCGACTGCGTCGCGTCCGTTGAACCTTGAGAGAATAGAATACCTAACGAGGTGCGTATCTAATTAGACGAACGGGCATGACGCAGTCATGCCCCTACCTTGGGTCACCCTTTACCAATACGTTTATCGGCTAACGGGCATAGTCATGCCCCTACCAACTACCGGCCTTTGCCGTAGCGGCGGCGTTCTTGTTGGCTGCGGTTTTTGGTGCCGGAGGGTTTTTCTTCGAAGAGACGGAAATCGACTTGGCGTTTGAAACGGTCGACGCGATCAACGGTGACCATAATTTTTCCACCTGGAGCAAAGACACGACCGGTGCGACCGCCACGTAACGCCGTACCTGCATCATTCAAACGGTAATAATCATCGGTGAGGGTCGACATGTGTACGAGGCCGTAGGCCTGCGATGCGGTGAGTTCGACCATGAGGCCGTGAGGTTTGACCTCGGTGATGATGGCTTCGAAGGGACGCTTTTCTTTACGCTCTAATTCGCGTTCGAAGAGTTCGAGTAATTTCACTTTCACGGAATCGCGCTCGGCCTCGGCGCTGTTGCGTTCGGTGATGGAGATGTGTTCGCAGGATTTTATTAAATCGCCCAAGCTGGGGAGTCGAATGGGGTCCTTGCTCGCTGAAGGCACGCCCATCTTGGCCATTTGCGCGTCGAAGATACGGTGCTCGACGAGATCGGCGTAGCGACGGATGGGTGAAGTGAAGTGCGAGTAATGTTTCTTGGCTAAACCGAAGTGACCATCGGGGGAAGGGCGGTAACAGGCTTGTTTAAGCGAGCGCAGCAGCTGAATGCGGATGGTGTAACCGTCTTCGCGATTTTTGATTTCGGCCAAAAGTTTGATCATCTCTTTGCGATCCGTGAGGTCGCCGACCTTATATCCTTCTTCGGCGAGTTGTTCGCGGAGGGCGTTGAGTTTTTCGGGGTCGGGGTCGTCGTGCACGCGGCAAACGTGGGGCACGCGGGCATCGTTGAGACTGCGGGCGACAGATTCGTTGGCCGTGAGCATGAACTCTTCGATGAGTTGGTGGGACTCATCGTTTTCGATGACCACGGTGCGATCAGCCCAACCATCTTTATCGCAATAAATTTTAATCTCCTTCATCTCGAGGTCGAGCGAGCCAGCGCGGAAGCGTTCGGCGCGAAGAATTTTACCCACTTGCCAGAGGTCGCCGATCATCTCGCGGAGTTTATCGAGTTCACTGTCGGTGAGATCAGAAAGTGCTTTGCCGGGTGAACCGGTTTGGTGGGGCGGTGGCGCGGGTAGCTTGCGGATGGCCGCATTAGTTTCGCCTTTCATGAAGGCGTAAGCCTGCTTGTATGTGAGGCGTTTGCGGCTGCAGATAACGGAGTTAGCGAATTCGGTGCGGACTAACTTGGCATCGCGGGTGAATTCGCAGATCACACTTTTAACGAGGCGATCTTGCGCTTCGACGAGTGAGCAAAGACCGCTGGAGAGTGCGTGTGGGAGCATCGGGATGACTGTGCCCACGAGGTAAGTTGAGTTACCGCGTTCCTTGGCTTCGTTGTCGAGCGGTGAGCCCGGTTTAACATAGTGGGAGACGTCGGCGATGTGAATGCCCACGCGGAGGTTGCCATTGCTGAGTCGCTCAACCGAAAGCGCGTCGTCGAAATCTTTCGCATCGTCGGGGTCGATGGTGATGGTCGGCACTAGGCGAAAATCTTCGCGACCTGTGAGGTCGGCCTCAGTCACGCGCGAGTTGAAAGCGTTGGCTTGGGAGGTGACGTTGGAAGGGAACTCCGGGTTGAGGTTATAGCGACGGAGGATGGCGAGGTACTCGGCCATCGGCGTGTGTGTGACTCCGAGAACTTCGGTAACGGTGCCCGTGGGGCTTAGGTGGCGGCGTTCCCAGGCGTCGAGTTTAACGACGACTTTGTCTTCTTCTTTCGGAATGGATTTGAGTCCTGATCGCGATGGATCGCGCACCACGATATCGCGTGAGATGCGTGGATCATCGGGAACGACGAACCAGACGAGGCGCGTTTGGCGGAGTGTGCCGGTGAGGGAGGTGAGTGCGCGTTGGGTGACGCGTACGACGGTGCCGGTGCCCCAATCTTCTTGGCCGCGTTCGCGACGGGTGCGGTTGAGTTTGACGACGACGCGGTCGCCATGGAGGGCAACGCCGGTATCTTTGGCATCGATGTGAATCGCCTCGCGCGGTTTTTCGCCGGGCACGGCGGTGAAGACCACGCGGGCGGAACCACTGGAACGGAAGAGAATGATACCTTCGGGGAGGGCTTCGCCTTCGGGGAGCGCAAGGAGGTCGCGGCTTTTGACGATGATGGCACCGGACTTGATTAAAGCTGGGACGATTTTGCGCATTTGGCGCAGGTCGGACTTATCCCCACCAATGTGTTGGATAATTTCCTCGAGTCGCATGGGCGCGTATTCGGGGCGCGCCAGAAAGGCTAGTACTGCGGCTTCTACGTTCATGAATTACTCGAGGACTGACCGAGTAATCCAGTGAGGAAAGGAAGCAACTGTTTCTTGCGACTGACAATGCCTGGCATATCGAAAATATAAGGTGGATGTTTGACGGGGTAGGTCATGCTTTCGATGACGCTGTTATCGCCGCGGATCAGTAAGAGTGAGCCCTGGGAGTCGATGTCGGTGACTAGGAGGGCGGAGAAATCGAGGCCGTTTTCTTTACGGTATTTTTCGAGGGCATTCAGAATGCCTTCTTCGACTTTCCAGAAATTATTGAAGCCGAGCTCTTCGACTTGGGCGACGGAGAAGCGAGTGGAGCCCTCGTTGTAGAGTTTACAGTCAGCGCGGATGGCGGATTCGGGGGACATACTGGCGAGGACGGAGCCGGAATTGAAAATCATATCGGCCAAGGAGCGCGCGTCGGTGTCGGCTAGACGCGAAAGCCAATTGAGCAGGTCAGAGTCGAGCGGAGTCGAGGTCGGGCTTTGCAGAAGGAGGGTGTCAGAAATAATTCCGCACATCATAAGGCCAGCGATTTGTGGGCTCGGTTTCAGTCCAGCGGTGCGGAACATATCCGCGATGATGGAGCACGTCGAACCCAGCGGGCGATTGATGAAGAGGATGGGCTGTGAAGTGTGGGCGTTACCGAGGCGGTGGTGATCGACGACTTCGGCGATTTCAACTTCGTTGGCGCCATCGACGGCTTGGGAGAGCTCGTTGTGGTCGACCAGTACGAGACGCGTGCGAATCGGTTTTAAAATATCGGACTTACTGAACACGCCGAGTAGGTGGCCCTCTTCATCGACCACGTGGCAGATGAGGGCGCTGGTTTGGACGATACGACGGCGGACGGTGGCGAGTTTTTCTTGCGGGTGGAATTGTGGGGCGTCGCGCTGGATTAGTCCGCTGATTAAATTAGCGGCGCGGACGGACCAGGCGGTGGTGGCGCTATCGTTGTTGCAATAAATGACGGAGAGTTTGGCTGCCTTGGCGAGTTCGAGTGTTTCGGGGCGCATTTTATTACCTCCCGTGATGATGACGAGGCGGACGCCGCGTTCAATGCAGCGGCGGTGAACGTCATCGCGATCGCCTACAACGATGATGCTTTGGCTGTTGGGAATGTTTTCGTTGGTAGCGAATTTACCGAAGGATTCGAGGTCCATTGCGGCCACGCGCACGAAGAATTCGTTGACCGTATTTTCGTCGAATACGCAGATGGCGGTGCCTTGGACGGATTGCACGATATCCTTAATGGTTGTCGTGACTTTGCGCATCGCTTCGGTGCGTTGCGGTTTGGGGATGAAGTAATCGCCGAGGCTGAAGATGGAAACGTAACCCTCGAGTCGGCCTTGTGGGTTGATGACGGGAAGGGCGCGGACATCGTGTTCATCGAGAATCGCGAGGGCGCGGGCACATGTGTCGTTCACTGAAACCGTGAAAGGATTCGGCTGCATGATGTCTTCAACGCGAGGGGTGACATCGCCGACGAATTCGGGGAGTGAAGCGTTGAAGCGATTTAAAATGGCGTCGATGCGGGCGTTGGAATTTCCGCAACGTGCGGCCACGTAACCTTTTTGTCCGGACGCTTCTTTGAAGGCAGCGTAGGCGAGCGCAGAGCAGATGGAGTCGGCATCAGGGTTTTTGTGACCAATGATGTAAGTAGGCGCGGCGGGACGAGCGTGTGGGGTGCCGGGAAGTGGAGGGGGGGTTGCCATGTGCCTAACGATTTGGGGTGTAATGGAGAGGGGGCACGTTGGCAAGGGGACAACAGTTTAGGGGGCGAGTTGGCACGTTGGCACGGGGGCAAGGGGGAATAAGTTTAGGGGGCGCGTTGGCAAGGTGACACGTTGGCAAGGGGGATAAGTTAAGGGGGTGAGGGGTGATGTATTAAATGAAAGGGTATGACGCAGTCATGCCCTCTGAAGTTGTTCCCCTTGCTAACTTGCCAGCATGCCAGCGATACTCTCGTAGCCTTCGGCTACGCCCATGTCCTCACTCTTTTCCCCTCTTAAAGTCGGTGCCCTTAATATTCCCCATCGGGTAATAATGGCACCGTTGACCCGTACGCGTGCGGGCGAAGGTAATGTGCCGACGGATTTGAATGCCGAGTATTACGGCCAGCGTGCCTCGGCCGGAATACTTATTTCGGAAGCCACCACCGTTTCACCTCGCGGTCATGGTTATCCTAATACCCCAGGAATCTATACCGATGCCCAAGTGGCCGGTTGGAAAAAGGTCACCAAGGCTGTGCATGATAAAGGCGGAAAGATTTTTTTACAGCTCTGGCACGTCGGTCGCATCTCGCATCCCGCGTTTCAGCCAAATGGCGAGCTCCCGATTGCGCCTTCGGCGATTAAGCCCAAGGGTCAGGTTTGGACGGGCAAAGAAATGGCGGATTACGTGACGCCACGTGCGGTGGGTATCGAGGAAATCCCTGGTATTGTTGCCGAATATGTGCGCGGTGCACGCTTGGCGAAAGAGGCTGGATTTGACGGCGTCGAGATTCACGGAGCCAACGGGTACTTGCTCGACCAGTTTCTACGTGATGGCTCGAACACGCGTACGGACAGTTATGGTGGCTCGGTAGAAAATCGGGCGCGCCTGTTGCTCGAAGTGACGGGTGCGGTGATTTCGATTTTTGGTGCGGACCGCGTCGGCGTTCGTCTTTCGCCGAGCGCTGTCTTTAATGACATGCACGATTCGAATTCGCTCCGTACTTTCAGTTATGTTCTGGGCGAACTCTCGAAACTCGAAATCGCCTATGCCCACGTCACGCGCGTCACTGCCCAAGATATTGCGCATGGAGCGAAGGACGGCGTTGGACCGAAGGAGCTGCGCAAATATTTTAAGGGTGTGATGATTACCGCGGGTGGTTTTGATCGTCCACAAGCTGAGCAGGCGATTAATGAAGGATGGGCGGACGCGATTGCGTTCGGCGTGCCTTTCTTGGCGAACCCCGATCTGCCTGCACGTTTGCAAAATAACTTAGCGCTAAATACGCCGGATGAATCGACCTTTTATGCCTCGGGCCCGAAGGGGTATACGGATTATCCAACTGCTCGCTGAGCGAGCAGTTGGATAGGGGGCACGTGGGCAAGGTGACACGGTGACAAGGGGAAACCAATTCAGCTGGCGAGTGGGCACGGGTATCGTTGGCAAGGGGGATTCTGGTAGGGCTCGCGCTCCGCGCGTGCCGAATCCCTCCTTGTCACCGTGTCACCTTGCTAACGTGCCCCCTGAATTATGTTCCCCGTGCCAACGATACCCGTGCTAACTTAGCCCCTCGCGGGCGCAGAGTCGCCCGCGCTTAATGATGTCCGCCTGCCTGCTTTTCGGCTTCGGCTTTTTTCTTGTCCCACTTGTAGTGTGAGTCGGGCAAGGTGCCGCCGAGTTCGTAGAGTCGCTTTTTATTATTCACCATCGATTCGCGCGAGGTACCGGTCATTGAATACTGACCTTGGAGCCAGATGGCTTCTTCGGGGCAAACTTCTTGGCAGAGGCCGCAATAGATGCAGCGAAGCATATTGATTTCGAATTCCTTCGGCGCTTTTTCAACGTGCGTGTTGTCGGCGGTTTCTAAAATTTCTCCGGGCGTGATACGAATCGCTTTCGGTGGGCAGACGAATTCACAGAGCTGACACGACACGCATTTCTCACGGCCGTTGGGATCGTAAACGAGAGTCGGCACGCCGCGGTAACCTGCAGGAATGGTGGGGCGCTCGTCGGGGTATTGCAGGGTGACGGGTGGACGAACCATGTTTTGCCAGGTGACATGTAACCCCGCGATGATTTGCGGAATATAAGTCTTCTCTAAGAAAGAGAGGGGGCGACGTTTGATAACTTTAATAGCCATGTTGGTTTAGCCTTTGATGGCGTAGAAGATGAAGTAGGCGATGAGGTTGGCCACGGCAACGGGTAGGAGCACTCTCCAGCCGATGCGCATGACTTGGTCGTAGCGGAAACGTGGAACGGTCCAGCGCACCCAGACGAAGAAGAAGAGGAAGAGGAAAAGTTTGAAGAAGAAGGAGCCGAGTCCGAGTAGCGTGGCGACGATGCCGGTGCCGACGGTGGGAACCCACGGAAGAATGTGCCAGCCGCCGAGGAACATCAGAATGAAGAGTGAAGAGCCGATGACCATGTGGCTGTATTCGGCGACGAAGAAGAGGCCGAATTTAAAGGCGCCGTATTCGGTGTGGAAGCCGCCGACGAGGTCGGTTTCGGATTCAGGCATATCGAAGGGGTGGCGATTGGCTTCAGCGAAAATGCAGATCAGGAAAATAATCGCAGCGACCGGGTGGTAGAGAATATTCCACGCGCCGGTTTGAGCGTTCACCATGGAGACGAGGCTCAGTGCATTATCTTGTTCGGGTGAAGCGGTAGCGAGAAACACGGTGAGTACCGAGACGCCCAAGGCGAGTTCGTACGAGATGAGTTGGGCGGAGCCGCGGACGGCGCCGAGGAAAGGATACTTTGAGTTGGCGGACCAACCAGCGAGCGCGATGCCGTAGACACCGAGTGAGCTGATCGCGAACATGAAGAGCACGCCGACATCGGCACCGGGGCAGAGCGTGAT
>CANGNX010000050.1 GCA_947455415.1 Opitutia bacterium | reverse complement strand
GGAGGTTGAAAAGCGCTAATGAATTGGCCACTCTTAAAGGTAAGCTAGGCCCCATGCAATGGGTGCCGACGAACCCCGCCAGGTCCGGAAGGAAGCAACGGCAGTCTGGTTCCCCGTGTGCCGTGGTCAGCCTAGCCCCTTAACTTTTTAACTAAGCCGTACCGAGAGATTAGAGCGAGTGAATGCTCATCTTGCTGACGGCCATCGCAGCTTCCTTAAAGGATTCGCTGACGGTGGGGTGGGCGAAGCAAGTGCGTGCCACGTCCTCGGCGCTACCGCCGTATTCCATGTGGGCACAGGCAGCGGCAATCATTTCGGAGCCGCCGCGAGCAACGATTTGCACGCCGAGAAGTTTGTCAGTCTTGGCACAGGCAATGACTTTATAAAAACCGGTAGTGGCATCGGCCGCGATGGCACGTCCGTTGCCGGCGAGTTGGAATTTTCCAATCTTCACTTCGATGCCCTTGGCCTTAGCTTCGGATTCGATCATGCCGACGCCAGCCACTTCCGGGTCGGTGTAAATGACGCCAGGGATGATGCCGTAGTTAACGTGACCCGATTTACCAGCGATAATTTCAGCGCAGGCCACACCTTCCTCTTCGGCTTTGTGGGCGAGCATGGGGCCGACCACAACGTCGCCAATAGCGTAAACACCAGGGAGGTTGGTGCGGAAATGATCATCGGTCACGATGCGTTGGCGCTCGTCGAGTTTCAGCCCAGCCTCTTGGGCACCGAGACCAACCGTGTTAGGCTTGCGACCCACAGCGACGAGAATCTTGTCGGCAGGAAACTCGAGGGTCTTGCTATCGCGTTCAGCCGTGAGGGAAAGGCCAGCAGCGGATTTCTTGGCGCCCGTAACTTTGGCACCGAGTTCAAATTTGAGACCCTGTTTCTCGAAGGCAGTTTGAGCGACTTTTGCGACATCGCTGTCGTAAGCAGGACCACCGATAGAGGTACCCATTTCGACCACGGTGACTTGGCTACCGAGGCGAGCCCAGACGGAGCCGAGTTCGAGTCCGATGGCGCCCGCACCGACGACTACCATTTTGGCGGGGACTTCTTTGAGGGCGATGCCTTGATCAGAAGAAATGATGGTTTCACCATCGAACTTCATAAAGGGCAATTCGACCACCGAGGAACCCGTAGCAATGATGATGTTTTTGGTTTCGATGATGCGTTCGCCGCTCGTGCTGCGAACTAAAACTTGTCCGGCTTTTCCAAGGCGACCAAGGCCGCGTACAATTTCGATGCCACGTTTAGAGACAAGGTATTCGACGCCTTTGTTGAGTTGAGCGACGACCTTTTCTTTATTCGACATCATAACACCGACATCGAAGGTGACCTTTTCGGAGCCCACAAGGCCGTGCTTTTTGCCGTGCAGGGTTTGTTGAAAGACTTCCGTCGAATGCAGTAGGGCCTTGGAAGGAATGCAGCCGATGTTGAGGCAGGTGCCACCGAGGGCGGGCTCTTTTTCAACAAGGGCGACTTTCAGCCCCAGCTGTGCGGCTTTAATGGCAGCCACGTAGCCACCGGGTCCAGCACCAATAACAACAAGATCTAATTGAGACATATGAGTAGTATAAAAGTTTTAAGCGCCGAAGAGGAGCGTTTGTGGTTCTTCAATGTACTGACGAACCTTCACGAGGAAGGTAACCGCTTCTTTGCCATCGATGATACGGTGATCGTACGAGAGGGCGAGGTACATGATGGGACGGACGACGATTTGGCCTTTTTCCACGACTGCACGTTCGACAATGTTATGCAGACCCATGATGGCGGCTTGTGGGTGATTGAGGATCGGCGTGGAAAGCATCGAGCCGTAAATCCCGCCATTGGAAATGGTGAAGACGCCACCTTGTAATTCAGGCAATTGGATTTTGCCATCGCGTGCACGTTTTCCGAAATCGGTAATCGCTTTTTCGATACCCGCGAAAGTGAGCTGATCGCAATCGCGAACGACGGGCACCATGAGACCCTTGTCGGTGCCGACGGCGACGCCGATATCGTAAAAATTATTTTCAACAATCTCTTCGCCGTCGAGCTGAGCATTGACGGCTCGGACGTCTTTGAGGGCCTGAACGGCGGCTTTCACGAAGAAGGACATGAAGCCGAGTTTGATCCCGTATTTCTTAAGGAATTCGTCGCCGTGACGTTTGCGCAGTTCCATGACCGGAGCCATGTTAACCTCATTGAACGTGGTGAGCATCGCGGTCTCGGACTTAGCCTGCACGAGGCGTTCCGCGATTTTGCGACGCAGAGGCGACATCTTCTTGCGCGTGGTTCGACCTTCACGCGAAGGAATCTCCACAGCGGCAGGTTGAGCTGCGGCAGTTGCGACGGGAGCAGAAATTACGGCAGTGGTGGCGACAGCAGCAATCGGGGTTTGCCCATCGAGGGCGGCCAACATATCTCCTTTGGTGACGCGACCACCCTTACCCGTGCCAGGAATCGAGGCTGGATTTAAACCCGTTTCGGCTGCAATACGACGAACGGCGGGAGAAATTTCTAATGCACTACCTGATTTGGCGAGCGTAGGTGCGGGCGCTTTAGTGGCAACCTGAGGGGCTGCAGCAATCGCTGGAGTAGGTGCAGGAGCGGGTGTCGATGATACACTCGCACTAGGTGCGCTTACCGAACTGTCAATTGTGGCGACTACCTGTCCCACGAGGACTTCGGTGCCAGCAGGAACAGTGATCTTAATCTGTCCATCGGCTTCGGCGGTGGCGTCGGAAGTGATCTTATCGGTTTCGAAAGAAAAAAGTGCCTGACCCTTTTTAACAGCATCGCCGGACTTAACAGCCCATGAAGCCAAGAGGCCGCCGGTGATGGATTCTCCCATTGCGGGAATTTTGACTTCTAAAACCATAATAAAGAGATGGTTAACCTTGGTAGCCCTTGGGCTCAGTTTCAACGGGGAAATGGCCCAGCTTTAGGCACTAATAGGCACCCAGTGGGGTAGTAGGAAACCCTACAGTCTGCTTAAAAGTATCTACTGACGGGGATTAGGCCGTAAATGCTTGGCGAATCAGGTCAGCCTGCTCGAGTTTATGAACCGAGAGGGCACCAACGGCCGGGGAGGCTGCGCTATCGCGACCAGCATAAGTAGGCTTAAGTCCAAGGACCGACTCGATCAGAGGGGCAATGAACGACCAGCCGCCCATATTTTGGGCCTCATCTTGCACCCAGACAACTTTCTTGGGTGAGCCGTACTGTTGGTGAATTTTTTGGAGGGCCGCGGCGTCAAAAGGATAGAACTGTTCAATGCGCACAATCGTCGTTGTCGTGTCTTTGCGATTAGTGCGCTCGGTATCGAGTTCGTAGAAGACCTTACCAGAGCAGAGAATGAGTCGCTCCGTTTTTGCTGCAGGCTTGGGATCAACCATGACGGCCTCGAAGCGACCGTGAGTGAAATCTTTCAATTCGCTCACGCAGGCCTTAAGTCGAAGTAAACTCTTTGGTGTCATTACCACGAGCGGCTTACGGTGCTCGGCTTTAACTTGTCGACGTAACGCGTGGAAGAGCTGAGCGGGTGTCGAAGGTTGAATGACCTGCAAATTATTTTCGGCACAGAGTTGCAGGAATCGTTCGAGACGGGCAGAGGAGTGCTCGGGACCTTGACCTTCGTAACCATGAGGCAAGAGCATAACCAATCCGTTGACCTGTCCCCACTTGGATTCGGCTGAAGCCAGGAATTGATCGATGACGATTTGGGCACCGTTAGAGAAGTCACCAAATTGCGCTTCCCAAATCACAAGTGAATCAGGGGCCTCGAGGGCATAGCCATAATCAAAGCCTAGGACGGCATATTCAGATAAAGTGGAGTTAACAATTTCGATGCTTTCACCGCCCGCCACTGCATTGAGGGGCGTGTATTCGGCGTCGTTGGAGGGGTCGTGTAAGACGGCGTGACGGTGAGAGAAAGTGCCGCGCTCGCAGTCCTGGCCGGAGAGTCGAATCGGGTAGCCTTCCGCTAAGAGTGAACCGAAAGCCAGTGCCTCACCTAAGCTCCAGTCGATATTGTTACCGGCGTTAAAGGCTTCCGCTTTCGCATCGAGTAAGCGTTTAATTTTTGGATTCGGTGCAAAGTCCGGAGGCATTTGCCAAAGGGCAGGTGCAACTTTCTGCAGCAGTTCAAAGGTAGCACGGGTTTCTACTTGGCCATCGTAAGGGGATTGGAAGGGGCGAAGGGTAGTGACAGCTGGGGTGACAGCGTCTTCACCTTTTTCATTTAAAGATGCTTTAGCACGCTCTTGAGCAGCGTTTAATAAAACATCAAATTCGGTACGCAGCGCTTGGAGCTCGCCGCTGGGGGCGGAGCCAGATTCGGAAAGACGCGAGGCGTAGAGTTCAGCTACACTCGGGTGAGCCGTAATATTCTTGTATAGAATGGGCTGAGTGAAAGCGGGCTCGTCGGTTTCATTGTGACCGTAGCGACGGTAGCAAACGATATCAACGACGACGTCAGCGGCAAATTTCTGACGGTATTCGAGGGCAATCTCTGTAGCGAGTACGACGGCATCCGGATCGTCGCCATTGACGTGTAAAACTGGGGCTTCGATGAACTTGGCGATTTCGGTGCAATGGTGCCCCGTGCGGCCTTCATCGGGATTAGTAGTAAACCCAACCTGGTTATTCGTGACCAAGTGTACGGTACCACCCACTTCATAACCTTTAACCCCCGAGAGGTTGAGAGTCTCCATGACGATGCCTTGGCCGGAGAAAGCTGCGTCACCGTGAATTAAGATGGGCAGAACATTGGCACGCTGAGCGTGGTTTTGTAAATCGGCACGCGCGCGGGCACGTCCGAGGATAACTGGGTTAACGGCTTCGAGGTGACTCGGATTGTAAGCAAGGGTCAGCGCAATACTTTTTCCTGCCACCGTGCGACTGCCTTCATAGCCAAGGTGGTATTTCACATCGCCGTCACCAGTCGAAGTGTCGGGAATGTAGTTTTCAGAAAAAGCACGGAAAAGTTGATCAGGCTTTTTACCGAGGGTGTTCACGAGAACGTTAAGTCGTCCGCGGTGGGCCATGCCAATGATGATATCCGAAATATTAAAGCCGGGGGCGCGATGAATGGCTTGCTCCAAGGCGACTAGTAAAGTTTCCCCACCTTCAACGGAGAAGCGTTTAGCCCCCACAAACGTGCGGTGAAGGAAGCGTTCGAATTGTTCGGCTTGAACGATGGTACGTAGGAAACCGCGGCGGGCAGTGGCATCGTAGTTGGTACGCAAACCGCAATTTTCGACACGTTCTTGGATCCAGCGGCGGCGAGCGCCGTCTTGAATGTGCGTGAATTCAATGCCGATTGTGCCACCGTAAATTGTTTTTAATTTAGCGAGAATTTCCGAAAGTGGTAACATGACACCACCCAGAAAGTCACCTGTGTGGAAAATTTGGTTAGACGGAATGCCCTCGAGTCCCAGTGCCTTGTCGGACAATTCGTGGTGTGGAACGGGGTCGTGCAACGGATTGATGCGAGCCTGGGAGTGGGCAAGGGTGCGGTATGCGTGAATGGCGGCGAGCACCTTGGACTGCGCAGCAGCATCGACACCCCCTGCGACGGTACTTGCAGCAGCCTTACTTGGTTTAGGTGGCAGGGAGAGGCCGAGTTCAAAACCTTCAAAAAAATTACGCCAATCTTGGTCTACGGACTGAGGGTCCATTTTCCACTTTTCGTGGTACTGGGCGACCAGGTCCGCATTCCAACGAGTTCCTACACTTAAGTGTTTCATTTAATTAAGGTTAAAAGTTGGTTAAGAAATAGCAGTCAGGTCGTAATTAAACAAGTACAGACCATTTAAAAATTAGCAGACTTGGGTATTGTCTCAGCCAAAGGGGTTAACTTTAATGCGGCTTCGCCTAATGTCTAACCCCAGACCGGCTAATCGTTCATACTCCACGGAAGCACTCGAGCATTGGTTCGAGGCCCTGCCGGAGGAGTGGGAGCGTATTTTTAAAGCGAAAGATTTAACGCTGGGGCGAAAACTTTATACCGAAGGCTTGGTTCGTTCGATTGAACTCAAGCCGGGGACCGCTGAGGTGCAGATTAAGTCGGAGTCGCAATCCGTCCGCGCCGTGATCGAGCTGCGAGCCGGCAAGATGGAGTGGCGCAGCTCTTTGCCTGATTCTGAAAACGGTGCACCGTACGCCATTGCGGCGATGTATGAGGTGGAGGAACTGTTGGCGGACGAAATTAAAGCGATTGATGATTCGGTGGCACCGGTGGAGGTCGCTGAGCCAGTGGTCCCTGAGCGTCGCGAGACCGGTCAAAAAAATACATTAAAGTTGCAGGTGACATTTGCACTCACGTTCGAGGGCTTAACCACCTCGGCGGCGTGGGTGGGGCGGGGTGGGCATGCACATAGTTGTTTTGGACCCGGCTCGATTCCTGGGGAAGAACTTTCCGATGAACAACGACAGACCCTCTTCCGCTTCAGTAACGTCGCCCACCGCGCAGGGTTCACCTACAGTAAAACTTCGGGCACATGGGCCCTGGATAATATCGGCAGAATTGAACGCTTCGTGCGGGAAGAACTCAACGAGTGGCGAAAGCGTTTCAAGTTACAGGGTGAAGAAGCATTAACCATTTTTCGTAACGAACAACTGCAGGTGGCGGTTGATGCTGAGGCTGAAGCGGGGCAAGACGGCAAATCGTTCCGTCTGAACTGGCGCCTAAAAGCCGGCACGCACCAATTGTTACCCGAGGAACAAAAACTTTTATTAAAAGCTGGAGGTCGACCGGTGATCTTACCGGGTAAAGGCGTGGTGGCTTACAATGCGTCGGTGGCTGATTTCTCGGAGGACTGGAAGGTCAAGGACGGTGAGGTGCCAAGGTACTTATTACTTTCGCTCTTTGACCACGTTGCCGTGGGTAGCCTGCGATTGAATGATGATTTGAAGGAATGGAAGGATCGCCTGTTGCAGGAACCGGCTGCGCCCGACGGCCTACCTGCACACTTGCGGCCCTATCAAGCGAAGGGCGTGGCCTGGCTTGGTCGGTTGTGTGATTTAGGTTCACACCCATTATTGGCCGATGAAATGGGCTTAGGTAAGACCGTACAGGTCCTGGCGCTACTGGCCTCGCGTCCAGCGGGTGAACGTTCGCTCATTGTTTGTCCGGCGAGTGTCATTCCGGTGTGGCTGGGGGAAATTCGAAAATTCCACCCCGAACTTCAAGCCTCGGTGTTAACAACGGATGACGATTTCATCAAATCGCCGCAGGCCAAGTTATGGATTTCAAGTTACACACAGCTCCGTCGACATTCTGAGCAGCTTGATAAAATTAAATTTGGTTACGTGGTATTGGATGAAGCGCAGGCGATTAAAAATCCTGAAGCCAAGACCACTCAAACCTGTTTGTCGGTCCAAGCCGAACACCGCATTGCGATTACCGGCACGCCACTGGAAAATCGGCCGACCGACCTGTGGACGATTTTCCGTTTCTTGATGCCCGGTTTGTTGGGTAAGCGTGCCAACTTCGAGCGTATCATGTTACGCGATGCGGCGGTGGCTTTATCTAAGGTGCGTCGACAGGTTTCACCGTTTATTCTCAGACGTCTCAAACGTCACGTTGCCTCGGATATTCCACCCAAGATGGAAGTCGTCCTGCCTTGTCCTTTGACCATGGAGCAACGTTCGCTCTACCAACACCTCACACGGGGCAGCGGGCTGTCGGGTGAACTTGCGAGTTTGCTTTCCAGGGATGCCACTTCGGTACTGACGCTCTTAATGCGACTCCGTCAGGTCTGTTGTGATCCGGGTTTACTGCCGGATAACTCAGACTGCCCGAGCTTACACTCCGGCAAGGTGACGCTGCTGGTTTCAAAACTTTCGGAGATTTCCGCCAACGGTTCGAAGGCCGTCGTCTTCTCGCAATTCGTATCCTTGCTCGAGCGCGTGAAATCGGCCCTCGCCCGCGACCTGCCGAATTTACCGATTTTTGAATTAACCGGAGAAACTAAAGACCGAGCGACACCCGTGGAAGAATTCAAAGAAACGAAAGGCCCAGCGCTCTTTTTAGCGTCACTTAAAGCCGGCGGTACAGGTATCACACTCAACACTGCTGAGTATGTATTCTTAATGGACCCCTGGTGGAATCCTGCGGTCGAAGCCCAAGCGGTCGATCGGGTTCACCGCATTGGTCAGAAGAACCCGGTATTAATTTACCGCATGATTGCCCCTGGCACCGTGGAAGAACGTATCGAGGAGCTAAAGCAGGAGAAACGTGAACTCTTCTCGGCGGTGGTGGGCGATATTCCGGATATGACGGATTGGACCCGACACTTCACGTCGCTCGATGCCCTAATTCGGTTAAGTGATTCTCCGGCGGCAGCGGCTTCAGCAGAACCCGTGCGTGAGAATGGCGAGAACGACCACTGATTTACTT
>CANGNX010000049.1 GCA_947455415.1 Opitutia bacterium | reverse complement strand
GTCGACATCATGCTCGCGGTAACGATCCAACCCTTCGAAGCCTTCGACGGCGGTGAGCTTGCCATTGCAACGCAGGAGGCGGAGCCCTTTGTTTTCAGCCCATTCGGCGAGGGGGCGGTGGTGACCCTTGCGGGCACGGACGAGCGGCGCGGCTAAAAGTAATCTCCCACGTTTGGCTGCTTTTATATTTTTAATAACCATTCGCACCACCGTGTCTTCGGTCATTTCCTGGAGCGGCTCGCCCGTAATCGGGCTGTGTAAGATGCCGGCACGGGCGAAGAGGACGCGAAGGTATTGGGCTACCTCGGTGACGGTCGCGACGGTCGATTTAGTTGAGCCGCGCGTGACCCGTTGTTCGATGGCGACGGTCGGCGGTAGCCCTGTGAGTGCATCGATATCGGGTTTCGGAAGTTGTTCAACGAATTGGCGCGCGTAGGCGGAAACGCACTCGAGGAAGCGGCGTTGCCCTTCGGCGAAAAGAATATCGAACGCTAAAGAAGATTTTCCGGAGCCAGAAACGCCCGTCATAACGGTGAGCGAGCCGTGATTGATTTCCAGTGAGACATTTTTTAAATTATGTTCACGGGCGCCGCGTAGCAGAATGGAGGTGGGGCGAGGTTTAGCTTGGTAATTAGTTGGACCCGCAAACGCTGCTTCGCCAGCCGCGAGGAATTTGCCGGTCACGGTTTTGCTGCGACTGACGGTCTCGGGTGTGCCTTCGGTGACGAGCTGTCCGCCTTGCGGTCCGGCCTCTGGGCCCATTTCTAATAGCCAATCGCAAGCTTTCAGGACATCGAGGTGGTGTTCGACGACGATGAGTGAGTGTCCCGCGTCGGCCAAGCGTTGGAGTAATTTAATGAGACGCGAAACATCTTCGCGATGCAGGCCGGTGGTGGGCTCGTCCAGTAATAAGAGAGCGCCTGGTTTACGTGGATCGAGTCGGGAAAGGTAGCGAACCAGTTTGAGACGCTGGGCCTCGCCGCCCGAAAGCGTGGTGAGCGGTTGACCCAGCGAAAGGTAGCCGAGGCCAACCTCTTCTAGTACGGCGAGTTGATTGCTGGCGGGCGTGCGACCGCCTAAAAATTTACGTACTTCGCTGACGGACATTGCGAGGAGATCGGCCACGCATTTACCATCGAACTGAAAGGCAAGTACTTCATCGCGAAAACGTTTTCCGTTACAAGACGGACAGGGCAGGGCGACGTCGGAAACGAATTGCATCTCCACGGATTCCCAGCCGGCGCCGCCGCAACGTTCACAGCGTCCATCGCCAGCGTTGAAAGAAAAGTGTGAGGGGGTCAGTCCTGCGGCTTTGGCTTCATTGGAGTTGCCGAGCAGATTGCGAATCGCGTCCCAGGCGCCGACGTAGAGGGCGGGATTGGAGCGGGGGGTGCGTGAAGCGGGCGATTGATCGATGAGCGCGATTTCGGAAGCATCGGTATCGAAGATGAGTTTACCGATAAGTTTATTTACCTCCTCGCCTGACTCGGGGTCGCGTCGACCGATGACTTGGTGTAGTAAGGTTGATTTGCCCGAACCCGAGACGCCACAGAGTCCGACCAATCGGCCGAGCGGCAATGTGCAGGAAAAGTTTTTTAAATTATTCGCGGTGGCGTTTTCCACGCGGAGTCTAGGCGTCGAGTTGTTGACGGTACGTAATGGATTGGACTCAGGCTTGCGCTTGCCTGCGAGCCATTCGCCTGTGGCAGAACCTTTGACTTTAAGAATACCTTCGGGTTTGCCTGCGTAGACTAGGTGTCCGCCCTCGGCTCCCGGTTGAGGGCCGATTTCAATGAGCCAATCGGCGGCACGCATGACGGATTCATCGTGTTCCACCACGACCACTGTGTTACCTTGTTCAACGAGCCCGCGCAGAATGCCGACCATGCGACCGAGGTCGCGTGCGTGCATACCGACGCTGGGTTCATCGAGTACGAAGACCGTATCGGCTAAGCAGGCACCGAGGCATGAAGTTAAATTTACGCGCTGTACTTCACCACCTGAAAGCGTGCGGGAGAGTCGATCCAGTGCGAGATAGCCCAAACCAACGGCCTCTAAATATCCCAGTCGAGCGAGGATGGCTTCGAGAGCGTGGTTAGCGGGGTGACGCGAGTCCTTCGGTGCGAAGGGAACGAGTTGTTGGCGAAGTTCAGCGACTGGAATCGCATAAAGGTCGGGCAATGTTTTATTTTCCCATTTCCAGTAAAGGGATTCTTCGCAGAAACGACGTCCGGAGCACTTTGGGCATTCCTCGTAAGCGCGCCAGCGAGAGAGGAAGACGCGGACGTGCATTTTATAAGTGCTCGATTCGAGCCACTTGAAGAAACCGCGAATACCGTACCATTTAGATTCCCACTCGCCCGACACGTAGGTGGGATCGCCATCTTCTAAGAATTTTCGATGAGCGGCACTGAGTTTATTCCAGGGCTGGTCCATCGGAATATTTTTCTTACGACAGATGCGCGCGAGGTCTTTTTGACTTTCACCGTAGACCGTACCTTGAAAAGGAGCGATGGCACCTTCGGCTAAGGTGAGTTTAGCGTCGGGAATAATTTTTTTCCAATCCAACCCGATGACGCGACCGAAGCCGCGACAATCGGGGCAAGCGCCGATGGGTGAATTGAAGGAAAAGAGTGCGGGGGTGGCGTGGCGGTATTTCCGCCCATTCACGGGCGACTCCAAACTTTCACTGAAACGTTCAAGTTCAGTTCCGTTTTCATCTAACAGCCGCAATCTGCCCCCGCCCAGTCGGAAAGCGGTTAAAGCTGCTTCGTGGAAACGCGATGCACCCGCGCGGTTGATTTCTAAGCGATCCTGAATGATTAGAATCTCACTCGTTTTTTCCGAAACACTTTCTTCACCTAAGCGAATGCGTTGTTGGTCGACGAAGGCGCGGGTAAAGCCGGCTCGCGAAAACTCCTCGGTGATGGTTGCCCACTTGAGGTTATCCGGTTTTTGAACGGCGAAGGCGACGACAACGGATTGGCCAGAATATTTTTTAAGACAAATTTCCCAGGCCGCTTCGGGGCCTTGCGGAACGATGGGCTTGCCGCTGGCGGGGTCGATGAGTTGGGCGCGGTGGGCGAACCAAACTTTAAACCAATCGCAGAGCTCAGTCATGGTGCCCACGGTAGAGCGAGAGGTGCGAACGGCATTGCCTTGCTTGATCGCAACGGAGGGGCGGACGTTTTCCGCGGAAGTGAGAGCGGGGGCGGGCAGTAATTCTAAAAACTGGCGGACGTATGGACTAAAGGTCTCGACGTAGCGTCGTTGGCCTTCGGCGTGTAAAGTATCGAAGACCAAAGAGGATTTTCCAGCACCGCTGAGGCCAGTGACGACGACTAATTTGCCCACCGGAATGTCGATATCGAAACCCTTGAGGTTATTTTGGCGGACTCCGCGGAGTCGAATAGCGTCAGGGCGTGCGGTTTTCATCGAAACCGCTCAACGGACAGGAAAAATCTTAATTAGCAAACCGTCAGCGCGATCTGACCGTGATTATTTCTGAGGGTGTGGCGATTGCGTCCACGCGTATATCGTGCGATTCGCCGGGAACCGCTGAGACAATCTGAAAATCATAGCCGTAACCGAGGCGAAAGCCCTTGGATTGGGCCTTGGCCAAGAGGCGATCGTAGAATCCCGCACCGTGGCCGAGACGATTCCCTTCACGGTCAAAGCCAATGCCTGGCACTAAGAATAAATCTATGGCAGTGGGCTCGATTAATGGAAGTTCGGCGGCGGGCTCGGGGATGCCGAGATTTGAAACGACGAGGCAAGCGAGATTGGTCACGTGATGCAGGGTGCAGCGCTGATTTCCGTCAGCGACTCGCGGCAGCACGATTTTTTTGCCCGCACGGTGGGCAGACTCAAGCAGTGCCTTGGTATCTAATTCACTTTTAAAAGAGGCATAGAGGCAGACGGTCTGGGCCTGCTTCCATTCCGGCATTTGTAGAATGAGCCCAAGCACTTTTTCGGCCGCTAACTCTCGTTCGGCTACAGGGAAAGCATCGCGCTGAAGTTTTAATTTTTCCCGCAGGATGGCTTTAGCGTCTTGCGGGTGCATAACTTTAAAAAAGTCGATTCAACGTCAGAGTCAACAAGACGACCGGCAGGTAGAGAATCGAAGCTAGAAAGAATGGCTTAGCGGCGAGTGCACGCTTTTGCGGGTTCGCAAAATTAAGGCCTAATTTCAGAAAACCTATACCGGCGAGAAATGAGACCCAGACGAATGGACTCGTCCAATTGTGGAAAAATTTAAAGGCGATAACACCCGCGACGATGAGCATCGGAATGAGGAAGGCCGTTGACCAAAGGGCGGCACTCTTACCTGAAGGGTCTTCAACGGTGGCGACTTTGAAGCCGCCACGTGCGTAGTCTTCGCGACACATCACGGCGAGTGCCATGAAGTGCGGGACCTGCCAGAAAAATAAAAGTGCGAAAAGCAACCAACCCATTTCATCGATCTGACCATTGAGCTTAGCGGCTGTGCCGATGATGGGAGGGAGCGCACCGGGGAGTGAGCCCACGAGGGTACACCAGGCGGTGCGTTTCTTAAGCGGGGTGTATAATAATAAATAAGAGACGGCGGTGGCGGCGGTCAGCAAACCAGCTAATGGATTCGCGCCGTACCAGACCAGTCCGA
This sequence comes from Opitutia bacterium, assembly GCA_947455415.1. GTDB lineage: Bacteria > Verrucomicrobiota > Verrucomicrobiia > Opitutales > UBA953 > UBA953. The sequence goes on along the minus strand of CANGNX010000049.1, from coordinate 3,856 downwards.
CCCCTAAGACCAAGAGGAAGGCGCCAAAGATTAAGGCGTGAGCCGGACGAATGAGTTGCGCTGGGATGGGGCGATTCCGCGTGCGCTCCATACGGGCGTCCGCTTCGCTCTCCGCCCACATATTGAGGGCGCCGCAAGCACCGGCAGCCAAAGCGGTGCCGATGGCTAAGGAGACTAAAACTTTTGAGTCCGCAGGTGCATCAGGAATTTTAGGATCCTTGCTGCAAAAATATCCAGCGAGTGCGGTGAGCACCGAAAGAAACGAGAGGCGCGGCTTAGTTAGCTCCCAGTAGGCGGCGGGAAGGGATCCAGCTTTAACGCTCATAGAGTGGTGGTGGCGACTTTCGGCACAGGTTAAAGGTAAATCGGTTGCAAATTAAGTTTCGCTGAGTCGGCCCACTTGGCGATGGGCGAGGGCGACTTGGACGCAGAGCGTGGAAAAGAGGGCGGCACCGAAGACGAGGTGAATGGTGCGCACGTGTGGATTGAGGGGCAATTGAATGCTTAAGATGCCGAGGCTGATTTGGGCGAGGAGGAGCGAGCTCAGGGTTAAGCCGCGGCGGAGGGGGCGGGTCCCGCTCCACGCAAAAATTAATATAAACAATCCAGCTAAGAGTGCGCCACTGCGGTGGAGTAAATTAACAAACCAACCTACGCCATCGCCTTCGGGTAAGAAAATTTTTTCGGAGAAGCCGGAGGACACCCAAGAGGTCAAATGGTTCTGACGCATGACGGCGCCGATTAAGATTACAAAAAATACGAGACCCACTGCGATGAGACCGCGACGACGTTCAGTCAGTAGGGCGGACGTAGTCGAGTTTTGCCAGGTGCGAGTGTGGGCGAGGGTGATGACGGCGAGCAGACCGATGGTGAGTTGAGCGTTGACGGCGTGGGCCACGGCGAAGCTCACCGCTTTTAAATTTCCATCGCCGCCAATATTCAGTTTGTCGAGCAAGACGCGCAGTCCGCCGAGGGCACCTTGAAGGAGCACCAATCCGAAGAGTAGGTACGAGCCGAGGCGAACGAGTGGGCGTGATTCTCGAAGTCGGTGCGTGATCGCGATGGCGACGATGAGCAACCCGAGTCCAGCGGCCGCGAGGCGGTGTGAGTGTTCGGCAAATTTATCAATCTCGGTTAACCAGCCCGGCGGGTTGATGGAGCCATTGGAAAGGGGCCAGTCGAGAAAGGCCATGCCCGCTTGTATGCTTGTGGTGAAGCCGCCCGCTTGCAGTACGAGCACCGCCCAGGCTAAAGCGATGAAGCAGAGCCAGCGTAAGCGCGGATGAGGTTGAGAAGGGAGCGGCATGCGGTGGGCTTCATCAGAACCGACTCTCGGGTGGGGGCAAATCACTTTCACCGAAAAACCTCGGGCAAAAGTAATTGCAATGGCACCTATCAGGCTGTCGTGGCAACCTTGGCGAAGGCGCGAATTTTTCCGACTAAGTTAGTCAGGCCGTTGCGACGATTGGGCGAGAGGTGTTGCGTGATACCTACGGTTGCTAAGAAATCCGCATCGGTGGCGGCAACTTCGGCGGGGGAGGCTCCATTATAAAATTCACAGACCAGTGACGCGATGCCTTTGGTGATGAGTGAATCGGCGTCGCAGCGAAAATGACAGACGCCGTTTTCGATGGTGGGAACCAACCAAAGATTTGAAGTACAGCCCTCGATGAGAAAGGCATCGAGTTTTAATTCAGCGGGCAAGCTGGGTGCGTGTTTGGCCCGATCGATTACATATTGAAAGCGTTCATGGTGATCCGCAAAGGGTTCCAGCTCGGCGATTAAACGATCGCGTTGGGCGATGAGGCTCATCGTTGATTATCGTCCGGCGAGGGCTTGTTGATCGAGGTCAGGTCGAGCTAATGGTGCCATGGCTTTTTCGAGTTGCGCGCCTTGCTCTTTGGAAAGTTTAGCTTCGGAGCGTAACCAAGCGAGGGCTTCGTGCCAGATGAGTGGCGACGGGCGACGCATCGTTAATAATTCGCTGAGTTCATCGGCGACGGATTTGCGGGTGCCGTAAGCCTCAGTCTGACCAGCGAGAATGCGGGCACCGATGTATTCGGCGCGAAGTTGCGAATAGTTGGGAAACAACCTTACGCCAGCTTCCAGGATACGTACGGCCGCATCAGTGGCGCGTGCATCTTTTAATTTTCGTCCCACGGAACGATAGGCTTCAGGGCCGAGATTATTGGCTTTAATGAGCTCTTGGAGGTAGCGATCGCCAATCAAGCGATCGTTTTTCGCTGCGGTATCATCTTTTTTCACGCGAGCGTGGTAGGCGATGCCGACGAGTGCACGCACCACGGGAAGGTTGGAGTTGAACAAGGTACGATCGGCCGCGTTCAGTTGCTCAAACATGGCGATTACTTGTTCGGGTCGCTTGGCATTGAGTAACGCTTCAAGGTGTAAGGCGACGAACGTGGCACGATCAAAGCCGCGGCTCGCGGCTGCATCGGCCAAACTGGCGGTTAAGCCATCGAAGCCTCGCTCGGCGGCAAAGTTGGCGAGTGCCAGCATGGCGGAAGAATTATCCGCAAAGCGTTCGGCGATGAGTTGTAACTCTTTATCGTAATCGTCCTGCAGTTGTAAGCGATTGAGTAACTGCAAGCGAATCAAGTGTGGGAACGGTGCTTTTTCGTCGAGCGCGACTCGCTCGTTTGTCACCGTGAGAGCCACGCGCGGTTTGCCGAGTAGTAATTGAAAACGCGCCTGCTGAGAATAGAGTGCGTCTTTGGTGGGGCCGGAAAAATCGGAAGTGCGGGACTCGAGGAGGGCGACGGCTTCGGCGGTTTTGCCACCATCGAAAAGGGCACGGGCTTTTAAGAGTAAGCCGTTCGCTTGGGTATCCAGTGCGTTGATATTAATTATATTAACGCACTCGGGGTAGCGCCCCACCCAGTAGAGCGAAGTGGCGGCGGCGAGGGCGACCGTTTGTTTCGTATTCGAGGGAAGGTCTTTGCTCGCTTGAAGAATCTTCAGGCCCTGATCGATCACCTCTTTGTCGCGTTCCTTTAGTTGGAGTAGTTGGAAGTAGCGTTCGAGGTAGTCGCGGGCGAGCGGGTCGCTGACATTTAAGAACTGCAACCCGTTAAAAAGGGTTGTAATCGCGTCATCTGTACGGCCGTAGTTTGAGTGTAAGATGTTGGCTAACAATAATTTAGACTTATTATTTCCTGGGCTAATCCGCGATGAAGTCAGGGCAAGCTGCATGGATTCTTGGATTTTATTGGCCTTTTGAGCCTCCATGGCCTGCTTAAGGAAGTATTCACCGACGGCGGCTAAGTGATTTTCCTTTAGAACCCCCGCTTTTTCAGGTTGATCCTCGATTTTTGCAAGGGCTGTCCGGACGGCTTGGCGCAAGAATTCATCTTGGATGAGGTCGGACTTAATATAGGTCTGACGGGCGTAACTGAGGGTCGCCTCGTTGCCCTTGGTGAGGGGGAGCCCAGCCAATAAAACAATTTCGGCGTCCACCGACTCCTTGCTAGAATTATCCGCTTTTACTTGGCTTTTAGCAGTATTTTGGCCTGGCGACTGAAGGGCTTGGCTGGTGGGTTTGGCTGCTGGTGCGGCATCGGCCGCCGATGCTAAAGCGGGGCTTAAAAGTGCGGCGGACACTAAGAAAAAAGGGCGGAGCATACGGGGGAGGCATCCTTGCCCGTGATTGTGCAATTGTCCCGCCAAAAAGCAGAGAGGGGCGGGCCCTGAAATTGGGATAAGTAAAGAAATCTTAAAATCCACGCACTTTCCGCTTGCAGGAGGGTCCTTGAGCCCTATGCCCAAACCCTCTTTTCCCTATTTCCTTAGGTCCATGCCTACCATCAACCAGCTCGTCCGTAAACCTCGCCTTCAACCC
>CANGNX010000048.1 GCA_947455415.1 Opitutia bacterium | reverse complement strand
GTGAAAGTCATGGGCGGCGAAGATTGGGAAATGTGGATGGAGCAAATGAATCAAGCGGGTGTGCTTGCCCACGGCTGCCAAACCGTGGCGTACTCTTACATCGGACCCGAAGTAACTTGGCCCATTTACAAAGACGGCACCATCGGCAAAGCGAAAGAAGACCTCGAACGCGCCGGCAATAAAATCGATGCACTGATGAAGCTGCATCGCGGTCGTGCCTTCGTTTCCGTCAACAAGGCCGTCGTCACGCAAGCGAGCTCGGCGATTCCTGTCGTCCCCCTTTACGTTTCCCTGCTCTTCAAAATCATGAAAGCCAAGGGCAATCACGAAGGTTGCATTGAACAGATTCAGCGCTTGTTCGAAAAACAAATGTACAATGGTAACGCCCTCGACTTCGACGACAAAGGCCGCGTGCGTCTCGATGATTGGGAAATGCTTCCTGAAATCCAAAAAGCGGTTTTCGATGTTTGGCCGAAGGTCACCACCGAAACCTTGGATCAGTACGGCGACTTCGCGGGCTACCAGTCAGACTTCCTCAAAAACTTTGGCTTCGGCTTAACGGGCGTCGATTACGATGCCGCCACCGAAGTCGAACGCCCCATCGAGGACGCCTAAAGTGACCAAAGTATTTTCCATCGCTAATCAAAAAGGCGGCGTCGGTAAAACCACCACCGCAGTAAACCTCGCGGCTGGCTTAGCCCGACTCGGCATCAAGACGTTGCTCATCGACCTCGATGCGCAAGCCAATGCCACCAGCGCCCTCGGTGTAGAAAAAATTGAAGGACGCTCCCTTTATCAAGTGCTTCATGGTGAAGCGAAGGTCGAAGACATGATTGTCAGCACCTCGACAGACAAGCTCGACCTCATCCCTTCCGAAGTCGACTTAGCTGCCGTTGAATCCGAACTCTCCAAGGCCGACAACTACCTCTCTCGCCTGCGTACAGCTTTAGCCCCGCTCATTGAGTCCAACAAATACGGCGTCATCATCATCGATTGCCCACCTGCCCTCGGCATGCTCTCGATGAATGCCCTAGCAACGTCCGATTACCTTTTAGTCGCCCTGCAAACCGAATACCTCGCGATGGAAGGCCTCGGCCAAATCCTCGGCGTGGTTGATCAACTCAAGGCGGCCAACGTCACCGAGAAACTCGCCATCGGCGGGATTCTTTTAACAATGTACGACTCGCGTACCAACCTTTCGCGTCAGGTCATGGAAGAAGTCCAAAAGCATTTCCCAGATAATGTTTTTAAGACCGTCATCCCCCGCACGGTTCGCCTTTCAGAATGCCCCAGCCACGGTAAAACGATTTTTCAGTACGACAATCAATCGCCTGGTGCCGTGGCCTACCGTGCCCTCGCCAAAGAGTTCGCGGCTCGTTTCGATTTAAAATAAGTTTGTTAACGAGTTCCGTTTGACCCGAGTGACTTGTCGCCCTCGATGGGCACATGGCGAGTCCTTCACATCGTGCCCTCACCGGCGTGCCGTTGCACGCCTGGGCCGCATGCGCCTGTGCGGAAGCCAAAGACCGAAGTATTTGGGTCTTACTCGCCTCTAACCTCGGTGCCGCCGAAACATTCGCCGAAGAGACGAGTCAATTGCTCGCAACGCTCACTGGCGCAAAGGCGACGGCCAAAACCCTAACCGAAGCCGATGCGGCAGTTTCCAATTTTGAAGCTGATTGCGACTTACTTAACGTCATTGCCGCCATTCGCCACGGGCATCACACGCCGCAAAACCCTCTCCTCATCGCCTGCACCCCGGGCTCGCTGACACGACTGACGCCTGCGCCCGACCTCGCGGCACAACGCGAACTCATTGTGCGCAAGGGCGACAAACTTTCACTCCAAACTTTCGCCCAAAAACTCGCGAATGATTTCGGCTACGCCCACGAAGCGCTCTGCGAACAACCAGGCGAATACGCACTGCGCGGTGGCATTCTCGACGTCTACCCACTCAACGCACAGATGCCCGTACGTATCGATTTATTCGGTGACACCGTTGAATCACTGCGCCCGTTTGATCCGGCGACGCAACGCAGCGAAGGCGAAGTCAATGGCCTCGTGATTTGTGCTCCTCGCACCGAAGCCACGAGCACAAATGAAAAACCATTCTACACTCATCTACCAAAACAAGCGATTGTCATTGGAGTAAATCAAACCTTCGACGATCCACTCTGCCAGGAATTAGCCCATACGGAGATTAGTCTACTCGCTCTTGAAGAAACCGACGAAGCCTCGCCGGGCTGGTCCGCAAAGTCTCTGGAAAGCACGCCCATCGACTCACTTCTCATCGGCAATAACACCGAAGGACGACTCTCACTCCTCAAACAAGCCGCGGCACTGAGTCGCCACGGCCGACCCTGCATTTTGGCGGGCGACACCGAAGCCTCTGTCGAGCGATTACAGGCCGACCTTGCGGCGGCCAAGCTCAAGGGCTTCGCGCCACAAATCATCCAGGCACGTTTCAGCGGGGGTATCATTATCGAAGCGGGCTCACTCGCAGGCGAACTTTCCAACGGATTAATTTTATTAACGGAACGGGAATTATTCGGACGGAAACGTCGGCCACTGGCCACACTACCCCGTCGACGCACCGCCATACATGCCGCAGTTGGACGAGCACTCGACTTCGGAGAACTGGCCGATGGCGACACCTTGGTACACACTACGCAAGGCATCTGTCTGTTCCGCGGCATTCGTCCGTTTGAACACGACGGACGGACGGAAGATTTTGTTTCGCTCGAATTCGACGCCAAAGCGACATTGCATTTACCGCTACGTGAATCGCACCTCCTCTCGCGTTACGTCGGCATTGGTCGTGGACATCCTAAGCTTTCTAAACTCGGTGGCGGCGGTTGGGATAAGTCCCGTCGGGTGGTTGAAAAGGCAACGGTCGATTTGGCTGCACAACTCATCGCCCTGCAGGCCGAGCGTGTTTCTAAGCCCGGCATCGCTCATCCGAAAGACGACGAGAATAATTGGATGGGCGAATTTGAGCGCTCATTTCCTCACCGCGAAACGCCCGACCAGATTCGTGCCATCGCGGATTGCAAAGCCGATATGGAACGCACGGCACCGATGGATCGACTGATCAGCGGCGACGTCGGTTTCGGCAAAACCGAAGTCGCCCTGCGCTCCGCCTTCAAGTGTATCGTGGGCGGACGGCAAGTCGCGATCCTCGCACCGACCACGGTACTCGCTCAGCAACATTACGAAACTTTTCGTGAACGACTCGCGCGCTGGCCCGTCACCGTTGAACTTCTCAGTAGCTTCCGTAGTGCGAAACAGAAAGCTCAAGTGCGTACCCGAGCCGCCGCAGGTACGGTCGACATCGTCGTTGGTACCCACGCCCTACTTTCGGAAGGCACAAGTTTCGCTAAGCTTGGTTTAGTCATCATCGACGAAGAACACCGCTTCGGCGTTCGCCATAAAGAAAAACTTAAACGTCTCCGCACCGAGGTCGACGTCCTAGCAATGAGCGCCACGCCGATTCCGCGCACACTCTACCTTGCGCTGCTCGGTGCCCGAGATTTAAGCGTCATTGAAACCCCGCCGCGCGAACGCTTACCCATTCGCACGGTCGTGCGCAGTTACGATGAAAAATGCGTACGCGACGCCGTGCAGGCCGAACTCGCCCGCGGTGGCCAAGTTTTTTACCTGCATAATCGCGTCGACACCATTCGAGCGGTCGCGGAACGGCTCAAAGCCCTTATGCCTAAGGCTCGAATCGTAGTCGGTCACGGCCAGATGAGCGCGGGCGAACTCGAAGACACGATGGCTGCATTTGTAGCAGGCGAATATGATGTGCTCGTCTGTACGACCATCATCGAAACCGGTTTAGATATTCCCAATTGTAATACGCTCATCATCGAAGGCGCGGACCGCTTTGGTCTCGCCCAACTCTATCAATTGCGCGGGCGCGTGGGTCGCTTTAACCGTCAGGCGTACGCCTACCTATTTTTACACCGACACGCCGAACTCGTCGAAACCGCCCGTCGCCGACTCTCCGCGATTCGCCAATACAATCAACTCGGTGCCGGTTTTCGTATCGCCATGCGCGACCTCGAATTACGGGGCGCGGGAAATATTCTCGGCTCCGCCCAAAGCGGTCACATCTCGACCGTTGGCTTTGAATTATACTGTCAGCTCTTACGTCGCAGCGTTTCTAAAATGAAAGGCGACCGTACCACCTTCGTGGACCGCTGCGAAGTGAATCTCGATTTCGTTTCGCACGCCGACGTGATTAATGATGGTCACTACGAAAGTGGCGACGACCAGCCCTTACTCACCGCCACCCTGCCCGCCGACTGGATACCAGAAACACGCCTGCGCATTGAAGCTTTTCGCAAAATCGCACTCGCGCTCGACACTCAAGAGCTCGGTGAACTTCGCCACAGTTTACAGGATCGTTACGGACGACTCCCCGCGGAAGCCGAGGCCCTGCTGCAGATTGCTGAAATCCGCTGCTTGGCCGAAGCCAAAGGCATCGCTACTGTCAGCACTGATGGCAACACGCTTCGCTGCCAACAAGTCACCGCCAACGGCCAATCTACTGCCGTCTTAATCGGAAATCGCTTTCCCCGCTTGACCGCCAAGGACCCCCTGCGGAAACTCGCCGAGATTCGTGGCTTCCTGTCGCGACTCTCACCTCCTACCAGTCGATGAAAGTTTTCTTTTCCTTAATCACCTTGCTTGCCCTCAGCCCCCTGCTGAACGCCCAAGCCTTGGCACCTAAGGAACCTTCACTCGAAGAGACCGCCGCCAAGCGCTGGTCTGAAATGAATTCGGATCGCGTGGCCGGAAGTGCCAACGGCCAAGTCATCACCCTTTCCGACGTCCGCCAACAGGTGACCCCCTTCGTGCGTGAAATTCGCGCCAAGGCTAAGAGCGATGAAGAATTTAACAAAACCTTAGACTCCATTGCAGAAGAAACCTTAAAGCAATTTGCCGACCGCCAACTCATCATCGCTGAATTTAAAAACAGCATGGGCAAAATTCCGGAGAGCTATGTCGACGGAGATATCGAAGATACCATCCGCCGAGAATTCGGCGGTGATCGCAATCGCTTCGTGGCCGCACTCCGCGCTCAAGGCACCACGCCGCTGGCTTACCGCCGCCAAATCGAAGACCGTATTATTTTCGATTACATGATTGGCCAAGTTCGTCGCACCGCCCTCGAGGTAGGCCCTGGACGCGTAGCCGAATACTTCGCCAAGCACCAAGCCGATTTTGCCCACAAAGAAAGTATCAAGCTGAGCCAAATCACCATTACTCAAGGTGCCGCCGAAACGGCTGATGAAGCTAAGGCACGTGCCAACACTTGGGTAGACGCCTTGCGTAATCCCGAAAAAATCGGTGCCACTTTTACCTTCTACAAAATCAATCCGCCCAACCAAAAAATCGCCCTCAACTTTGCGGAAGTGGCTAAGGCTATCAGCACCGACGACTATGCCAATGCGGGTGGCGATGCAGGCTGGAAGTCCCTCGATGAACTTAATGAGCGCGTTGCAGCTGCATTACGCACCTTAAAGGACGGCACGATTTCCGACGCCCTGCAATTTGACTTACCTGGGGGCAAATCGATTTGGTTCATTTTAAAACGCGAAGGTTACAAACCCGCGGGCAATGGGACACTCGATGACATTAAGGTACGTTCAGAAATCGAAGAGCGCGTGCGCATCGAAGCGATGAAGGAAGCAGTCGATAAATGGTTGAATGAGTTGCGCGCCAAAAACCACATCGAGTTCCGCTAAAAGATGTCGAACGCTTCACACGCTTTTCGCTGTCGCGCCTTTCCGCAGCGAACCGCAGGCGTCTTACTTCACCTCACGGCGCTGACGGGTAATGGACCGGTGGGATCGGCTGGTGCTCACGCCCGACAGTTCATCGACTTTCTTGCCGCCGCCGGTTTCACCTGGTGGCAAGTCTGCCCACTCGGACCCACGGGCTATGGCGACTCGCCCTACCAGGCACTTTCAGTTTTTGCCGGCAATCCCTACCTGCTCGACCTCGCCAATCTAGAAGCACGCGGCCTGCTCAATGCCGACGAAGTTAAAGCAGCGGGACGCAACGGCCAAGGGCACACCGATTACGGAAGACTCTGGCATGAATTACGCCCACTGCTCAAACACGTCACCCTCCGCGGTTGCGTCGCTTTAGCCAAAGACCACGCCTTTCAATTATTCAAACAACAACACGCCTCCTGGTTACTTCCATGGATGCGCTACTCCGCCCTGCGTGAGCAAAATCAATTCACCGCTCCGGCTACCTGGAAAATCACGAAACCCGACGGCGAGTTAATGATGGAAGCCGCGGTGCTTCAGTTTTTATTTCACGAGCAGTGGCTGGCCTTAAAAAAATACGCGCATCAAAAAGGCGTAAAACTTCTCGGCGATGAACCGATTTATGTTTCAGCGGATGGTTGCGACATGTGGGCGCACCCTGAACTCTTTCAACTGGATCGAAACCTTAAGCCCATCGCCGTTGCGGGTGTACCTCCGGATTATTTTTCAGAAGACGGACAGCTCTGGGGCAATCCACTCTACGACTGGAATCGACATGCCCAAAATAATTTCAGCTGGTGGCGCTCACGCGTACACCACGATTTAAATCTTTTCGACGCGGTGCGCATCGACCACTTCCGAGGCATTCACGATTACTGGAGCGTGCCAGCCGATGCTCCCAATGCACGGCATGGCCGCTGGAAACAGGGCCCTGGCATCGATTTCACGCATGCTTTAGGCGACCTCCCGCTTGTCGCCGAAGATCTCGGCTTACTCTCGCCCGGCGTGGACATGCTGCGTCAAGCCGCTGGCCTTCCTGGTATGTCCGTACTACAATTCGGTTTCAGTAATCCCAAAAATAATCCACACCACCCTTCGCAAATCACACCTGACCGCGTGGCGTATTCGGGCACGCATGACAACGATACCGTACAAGGCTGGCTCGATCATGCATCAGAAACCGAAAAACAAAATCTACAGGAAAGTTTGGGTGCGTTTACTAATGGACCCATCGCCATTGCCCGTGCTGCCCTGGAAAGTCCCGCCGTCTGCGCCATCATTGCCACCCAAGATTTGTTGGGACTGGGCTCTGAAGCGCGCTTCAACACACCCGGAAAGGCACAAGGAAATTGGACCTGGCGCATGAGTGACGCGCACATGGAGTCCCTCTTCGCTCAAGCACCCATGTGGCGTGAAATACTGACTCAGTCGCAACGCATTAACGCGTCAGTCGGCGGTATTTAGGTCGGCGGGGTGTGTCGGAGCTGATACCCAAGCGTCGACGACGATCCTCGAGGTAATCGCCGTAATTGCCTTCGTGCCAAACGATTTTACCATCGTCTTCAAAAGCCAGAATGTGTGTGGCCACGCGATCGAGGAACCAGCGGTCGTGCGAAATCACAACGGCACATCCCGCGAAAGATTCGAGTGCATCTTCGAGTGCACGGATTGTGTTCACATCTAAATCATTAGTCGGCTCGTCGAGCAGCAACACATTGGCACCGGCCTTGATTAATCGTGCTAAATGAATGCGATTACGCTCTCCGCCCGACATGATACCAACTTTGCGTTGTTGCACGTCGCCCGTGAAACCGAAGCGTGCGGCGTAGGCTCGGGCGGGCACCATAATTTTTCCGAGGTGCACCATTTCCTGTCCGTCCGAAATGGCTTCCCACAATGGCTTGTCCGCGGGCAAGGAGTCGCGCGACTGATCCACGTGGGCGAGCTTAACGGTATCGCCCACCGTCAGCGTTCCTTTATCGGGCTTTTCTTCTCCCGTAATCATGCGAAACAAAGTCGTCTTACCTGCACCATTCGGACCAATGATTCCAACAATACCACCTGCGGGCAGTGCGAAGTTTACATCTTCCATTAAGACCCGGTCACCGTAGGCCTTCATAAGGCCCTTGGCCTCAATCACCGCACCACCGAGGCGTGGGCCTGGCGGTATCCAAATTTCGGCCATACGCTCAATCTGCACTTGATCCTGCGTGAGCATTTGTTCGTACGCACGTAACCGTGCTTTATTCTTCGCCACGCGTGCTTTGGGCGATGAGCTCGCCCACTCGCGTTCGCGCTCCATCGAGCGTTGACGTCCGGCGGATTGCTTTTCTTCGGCTTCGAGTCGAATGCGTTTTTGATCAAGCCAGGATGAGTAATTCCCCTTCCAGGGCACCCCACGTCCGCGATCCAATTCCAAAATCCAGCCCGCCACATTATCCAAGAAGTAACGATCGTGCGTAATCGCGATGACCGTGCCTTTGTAATTTTTTAAATGTCGCTCCAGCCAATCCACCGTGTCGGCATCGAGGTGATTCGTGGGCTCATCGAGCAAAAGGATATCTGGCTCCATGAGGAGCAGGCGACACAGTGCCACGCGACGTTTTTCGCCGCCAGAAAGTTTAGCGACAACGGTATCGCCCGCCGGACAACGCAGCGCCTCCATTGCCATTTCAATGCGGGCGTCTAAATCCCAACCGCCCCGAGCATCGAGAATCGTCTGGATTTCACCTTGGCGAGCTAAAATCTTTTCCTGCTCCTTAGCGTCATCGGTTTCTGAAACTTTTACAAACGTGTCATCGTACTCTTCGAGTAACGCCTTCATCTCGGCGACCGCTTGTTGGACGTTTTCAGCAACCGTGAGCGCGTCGTTCAATCGCGGCTCTTGTGCTAAGTATCCAACCGTGTAACCTGGCACGCGACTGATCTCGCCGTCAAATTCCGCGTCCTCGCCGGCCATGATTTTCAAGAGGGTCGATTTACCTGAACCATTTAATCCGAGCACCCCGATTTTTGCGCCAAAGAAATAGGAAAGTGAAATATCACGAAAGACGGGCTTCTTCTCGAAGTACTTGGTGACCCCCGTCATGGTAAAAATTACTTTTTCGTCCGCCATAGCCTCAAAAGATTTGCCCAACTGCCTTTTGGGGCAAGCGGAACCCTAAAAAGTCGACCCTTCCCCGCCGCCATCCCGCTTGACACCCGCCCCCGCCTCGCAATAAATCGGGGTAGTCACCTTTCATTAAGGCGTGTCCATTCCTGGACCCGCCTTTTTTGTCCCTCAAATTTTCACCACACCACCTAAAAACCATGAGCGTAGATATTAAGCCCTACCTGCAGTACCTCGAAAAAGAAAAGCACATCCCTAAGGATGAAGCCTGTGCACTCATCGCCGAAGCCATCAAGGCCTCGGTCGAG
>CANGNX010000047.1 GCA_947455415.1 Opitutia bacterium | reverse complement strand
GCAGCGGTCTTCATTCCACGCAGGCGTTTCAGATTTTCCTGTAGCGGAGAAAAATTGGGCGACAGTTTATTTTTTTCGGCTACGGCCACGATGGTGTCCGTCCGAATAAATCGTGCCAAGTTATCGATGTGTCCGTCGGTGTCATCATTTGCGAGCCCTTCGCCGATCCAGAGGATTTCCTTGATATTAAGTCCACCTTTAATGGCCGCATGGAAGGCGGCGTCGTCCCGTCCGTCGGCACGGTTGGGATTATTTTGAACCGCCTCGGTCGTGAGCAGCAATCCGTCGCCGGTGACTTCGATGCCACCGCCTTCGAGTTCAAAAGGGAAGGAGAAGCGCTGCATACCGAGATGCTGGGCGATTTTTTCGGGCACTAAATTATCGAGCGACGCTTCAAACTTTCCGCCCCAGCCGTGAAACTCCCAATCGGTGATGGCGATTTCGCCGGTCTGATGGTGTTTAACAAAAATCGGTCCGTGGTCGCGGCACCAAACATCATCCGTTTTGATATCGACCAATTCGATGACCGAAAGATCAGCCTTCGCTTCACGTAAGCACTTTTCTGCTTCAGCGCGTAGTGCCCCCGCGGCGTTAATCCGTACCGGCTGAAAGCGAGAGATGCCAGCGGCGAACTCTGCAAACTTTGCCGGAATTAAATCGTAGTGTCCGGGCCAGAGTTTGCGATTAGAGGGCCAGGACAACCACGTGGCCGATTGGCGTTCCCATTCGGCGGGCATGCGAAAGCCGAGTTCGCGCGGGGTGCTCATCAGAAATTAGTCGCGCAACCGGCGGGTTAAATCGCCGTACGCATCAATGCGTCGATCGCGGAAGAACGGCCAAATGCGGCGAAACTCTTGTTGCTTGGCCAAATCGCAATCAGCCAGCAGTACTTCTTCGTTATCGATTGAGGCTCGGGCGATGACTTCGCCATAAGGATTGGATACGAAACTTTGACCCCAGAATTGAGTACGACCTTCAGTGCCGACGCGATTGGTGGCGGCGATGTAACAACCATTGGCGACGCCATGGCCACGCTGCACGGTTTCCCAGGCGGTGTGTTGGGCTTGTCCGAGCGCCGCTTTTTCTTCGGGCAACCAGCCGATAGCAGTTGGGTAGAAAAGAATATTAGCACCACTCAAGGCCGTGAGGCGAGCGGCCTCAGGGTACCATTGGTCCCAGCAAATGAGAACGCCGATGTTACCGTGTGCAGTTTTCCAAGTGCGGAAGCCGAGATCGCCCGGAGTGAAATAAAATTTTTCTTCAAAGCCAGGGTCTTGCGGGATGTGCATCTTCCGATACTTCCCGAGCACGCTGCCATCGGCGTCAATTACCGCGGCGGTGTTATGATAAACTTCGCTACCGCGTGCCTCAAAGAGTGGGGCGACGATAACCACGCCGAGTTTTTTGGCGACCGCAGCTAGGGATGTAACCGATGGGCCGGTCTCGATGGGTTCGGCGAGGTTGAAATTCTTCGGGTCCTGTTCGATGCAGAAATACTTCGTCGTGAACATTTCTTGCAGGCCGATAATTTTTGCGCCCTTGGCGGCAGCTTCTTCGATGCGAGGAATCGTTTTACGCACATTCGCCGCCGGCGTGTCTTCGGCGGTGAGTTGAATTAGGGCGATGCGTGTAACGTCGGCCATCAAACTTAGTACACCAATTTGTTGATGGGGTATTCCACAATTCCTTCGGCGCCTTGGGCCTTGAGAGTCGGAATGAATTCCCTCGATTGACGGGCATCAATGATGGTTTCGACGGCAACCCAGTCGTTATTGCTGAGCGATGAAACGGTGGGGTTACGCAGTGCAGGTAGGGCAGCTGCGATGGCGTCGAGCGACTTGCGAGGAAGGTTGAATTTCAAGCCCACCATGTGTTGGGCGGCCAGCGCCCCCTTGAGCATGAGTGCGATTTGTTCGATCTTGGCGCGTTTCACGGGATTGGCCCACGCGGCTTTGTTCGCGATGAGTACGGTCGTAGTCGAAAGCAGGGTGTCGACGATGCGCAGCTTGTTGGCGATGAGCGATGAACCTGTCTCGGTGATGTCGACAATCGCATCGGCGAGTTCAGGAACTTTCACTTCGGTTGCGCCCCAGGAAAATTCAACGGTGCACTCCACGCCTTGTTTCTTAAACCAGCGACGTGTGGTTTCGACGAGCTCTGTCGCGATGGTTTTGCCCGCAAGGTCTTTGGCGGTTTTGATAGGGGAGGCTTCAGGGACGCAGAGGACCCAGCGAGATTTTTGAGCGGAGGCACGACTGTAGATCAGTTCGCAAACTTCAACGACATCAGCGGCGTTCTCATGCACCCAGTCTTGGCCGGTGAGGCCACAATCAAAGAAACCATGTTCGACGTAGCGAGCGACCTCTTGGGCGCGGATGAAGCGACCATCGAGGGCGGCGTCATCGAAGGAGGGGCGGTAGGAGCGGCTGCTCTTGACGACGGGGAATCCAGCACGAGCGAACAGTTGCAGGGTGGCTTCCTCGAGGCTGCCCTTGGGCAGGCCAATCATCAGTTTTTGGGCGTCGGAACTCATTAGGACATTGAGGAAGCGAACGAGGGGCACGCCCGCAAGCATTAAGGGGTTGACTCACATTACCCCCGAAAAGATTTTCATTTATCCCCTAAAAACCATGTCACGTCTCTTTGCTGTCTTATCTTTGTCCTTTTTAATGGTGGGGTGTGAAGCCATCTGGGAGGAGGACGCAGCGGACTTTCCTGATTCGAGTGCCGCACCCGTCGTGGTGAATGCTCCCGCCGTCGAGTCGGCACCTTCACCGGCCGTTGCACCTGTTGCAGCAGTAGAAAAAGCTCCAGCCCCAGCTGAATCGGGAGCCAAATTCTCTTGGGAGGCTCCAGCCGCCGCACCTGTCGCAGTGCTTCCTCCAGTTGCTGAGGCGCCTAAGGATCCTACCAAGGCACGCATTATTGAAGTTCGCGAAAGCCTTGGATTGATTGCTTTTGTTCGCTCTGACCGACCCTCAATTAAATCCCTTCTACAGCTGATTAAGGAAGGTAAGGTCATGGTCGTGGAAGTCGTTTCAGTGAACGGCACCCAGGTGGTGGCCAACATTCTCCCCGGACAAAAGAACGCTCCATCGCTGTTGGAATCCGACATTGTTGGGGTTGCCTCGCAGGGTTCAATCGGGGGCCAGTAATCTAGCAGGGCGAGACAGCCCAGAGACAGAAGGACCCGCCCTCTTGCCCGTCGGCGGGTTTTTTGTCCTAAAAAGCTAAAAAAACGTATAAAAACCCACTAAAACCTCCGCCGTTGACCCTTGAAACTGGCATGCCTAATGCTGACCTTTAAACATTCACGATGAAAGAGCCCTCCCAACATAGCCGACCAGGTAACGTCTCTCGACGGGTTTTGGCTATTTTGGGCGGAGTGGTACTCTTCGTTGTGGTTGCGGGTGCATTGGCACTTTGGGCAGTTGGTCGGTTTTCGCCGAACCTTTTGGACGCCACACTGGTGGCACGTTCGGGAGCGCGCTTGGTGTGCGAGGAAAACAACACCAACTTCTTGGTAGGCCGCTTGGAGTTTCATAACGCCACGGTGAGTAGCCCCGCCCGCTGGAAAGAAAAAAACTTTCTCAAAATCAAAACCCTGCACCTCGATCTAAATCCATTATCTTTCTTGGGCGACGGCCCACGGATTATTAAGCGCGCGGAGCTCGATGTCGATCAGTTGGTGCTCGTGGGCCGAGGTGATTATATGAAAGACAATAACGCGCAGGACATTTTGCGCGGCTTAAAATCCGGCGACCTGCAGGTTAAGTCGGAGCCAGTGAACGACTCAGCGCCCGTCGAAGCCGCGAGTGCCCGTCGGCCCTTTAAGATTGAGAGCCTGCGCGTGCGGATTGGTCAGGTAAAAATAATTGTCGAAGAGCCCAATCGCGCCCCCGTCGTCGTTGTGGACCGTAACTTCAACTTCGTCTTTGAGGCGAATAATATTACCGATAAGAATTTGATGGAGTCGCTTACGGCCCCACTCGGACAAAAGGCTTTAATGCAGGCCGCAGTTGTTGCGCCTGATCTTATGATGGATATCACCGACCGAAAATTACGTCGGTCGATTACCGAAAAAATTCTCCGCGAAGCCAAATAATTTTATGACCGAATCCTCTCCCGAAAACTCTACTCCAGAACCTACTCCCGAGGTTAAGCGACTCGCTGAGCTCGAAGCGGAAGTGAATCGATTAAAAGACGCACTCTTACGCAGCCAAGCTGATCAGCAGAACCAGCAGCGCCGTCACCGAGATCAGCAAAACGATTTACGAAAGTTCGCGACCGCGGGCTTAATCGAGGAGTTGTTGCCGACTTTAGATGTGTTGGCGCTCGGACTCGAAGCCGCCAACGGCAAGGCCGAAGCCAAAGCAGTGGTCGACGGTTTTCGGATGGCGATTCAGCAATTCCGCGCCGTGCTTACGGCCCAGGGATTGACGGAGCTTTCGCCGACTGGCCAAGTCTTTAATCCCACGCAGCACGAAGCTGTGGCTCAAGAAGCCAGCGATACCGTTGCTGAGGGTTCGGTCATTCGCGTGGTTCGCTCAGGTTGGATGTTGCACGAGCGGGTTTTACGTCCGGCCTCCGTTTTCGTCTCCACAGGACCCGCTAAATAAAACCATTACATGGCTGAAGATTATTACAGCTTACTGGGCGTAGCACGTGGCGTCTCGAGCGACGAACTCAAGAAAGCCTATCGCAAGAAGGCGATGGAGTACCACCCCGATCGCAATCCAGGCAATAAAGATGCGGAGGAAAAATTCAAAAAAGTTTCGCGGGCGTACGAAATTTTATCCGACGAAGAAAAGCGTAAGATGTACGACGCACATGGTGAAGCCGCGTTTGAACAAGCCGGCCCAGGTGGTCCAGGCGGTGGTCGCGGTGGCTTCCGCGGTGCGGATCCATCTGATATCTTTAATCAAATGTTCGGTGGCGGTGGTAATCCTTTTGGCGACATGTTTGGTGGCGGCTCGAGTCAGCCACAGGATAGCAGCGGCGAAGATTTAAGATTTGATATAAAATTAACGCTCGAAGAGGCGGCGACGGGCGTGAACCGTAAAATCACTTATCGTAAGCACGTGACGTGTGCCAAGTGCACGGGCTCGGGTGCGGAACCGGGGTCGAAGAAGAGTCGCTGCCCTACGTGCGGCGGCCAAGGTCATGTCACGCGATCAAATGGACTCTTTGCAATGCGCCAGGTCTGTCCGACGTGTGGTGGCGAAGGCGAAAAAATTGAAAAGCCCTGCCGTAGTTGCGGCGGGGAAGGTCGCGTGGTTAGCGATCACTCGGTCGACCTTAAGATTCCTGCAGGGGTCGACACGGGTACGCGTCTACGCTCTTCAGGCAATGGTTCGGCGGGACGTCGCAATGGTGCCTCGGGCGACCTTTACGTTGTGATCACCGTCTTAGAGCACGAGCTCTTCGAGCGCGACGGCGACGATTTGGCCTGTGCCGTCCCAGTGAAATTCTCGATTGCGGCCCTCGGTGGTAGCATCGAAGTCCCTAAATTAAAGGGTAAGACTATTCTCAAAATCCCTGCAGGTACGCAGGGTGGAACGACCTTCCGATTGCGCGGCGAAGGCATGCCCACGCTTCGGGGCGGTAGCCCGGGCGATCTCTTGGTGCGGGTCGATATCGACGTCCCGAAGAAGATGACCGACGAGCAAAAGAAGGCCCTGAGTGCTTATGCGGATGCTTCGGGTGACGCCACGACACCGGTCTCGGATTCTTGGAAAAACAAATTCAAAAAGTTTTTCCCCTAACCCTTGCCCGTTGGCTCGGCATCCCTAATGTTGCCTGATGCCGCGTAACCCCGGTCAAACCGATCGACTCGTCCGTCGCCTCCACTGGGATGAGGTGGATTCTTTTTGGGTGCGTCAATTGGTGACGATGGCACGCGATGAGGATTTAGCTGGAGCAGGTTTAGTGAGTCGACCCTTTCGCCCCGGCGATCCCTCGGCGGAATTATTAAAAAATGCCGGACGTGCGCGCGCCGCATTGGTGGCACGACGCGACATGGTGGTAGCGGGGTTGCACTTGTTGGAAATTATTTTTTCGGTCTACGAATCATCGTGCCAAGTTTTATTAAAAACCAGCGATGGCGACAGCGTGAGCGCGGGCACGGTTTTAGCGGAAGTCGAAGGGCCCGCGCATGAATTACTTACGGCCGAGCGCGTGCTCTTAAATTTTTTGCAGCGGCTTTGTGGCGTCGCGACGTTAACGCATCACTACGTCAAGGCCCTTGGTAGCTCGCCGACAAAATTATTAGACACGCGCAAGACCACGCCGGGTTTTCGGATGCTCGAAAAATACGCCGTGGGTCAGGGTGGTGGTTATAATCACCGGCTCGGCCTGTATGATCGAATCATGGTGAAGGATAATCACTTGGCTGCGGGCGATGCCTCGGTGGCGGCACGTTTAACCGCTTTAGTTTTATTGGCCCGCCAAGCTCGCCCAGATTTATTAGTCGAAGTCGAAGTGGATCACCCAGAGCAAATTGAGCCCGTATTGAAAGCAGGGGCCGACATTATTCTGTTGGATAACTTTTCACTGTCGCAGCTGCGTGAGGCTGTGGTCGCGGTGCGCGCCCGTGCCTGGTGTGAAGTCAGCGGTGGAGTAAATTTAGAAACCCTGCCTGCCATTGGTGAAATCGCGCCCGACTTCGTTTCGGCTGGGGCCTTAACGCACGCCGCGCATTGGTCCGACATCGGACTGGACTGGATCTAATTATGCCAGACCTCGATAGCAGCATCTTGAGTGCATTTCTGGAGGCTGGTGAATCACCCGTGAGTGGTGACCGCCTGGCTAAAGAACTTGGCGTTTCTCGCGTGACGGTTTGGACCCGACTCGAGAGGCTGCGTACACAAGGTTTTGTTTTCGAGGCTTCAACTCGCAAGGGCTACACGTTGACGAGCGTACCCGAAGTGCTGCACGAGGCCTTGGTGCGCGCGCATTTACGGAGGCTGAAGGTTGCGGCTGCAGTCGAAATTATAGCCGAGACTGATAGTACGAATTCTGAAGCCGAGCGTCGATTGGCCTCCGGCCAGGTGGTGCCGCTTTTCATTTTAGCACAAAAGCAGTCGGCTGGGCGCGGAAGGCTTGGTCGAAAGTGGCACAGTGATTACCCCGGGAATCTTTACTTATCTTTAGCGCTTCGGCCATTCATTCCAACGGATCGGCTCAAGCCATTTACGCTCTGGATGGGATTAGCGCTGTGTGCCCACCTCGACGAGGTGCATGGCGTGCGACTTGGTTTGAAGTGGCCGAATGATTTGCAGGCCGCTGACGGACGGAAGTTGGCTGGCATGTTGACCGAGGCGCGGCTCGATGCGGATGCCGTGCGCGATCTAGTTTTTGGCTTAGGCTTAAACGTCACTGCTCAATCTAAAGATTTCCCGGTTGAGTTGCGCGAGGTCGCGACCTCTTTGGCTATGGCGGGTAAAGGAACCTACGAAATCAATTTAGTCTCGGCGCAAATTATCGCGGCACTTGAGCGAGCGTGGGACGACTTTTTGCAAGACCGTTGGAGCGAGAATTTCAAAAGTTATTGGAAGCGATATGATAATTTAACAGGTAAGGCGGTAGTCATTCAGTTGCGCGGCAAGCCGGTTTCGGGGGTCGTGCAGGGCATTGATGATGATGGGGCATTAGTTTTAAAAGATGCGAACGGTGAACGCCTCCTAATCTCTTCGGGCGAAGTCACCTTGCCGAAAGTTTAGTTGAGCAGTCTTGCGCTCACGGGCTGAGCCTCTACGTTGGGGTCGTGTCCGTCCTCTGTCTCGATATTGGAAATACGCATGCTCACTGGGGTGTTGTTGATGGTCGCACCATTGGGGCTCATGGCGAAATAGGCACAAAGGAGATTTCCGAAGCCATGATTGTGCAGCTGATTGCGGAGCACCGTCCATCAGGTGTCGCAGTGGCCAGCGTCGTTCCGAACGTGTCGCAAGCCCTCGAAGGTTTTTTGAAAAACTGCGGGCTGCCCGTGGAATTACTCCGTCACGATAAACTTATTGGATTGGGTTTTGATTATCCCAAACCCGCCGAGGTTGGGCAGGATCGCTTGGCGGATTGCATTGGTGCACAGGTTGTCTGCGGCGCACCCGCTGTGATTATTGGCATGGGAACTGCGACGACGGTCGATATTTTAACTGATAAAGGTTATGCGGGCGGAATCATTGCCCCAGGTATGGGCTTGATGACGCAATATTTGCATGAACGCACGGCGCTGTTGCCGGCTCTGGATGTGAAAAATCTTTTAGGTGGACCCGCCATCGGAAAGTCGACCGTTGATGCGATGCGTGCCGGTTGTGCCCTCGGTTTCGCTGGCATGATTGGTGCATTACTCGATGGCGTTGTTGCTGAATTAAACAAATCGGGTGGCCCGGCTCCGAAAGTAATCGTGACGGGTGGCGCCGCGATTTACTTGCCTGCGGCATGGAAGTCGCGCGTGCAGCACGAGCCGCACCTCACCTTGATTGGTTTGTCCGAATTTTACCGACGCTCACAAAAATGAACGAAGAAGAAGCTAAGAAGCGTTTACGTCGCCTGGTCCCCTGGATTGTGGCGGCAATTCTTTTTATGTTAGGCTCCTGTGTGGCCTTGGTCGTTTCGGGCCGACACATTGGGGTGTGGCCAATGATAGTCGGCGACACCGCGTTCACCGCGTTGTTGCTTTTCTTTCTGTGGCGGGCTCTCGGAAAGAAATCCTAAGCTTTGGTCATCTGCAGCAACTGCTTGCGACGGGCTTTAATCTCGGTGCAGCCCGCTTTGGCGAGTCGGTCGGTGGAGAAGGCCTCGACCGTCAGGCTGGCCACGGCGGTACCGTAGAGCATGGCCTGGCGGAGCGTGGCGAAGTCGGACTTACCGGTGGCGGCAATGTAGCCTAGAAGGGCGCCCGCAAAGCTGTCGCCTGCCCCAGTGGGGTCGCGCAGTTCGGTGACAGGGAAGGCGGGGAGGCTGAAAAGGCCTTCTTCGTGGAACAGGACCGAGCCATGCTCACCCTTCTTGATGATAACCGTCCGGCAGCCATGGGCCCGGAGGTGGCGCCCAGCGATGATGACGTTGGTCTCGCCGGTCAGCTTGGCTGATTCGGTGTCGTTAATCACAAGGAGGTCCGCACGGCGCATCACTTGGGCGAATAGTTCCCGTTTTGTTTCGATCCAAATGTCGATGGTGTCGGCGACGATAAATTTAGGGGCCTCGAGTTGATCGAGCACGGAGAGTTGAAGCTCAGGGCGAATATTGCCCAGCATGATGTACGGAGTCTGACGTTGTGCCTCCGAGAGTGTCGGGTTGAAGCGCTCAAAAACATTGAGCTGTAAATCTTCGGTGTCGCGACGGTTGTAATTTTCGTGGTACCTGCCGCGCCAGGCGAAAGTGCGACCCGTCTCATCGGTCAGTAGCCCCGAAAGATCGATGCCGCGCTTGGCGAGTTTTTTGCGATCGCGATCACGGAAGTCATGTCCGACAACGCCGACAATATGTGGAGGTGCGAAGTAGCTTGCTGCTAGACAGGCGTAAGAAGCGCTACCGCCCAAAATTTTTTCGCCCGATTCGTGTGGGGTGACGATGCTATCGTAGGCGACGGAACCCACGACCAGAACGTTATCTGGGTTGGGGCGGTCTTTGATTTTAATTCGGCGGGGAGGGTTCATGAAAAAAGTTCGGGGCGTGCATCACGCAATCGATAGAGAGCGATGAGTGCGAGTGAGTGAGTGTGTGGATTTTGGAGCGCCTCGGACAAGGCAAGCTTCGGGTGGAGACAGATTACTTGAAGCTCTTCGTGTTCATCAAGTGCCCTTGTGCCAGTTGGCCTCACGCCTTCGAGTAAAACGAAGTGGCATTGATTGCGTTGGATGGCAGGGTTGGGCGAGCTGGATCCAAGCAAGGTGGCTTTACCCCCTGTAAAACCTGTCTCTTCTTCGGTTTCGCGTACGGCGGTTAGGAGGGGGCTTTCGCCTTTATCCATAATACCGCCGGGCGGTTCAGTAGAGAGGTCTCGTAGGCCGAAGCGGAACTGACGAACCATGACGATGCGACCATCGTCGGTGATGGGTAGTGCGAGCACCCAGTCGTTGGAATGTATAACAAAGAAATCACCCTCTCGGTGATCGAGAGGGTGATGACAGTGTTCTTTGTAAACCCGGAAGACTTTGCAGTCTGCATGTAGCGCTTCTTGCTGGACGGACCAGCGAGCGGGCGCGGACATCGGGAATTACTTAGTCTTCAGTTTTTGGCCGATGCGAAGCTTGGTCGCATCAACTCCAGGATTTAAATCTTGGAGAGCCTTGAGAGAGATACCGGACTTCTTAGCGATGCCACCGAGGGTGTCGCCTTTAGCTACCGAGTATTCACCAGGACCAGCAGCAGCTGAACCCTTAGAGCTGGAAGCAACGGCTTTCGACTTTACTGCAGCTTGGAGCTGAGCGATCGAAGTTTCGAAATTCTTATTGTTGGTTTCGGTATTCGTTTTGAATTCAGCGAAGGTGCCTTGGAGGGCAACAACGTCAGCGGCGCTAGCCTTAGAAGCAATTTGACCGCTGACTTCAGCCAGGGCATTTTGTGCGTCTTGACTTGCTTTTTGTGCGTCGGCGGCAGCGCTCTTTGCCTTGAGGGCAAGAACGAGACCGGCAGCGCCAATGGCGAAGCCTACGATTCCCACGATGAGGGGAAGCTTTGATTCAGATGAGGAGGATGAGATGCTGTCGTTTTCCATGTTATTAGTAGAGGATTATGCGGGTTAGAACGGTTTGAGATTAGCGGATTGACACTAACGGCAATACTAAATCT
>CANGNX010000046.1 GCA_947455415.1 Opitutia bacterium | reverse complement strand
GGCCTTACTGGATGCACGCGTTGATCCGACGGCGAAGAAGCCTTCGGTGGAAGCCCTCTTCCATGCCTGGTTGCTGGGTCTGCCTGGCGTAAAGTGTGTGGGCCACGTGCATGCGATTGCGGTAAATAAAATTCTCTGCTCACCACGTGCCTACGATTTTGCTACCCGCCGCATTTTCCCCGATGAAATTGTTGTCTGCGGTACGGAGTCGGTTTTCGTTCACTACGTGGATCCGGGTTTGGTCTTGGCGAAAGCGATTCGCGATGAGACGTTAGCTTTCATTAAGCGCACTGGCCGTGAGCCGAAGTTAATTTTATTAAAAAACCATGGCATCATTGCTTTGGGTAGTTCACCTAAGGCAGTGATGGGTGCATTGTTAATGGCGGAAAAAGCTGCAGAGATTTTCCTTGGTGCGGCAGCCTTGGGTGGCCCAGTTTTTATGGACGAAGCTCAAGTCGAACGCATTGCGGGCCGGCCCGATGAGCATTACCGACAAAAGATGTTGGGACTCTAATTCGTCACCTGCCGATGTCACATTACCTTGCCATTGACCTTGGAGCCGAGTCGGGACGCGTGATTCGCGGTTCGCTCAGCCGAGGTAAACTCGCCATGAAGGAAGTGCACCGTTTTCCGAATGGTGCGATTGTGGCTAATGGCACGCTGCGTTGGGATATCATCCGCATTTTTCGCGAGATTCGTATTGGCTTAGCCAAGGGCGCCAAAGGTTATAAGATTAAAGGTGTAGCGTGCGACTCCTGGGGTGTGGATTACGTGCTCATGAAAGGTAATGGTCCCTTGCTTTCTTTGCCTTACACCTATCGCGATGAGCGTACGGCAAAATCATTCAAGCTCGCTCACAAAAAGGTTTCTTCACAGGCAATCTTTTCGGCGACAGGCATCGGTTCGATGTCGATCAACACACTTTACCAATTGCTCGACGACGTAGAAAATCGCCCCGAGCTTCTACAGTTTGCCGATAAATTTTTATTAATTGGAGATTATATTACTTGGTTGCTCTCGGGCCAGGCTCGCGCGGAAGAGACGCTGATTTCTGGTAGTCAATGTTGGGATACGAAGAAAGGAACTTGGGCTTTGCCGTTATTAAAGAAGCTTAAGATTCCGACACACCTTTTGCCCAAGCCCATTGCCCCGGGCACTCCTGTCGGTAAAATCCTCCCCTACTTGGCCCAAGAGGCGGGACTGAAAAATACTACCGTGGTCGCCACTTGTGCGCACGATACCGCTTCAGCGGTTGCCGCTGTGCCCGCACTTCCTGGCAAAGATTGGGCCTACTTGTCTTCTGGTACTTGGTCGCTGCTCGGTGTTGAACTTGATCAACCGTTAATCAATCCCTCTGTCCAAAAAGCTAACTTCACTAACGAAGTAGGCTTCGGTGGAACGACACGTTTTCTGAAGTGTCTGGTGGGATTATGGATTTTACAAGAGTGCCGTCGCGAATGGGCAGCGCGGGGCGAAGTTTCCGACTACACAAAAATTACTCAGCTCGCACAAGCCGCACCGGCCCTGCGTTCCTTGATTCGACCCGACGATGCCCGTTTTGCGAAGATGGGCGACATGGTTAATAAGGTGCAGTCGTATTGTCGTGAAACCAAGCAACCCGTGCCACGCACGCATGGTGAAATTGCCCGCTGTATTATTGAGTCATTAGCCCTACTGTACCGGGTCGAAATCGACGGGCTGGAGAAATTAACCCATCGTCAAATCCGCACCTTGCATGTTGTAGGCGGCGGCTGTCGCAATGCCCTGCTCAATCAAGCTACCGCAAATGCAACGGGTCGCACAGTCGTTGCGGGTCCAGTTGAGGCGACCGCCGCGGGGAACATCCTCGTGCAAGCCTACGCCCTCAAAGAGGTCAAAGGCCTCGCACAAATCCGTCAAATCGTCCGCGACTCGAACACTTTCGAAAATTATGCGCCGGAGCCTCACGCACAGTGGGCGAAGGCACTATTGGTGTTTTCTAAACTTCCACGCAACTGATTACATTTCCTATGTCTAATTACAAACACGTGTCTCACCTTTGGAATGATGCCGATGCCGCCAAACTCGATGGCGTGGGTCGCTTAGTGTATCGCTCCAATCAGCTCGGTGCCGATCAGCGCATCACGAACACCGGCGGAGGTAATACTTCATCTAAGTTGGTCGAAAAGGATCCGCTTACGGGCAAAGATACCACGGTTTTATGGGTGAAGGGTTCGGGTGGCGATTTACGCACGAGCAAGCGCGATAATTTTTCTTCACTCTACCAAGATAAGCTCATTGCGCTGCAAGCGCTTTACGCCGCACGAAGCGACAAGGGTCTGAAGTCGAAGGCTGAGGATGAAATGGTAGGAATGTATAACCACACGACCTTTAACCTCAACCCACGTGCGTCGTCGATCGACACCCCTTTGCATAGCTTCTTGCCCGGCAAACATGTCGATCACATGCACCCCAATGCAATCATCTCGATTGCAGCTTCGAAAAATTGTGCGGCGCTGACGCAACAAATCTTCGCTGGAAAAATGGCCTATGTGAAGTGGATGCGTCCGGGTTTCGAGCTTGGTCTGGCCATGCAAGACATTGCCCAAAAGCAACCCAGCATCCGTGCTATTATGATGGGCCAACATGGTTTTATCTCCTGGGACGATAACGACAAAGCCTGTTACGAACTAACCCTCTCGTTCATTGAACAAGCTGCCGAATACATTGAAACGAAGTATCAAGCCAAAGGTGGCGATGCCAAAGCGTTTGGCGGAGCTAAGTATCAAACCCTTGAAACGCCTGCCCGTCAGGCCGCATTAGCCGCGATTCTGCCCTGGTTGCGCGGACAAGTGGGTAAAGATAAGCGTATGGTCGGCACGATTCAGGATGACGCTAAGATTTTGCGTTTCGTTAATTCAAGTGATGCCCCACGCTTAGCGGAATTAGGCACCTCCTGCCCTGACCACTTCCTGCGTACGAAGATTAAGCCATTGTATGTGGCCTGGAATCCTCAGTCGGAAGACGTGGCCGCTCTGAAGTCGAAATTAGCCGCTGGCCTGACCCAATACCGTAAGGACTACGCGAGCTATTATCAAAATTGTAAGCACGCCAACTCGCCTGCGATGCGCGATGCCAACCCCACAGTTATTTTAATTCCTGGTTTAGGCATGATCGCTTGGGGCAAGGATAAATCCGAATCACGGGTGACCGCTGAATTTTATAACTGTGCGGTTGAAGTCATGCGTGGGGCGGAAGCCATCGACGAATACGTCTCCCTACCCCAACAAGAAGCCTTTGATATTGAATATTGGTTGTTAGAAGAAGCCAAGTTGCAGCGCATGCCTGCCGAAAAAGAGCTCGCTCGTCAGGTTATCATCGTGGTCGGTGCTGGCTCAGGTATCGGCAAGGAAACTGCGCACCGCTTGGTTAAAGAAGGTGCCCACATCGTTTGCGTGGATAAGAATCTCGAAGCGGCACAAGCTACTGCCAAGGAAATCACGGATCGTTACGGTGTGGGTATTGGCGTTGCTGGTACCGGTGTTTCGAACTGCGGACCCGCCATTGGTCTCGCGGGTGACATTATGGACCGTGCCTCGATTCGTCGTATGCTCGACGAGGTCGCCCTCGCCTATGGCGGTTTTGATTCCATCTGCGTCACCGCTGGTATCTTCGTTTCGCCTGATACCACGGGACACATTCCCGATGATAAGTGGGCCCTTACCTTTGCACTTAATGTTACCGGAAGCTACTTAGTCGCCGATGAGGCCTTTAAGTCCTGGAAGGAACAAGGCCTGCGTGGAAACCTCGTTCTCACCACGAGTGCCAATGCTGTCGTCGCCAAGAAGGGTTCCGTTGCCTACGATACCTCGAAGGCAGCCGCGAATCACCTGGTCCGCGAATTGGCCATGGAACTCGCACCACTCGTGCGCGTTAACGGCGTTGCCCCAGCGACGGTCGTGCAAGGCTCAGCCATGTTCCCTCGCGACCGAGTGATTGCCTCACTTGCGAAGTATAACATTCCTTATACTGATGATGAAGCGAGTGAATCCCTCACCACGAAGCTTTCACAATTCTACGCTGAGCGCACCTTAACCAAGAATCCGATTACGCCCGCCGATCAGGCTGAAGCTTATTTCTTACTCGTGACCCAACGCCTTAACAAGACCACCGGACAAGTCATCACTGTTGACGGTGGCCTCCATGAGGCGTTCTTACGCTAAAGCGTGCGCATCTCCCTGTTCATTCCTTGTTTCGTTGACCAGCTTGCCCCACAGGTAGGCTTGGCGACCGTCAAGGTATTGAAGAAGCTGGGGCATGACGTCGAATTCCGTGCAGAGCAAACTTGCTGCGGTCAGCCGTCGTATAATTCAGGACAGTGGGAGGTCGCACGCGAAGGCGCCATCCGCGCCCTCAAGATTTTTCGCGGTGCTGAAGTTGTCGTGGGTCCTTCGGGTTCGTGTGTGGCGATGATTAAGAAATTCTACCCCGACTTACTCAAAGATACCCCTCACGCCGCCGAGGCCAAAGAATTGGCACAACGGACTTTTGAATTTTCGGAGTTTATTGTTCGTCAACTCGGAGTCACGGATATCGGGGCGACCTTAAATAAGAAAGTTACCTATCATGATGGCTGCCATGCCATGCGTGAATTGCGACTGAAGGAAGAACCCCGACAGTTGCTTCGTGCCGTACGCGGGTTGGAATTAATCGAGACTGAGGAATCCGAATCATGCTGTGGCTTTGGTGGACTTTTCTCCGTTAAGTTTCCGATGATCTCAACAGCCATGGTGCAGGTCAAAGGCGGAGCCTTGGCTCGCACGGGTGCCGATTACGTTGTCTCTTCCGACCCTTCCTGCTTATTGCAAATCGGTGGCTGGCTCACCCGCGAAGGTAAACCCATTCGCCCCATGCATATTGCCGAGGTCCTCGCCGAAGGCCTTCCCGCTAATGTCTAACGCCAAAGACATTTTCTTAAAGGAAGCCACCACCGCCGCAGCGGATGGCCCGCAACGTATTTTTATTAATAAGGCGCTCGGAGGTTATTACGCCAACCGTGATATTCAAAAAGCACGTTTTCGCGATTGGGAGCGTGCCCGCGATGCGGCTTCGCTCGCTAAATGGGAAGCGGTGAATGACCTGGCCAATACCCTCGAAGCCTTTGTCGCGAAATTTGAAAGCAATGGCGGAAAAGTGCACTGGGCAAGAAATGCGGCGGAGGCCCGCGAAATCATTTTGCAACTCATCGCTGCGGCCAACGCTAAGGCAGTGGTCAAATCGAAGTGCATGACGACGGAGGAGATTCACCTTAACGACGCGCTTGAGAAAGCGGGTTACAGCGTCGTCGAGAGTGATCTCGGTGAATTCATCCAGCAATTGCGCGGCGAAGCACCCTATCACTTCGTGTTTCCATGCATGCATGTGAAGCGAGAAGAAATCAGTGCCCTTTTCACTAAACATTTAGGAACTGCCGCCACCAACAGCCCCGAGGAGCTCACGATGATTGCCCGTCGTCACCTCCGTCAGCTTTACGTCGATGCCGATGTCGGTATTACCGGGGCTAATTTTCTCGTCGCCGAGACCGGTCAAATTTCAATCACTGAAAATGAGGGTAATGCACGTCTGACCGCGGCCCTGCCCCGCATCCACATTGCACTCTCGGGCATCGAAAAAGTCGTAAAAAAACTCGATGACCTTTCGGTGCTCCTGCCGATGTTAGCGACGGCGGGTGCGGGTCAGCCGATGACCTGTTATAATACACTTTATAGCGGACCACGTAAGCCCGGTGAATGTGATGGGCCGGAAGAATTTCACTTAGTGCTTTTAGACAATGCCCGCACGCAATTGCTGGCCGACCCCGAACAGCGTGATGCGCTGCACTGTATTCGTTGCGGTGCCTGTCTGAATGTCTGTCCCATTTTTAAAAATATCGGAGGACTCGCCTATGGTACCACTTACCAAGGCCCGATTGGCTCGGTCATCACGCCTCACCTTCGCGGGCTGAAGCAGTGGAATCACTTGTCAGGTGCCTCGAGCTTATGCGGTGCGTGCACGGATGCTTGCCCGGTGCGCATCGATTTGCACCACCACCTTTTGCACAATCGACGCAACGCCAATCAAACCTCCCCGACGTGGTTTGATCGTCTCTTCCATCGCGGCTTTAATTTTGTTATTTCTCGTCCACGCCTCTTCGCCTTCGGTGGCAGAGTCTTTCGCTTTACCCTGCCCGTATTAAAGAAGATTCCCCTTCCCTACCTCAGTGCTTGGTTGAAGACACGTGATCTTCCGCCTGCACCCGCCCAATCATTTCGCCAACAATGGAAGGACTCATCCCATGGCTAATGCTCGCTCTGAAATTTTGAGTCGTATTCGTGAGGCCCTTAAAGTGGTCGCACCTAAGCCACATTTTAAGTCCGAACCCATTGGAGGTTCGGTAGCGCAGAATGCAAAGCCTTGGTTGCCCGATGGAGGGGCCACCGTGGCGGCTCGATTGGCTTTACTCACTGAGAACCTCGCAAAACTTAAAGCGAACTTGATTCGTGTTCCTGACGCTGTTGCCGCCCAACAAGTACTCCAAGGAATCGCCCGGGATAAAAATTGGAAAAAAGTCGCTTACCACTCGCACCCGTTGGTAGCACCAGCGGTGGAAGCCTTAACTTGCGAAAAATGGGAGGTCACTTCGTCGTTTAATAAGCAAAAACTCGAAGGCTGTGATGCAGGCGTTACATCGTGCGAAGCCATCGTCGCTCAACTCGGCTCGATTTTGGTTTCCAGCGCCTCATCGGGCGGCCGTTCCCTCTCTATTTTGCCTCATGTTCACGTCGTGATTGCCACGGTCGATCAAGTGACGGCTGACCTGGAAGGCTGCTTTAGCGACATGCTGGGACGCCACGGCCAAAAGCTCCCCAGTATGCTTTCATTTATCACCGGCCCCAGCCGCACGGGAGACATCGAACGTATCCTCGTTTTGGGTGCTCACGGACCCAAAGAGCTGTACGTCATTTTGGTTGGTTAGAATAATATCTTATGACGCAATGAAGTGGGGTTATTGGCCTGAAATCATTGGTTAAAACACTTACGTTGGTGTCCGGCATTAGCCTGTCTTACAATTATTTTACGATGAGGCATTGACTCTGGGCGGGCATGCCTCAATCCCAACCTTTCGCATGCAGAATTTCGCGAGTCAGTGCCTGGATCAGACCAAGGCCCTTCTTAAACTTAATCTCGGTTCCATCGCCCCCGATGGTACTGTCATCCCCGTTGCGGGTGAGGTCTCTCGTGCCGATGAGCCTGGTCACGTCGCCCTCGCCTTCGGTGAGTACTTTCGTGCCACGGGTGAGCTCAACCTGGAACGTCAAAACATTCCTGAAATTGTGGCTCGTACGATCACGGCACAGGTTCGTCTCTCCAAGGGCTCAGACAATGGTATGGCGTTCGCCTGCCTTGGCCTGCTGGCTTTCGGACCTACGCGTGAGCGTAACGCCGTTTGGGCTATTCTGGATGAGGACACTCGTAAGTTAATCGACGAACGCCTCGCCGTCACGCTCGACCACCACGACCACGTGCAGGCCTTTGACATCGCTAAAGCGGTGTGTCGTGCCTCTTTCGGTCTCAGTAAAAAAGATGAGACCGGTATGTTGTTGGACCGTTTCATTGAGCGACTCACGGCGGCTTCCACCGGTGGTTTCCATGACGACGCTTCGAAGGCAGCCCATGCCGACAATTTAGGCGGCGCCTTCGATCTCTACGGCATCGTTTCACTTATCTTCATTCGTCAGGCGTTGCAGTTGCATGCGAACATTCAGCTGCGTGACTCTAAGTTGCCCAAGCTTCGTACCATCGCCGAAAAATACCTGCGTATCATTCTCGAAACGGTCCGTGAAGATGGTTTGGGTTGGTCGTACGGACGTGGCATCGGTGCTTACGGTCAAATGCACTGTATCACGTTGCTCCTACAAGCCCTGCGCGATCGCTGGATTGCGTCGGACAAGGAACCGCAAGCCCGCGATTTAATCCGCCGCCTCTACGCTAATTTCTTTACGACGTTCTTCGATATGGAGCACGGCGTTATTATCGTGCGTGATGCCGAACGTGACACCATCCCGGGTCACACCACTCGCATGGCGAATTTTGATGCCGCACGTTACCTTTCGCAATGGTCGCGCTTAGCTAAAACGGCGGGTGGAAGTATGGAGATTCACCGCTCGGCGCAAAAGAATGCGATGTGCCGTCTGTACTCGTTTGATAAGAATCTCAAAAAAGAACAAGGTCTCTTGGCCTTCAGCGACCCCACCTCTGGTTTACACGTTTTGATTCCGGTCGTTTCGGGTGGCGTTTATAAGTTTTCGGATTCCCTAGCCTTCCCGCACATGCCTGGCGTTTTTGATTGGCCGGCCAATTCTTACACCTCACCGTTTATTCCCGAGTACACCATCGGCGATAAAGTGTTC
Source organism: Opitutia bacterium (assembly GCA_947455415.1). Taxonomy (GTDB): domain Bacteria; phylum Verrucomicrobiota; class Verrucomicrobiia; order Opitutales; family UBA953; genus UBA953. Next base: position 2,679 of record CANGNX010000046.1, on the reverse strand, counting down.
ACGCCCTCTTTCTACGGTAAGAATTTACAAGTCGTCATGGGCACTAAGGCAGGCACTTACCATTTCCGCTACGATCAACCTGAGCTCATTGATATCCATGAAAAGATGAGCAGTGGTATTGGTGCCCTTAAGGTCGATTGGGAACTTGCAGGTGGTCGCATCGTGGGACGTTTCACCTTAACCCCGAAGACCAACGTGGTGCTTAATAATTTCCGTTTGGTTTTACCGATTGCGACGACCCACAGTCGCATGACACCCGGTAATGCGATAACGATGGGACAAGATTCGCACCGCGCGGAAGTCTTACGTGATGATTTTCATGCCGAATGGCTTGAAACCAAGGTCGTATCGGAAGACAGTAAGCACCGCACCATTTGGGGTAAGGTTCATTTCTACCAAGTGCTTGAGCGTAATAAGGCCATGAACTTGCGGGCGGGCACCAGTTACAGCTTTGAGATTGCCTACCAGCCCGACATTCAGCGCCTGAGCTAATTCTCCAGGTTTAAGTCGGCTTCGGTGTTGTCCTTTGCCTGAGTATTCCTTAGGTATCGAGCTCCAGTATGCCACGTCCGTTTTACATCACGACCGCGATTGACTACGCCAATGGTGCCCCGCACCTCGGGCACGCTTACGAAAAAGTTTTGGCCGATGTGATTGCACGTTACCAGCGCTTACAGGGTCGGTCCGTTCACTTCCTCACGGGCTTAGATGAACATGGCCAAAAGGTTCAGCAGACCGCCGTGAAACGTCAGATCGAGCCCCAGGTTTTCGTGGATGAAATCGCTGTCACTTTCCAGGAGATGCTGCGCAACTTCCAGATCTCTAATGACGATTACATTCGCACCACCGAACCTCGCCACAAGGCGGTCGTCCAAGACTTTCTGCAAAGACTTTTTGATCAGGGTTTGATCTACAAAGGGCAGAAGACGGATTGGTATTCGACGCGTCAGGAGCAATTTTTAACCGACAAAGACCGCGACGAAAATGGCAACTGGCCGGAAATCTTTGGTGAAGTCACACAGACCACCGAAGAGAATTATTATTTCAAACTTTCCCAGTTCCAGCCTTGGCTCATCGAACACATTCAGTCGCACCCTGATTTTATTAATCCGCGGTTCCGCCAAAAACAGGTCCTCGAGTTCCTGAAGGAGCCGATGAACGACCTCTGTATTTCTCGTCCTAAGTCTCGCCTCACTTGGGGAATCGAACTCCCGTTTGACCACAATTTCGTGACCTACGTTTGGTTTGATGCCCTCACGAATTACTATTCGGCGGTGGCCACGAAGGGCCTGTGGCCGGCCGATATCCACGTCATCGGTAAAGACATTCTCTCCCCCCCGCACGCCGTCTACTGGCCCTGTATGCTTAAGGCTCTGAACATCGAGCCACCCAAGCAGTTGCTGGTGCATGGTTGGTGGACGATTAATGCTCAGAAAGCCTCGAAGAGTACGGGGAATGCCTCCGAGACCCTCAGCCTGGTGCAGTCGCACGGTGCGGATGCGTTCCGATTCTACCTCTGTCGCGACATGGTTGTCGGACAAGATGCCGACTTCTCGGTTAAAACCTTCGGTGAACGTTATAAGTCCGAATTAAGTAATAACCTCGGCAATTTAGTGAATCGCCTGCTGAACATGGTCGGTCGGAGTTACGCTGGCATCATCCCCTCGCCTGCTGCGGATGAAGAGTTGGAGAAATCGCTCAAAGACCTGTGGGTGATTACGGAGCGCAAAGTCCTCGCTGCCTTTGAAGAATCTCAAATCAGTCACGCCCTCGAAGCGCTCTGGGTTTTCATCAGCGCCATGAACGCGTACATCGATACGCGTGCCCCTTGGAAATTAGCGAAGTCAACGGAAGCTGTGGATCGAGCTAAGTTGGATTCATGCTTAGCCACGGTAGCCGAAGGCCTGCGCCTCGTGGCAACCGTACTCACGCCCATTATGCCGAGCACCTGTGAAAAACTGCTGCAGAATATTGGGGCTGACCCCGTGCGGCACTTTGCTGGTCAACTTGCCTGGTCCAATGTCTGCGTGGGACGAAAAGTCTCCGAACGTTGTATTTTATTCCCTCCCGTTGATCCTAAGCCTGAAGAAGCAACGGCTTAATATTTTCCGTGGACCTACTGACACACAGTGAAATTAGGGACGCCCTCACTCAGGCGATTTCGCTTCGCCCGGACTGTCAGTACGTTTCCTATCAGTTTAATGTACCCGCCCTCGATCCGTTGGCCGTACTCGAGACGTTGAATGTCGGTGCACCGCGTGGCTACTTTGAAACCCCGTCGCGTCGCCGGGCACACGCCGCCGGAAATCCATTGGTCGAATGGAAGGGGGTTGGGGCTGAACGCTTCAACGCTGCCGATAATTGGCTAAAGAAATTATTTTCCTCGGTGGTTTCGCTCGGGGCGACGCCGCGCGTCATCGCTACTTTTCCTTTTTATGCTGGCGAGGCTCAGGTTGGCATGCCTTCGCATTTGTTCTTACCATCGTGGCAAATCATCACTGAGGAAGGGGTGACTAGTGTCATTCTTGTAGAGAAGAATGATGCGAGCGTGATTGAACGTCTCGTGCAGCGCGCGGAACCATTTAAACAATTCTCCTACCATCACTCCAAAACGAATCATCACTCTGCCGTTCCCACGGTGCTGAGTGAAGTCGGTGGCGGCTGGTTTCCTTCCGCCGT
>CANGNX010000045.1 GCA_947455415.1 Opitutia bacterium | reverse complement strand
CCTCAACCCACAAGGTGGTAAAACACTCCACCTCCAAGACACTATCTCTAAGGTCTCGGCCGGACAAACCGGTTTCTGTTTACACCAAGCATGGGGCATCGGAGTGATCCGCAGCTTCGACGAAAGCACTAAGCGCTTCACCATCGACTTCCCCGAGCAGTCCAAGAAAGGCCACACCATGGACGTCGCCTTCTTCTCCGGAAAAATCGAAATCATTAATCCTGAAAGCGTTGTGGCCCAAGCCTACGCCGACACCTCCAAAGAAAAAATTGCTAAACTCGTCTCTGACGACGTCGCGACACTCATCAAAAACATCCTCGCTGAATACCCAACCGGCGAATGTTCCTCCTACGCTTTAGAAGCCAACCTGGATCGCATCTTCTTCGCCTCCCTCCCTGCTGGCAAAGACCGCGCCGCCGCCTTCAAGGCTTGGTGGACCAAGGGTCGCGCAGTTATCCGTAAAGACCGCTCCATCCTCATCCCTGAGAAAAAAGGCGGACTCTACGCCCTACTCGAGGCTCCTCAAGATGTCGGCGAAGACCTCTTCGCTCAGTACGAGATGGCTCCTAACTTCGAACGTAAGTTAGCCCTCCTCGAAGAGCTTAGCGAAAGCGCCACTGCCGAAACGCGCTCGGCCGCTAACGAAGCCAACCTCGCCAAAGTTTGTAGCGATCTCTCGAAGGCCGTTGCCGGACTCTCTGGCAGCCGTCGCAATATCAACCTTCCCAAGATTCTCTGCGCCATCTGGAATCGCGATAAGTTCTTCCGTAGCGCTGTTGAAACCGTTGAAACCTTCAGCCCCACGGCCTCCGATATCATCGCGCTCTGCAACGAAGCTGACCTCGCGAATATCGCCCTCAACATTCCTCACACTTCGGAAAAGATTCGTAGCCTGCTCGACCTCGTACGCGCCCATCACGGCGACAAATGGTCTGACCGTGCGTTCGACCTCTTACGCAATCGCGACATCGGTGGCACCAAGAGTGGCTCCGCTAAACTCGTTTCCGAATGCATCGCTTACCTCTGCGACGCCGGCCTCTCCGAACTCGTCGGACAGCGCCTCCTCCAGTGGCTCGAAACTCGCGAACTCCGTCCCCCTGTTATCATCTGGATCATCAAGAATCGCGAGTCCAAGAAATACGCGGACATCGTCACGCCTCTTATCGTTCCAGGTTTACTCGGTGCCATCCTCGGCAGCATTGATGCCGAAGCCCTCGAGTCCAACTCGACTGCCCGCATCCCTCTCGCTAACGAACTTATTAAGGACAAGGCACTCATCGCCGACGTCCTCGCGCCTAACGGCAAGAAAGTGGACAGCGAAACCGTCTTCGACCTCACCCGCGTGATGCTTCGCAACCAAGGCTTCGATAAGATGACCAAGAATTCCCTCTTGGCCCGCTTAGCTAAAATCGAACCCCACGTACAACGCCTCGTCCAATCTCGTCAGCCTGACTCCGCTACCGATGACAAAGAACTGGTGGTCTCCAAGTCCAGCAAGGCCGCTCGCGAAGCTGAACTCGAAGATATCGTTAAGGTTAAACTCCCTGCTACCAAGGAAGCGATTCAAGTCGCTAAGGAGCACGGCGACTTACGCGAAAACTCTGAATACAAGATGGCTCGCCAAGATCACGACACGCTCACCGCTCGTCGTGCAGAATTAGAGGCGATGCTCAAGAAGGCTCGCGTGACTGACTTCACCGAAGCCACCAAGGATTCCATCACCATCGGTTCGACGGTTAAATTCCACCGCTCCTCCGATAACTCGGAAATCACTTACGACATCCTCGGTGCTTGGGATGGTCAGCCTGAAATCAATATTCTGGCCTACACCTCGCCTCTCGCCCGCCAGCTCGTTAACCACAAGCTCGACGAGACCTTCACGACTAACATCAACGGCAAGACTGAGACCTGGAAAGTACTCTCAATCAGCCGCTGGGTGGACAAGAAGTAAGCCCGCCCATTAGCGAACCCGAGAAGCCCCGATATTCGGGGCTTCCTCTTTTGACATACCCGCCAGGCCTGTCCACAGTCTGCCCATGCCCAACCCTTGGGAGTCCATGCGCCTTCTGTCCGACCCCACTCGGGCGCGTATTATTTTTCTGCTGAGCCGCGGTGAACTGTCCGTGGGCGAACTCCAAGAGATTCTCGGCATGCGCCAATCGCGCATCTCCACCCACCTCTCGCTCCTCCGTAAAGCAGGCCTAGCCGTTGACCGCCGCGATGGTAAAAACTCCTTCTACGCCTTAACCGAGAGCCTTCCTACTGGTGTTCAGAAAATCCTCGAGGCCGCCATTCAGGCCACCGCGCAAGACCCCCTCACCTTAGCCGATCAACGCGCCCTCAAGCGACTCGCCGAGAAACGTCGCCGCCGCACCGAACAGCATTTCAACCTCGTCGCCGAACGCCTCGGAAAAAATTACTGCCCCGGACGTTCCTGGGAATCCATCGGCCAAATGCTCCTACTCCTCACGCCACGCGTGAAGATTGCCGACCTCGGTGCGGGTGATGGTACGGTCTCTCGTCTGCTCGCACGCCAAGCCGAATTCGTGCACTGCATCGACAACTCTCCACGGATGGTCGAACTCGGACGTTCCCTCGCGAAAAAGGAACAGCTCAAGAACGTGGATTACGTTTTAGGTGACATCGAGAAAGTCCCACTCGCCGATCGCAGCGTCGACATTGCCTTGCTCAGCCAAGCCCTCCACCACGCCGAGAATCCCAAGAAGGCACTCGCTGAAGCGTTTCGTATTTTAAAACCCGGCGGCCGTTTACTCATTCTCGACCTCCGTGCCCATCGCTTTGAAAAGGCCCGTGAAATTTACGCCGACCGTTGGTTAGGGTTTAAGGAAAACGACCTGCACGATTGGCTCGATGAAATCGGTTTCATCCGTCCCGAAGTACGCGTCGTCGCGAAAGAAACCCAAGAGCCCGGTTTCGAAACGCTTTTAGGTACGGCCCTGAAACCCGCTAGGTAGTTTTTTCTCGGGTAACCTTAGCGACAGGTGAGGCATACAAGAAGCGACTAGGGGACATATGGTTTGGCGGGTTTAAGCGCCACCACGCATCGTTAGCAGTGTTAGGAGAAGCCCTCCTCACCAACGATGTCAAACCACTCACACAGCTGGTCCGCCCTCGCCCTCATTCCCGCCAGCCTTCTGGCAGGTACGCCTAATACCAACCCGTCCTCCGCGGAGAGCGACTTCAACGCCCTCTACTCATCCGCCGAGAAAGCCCTGCAGAACAATAAGCCCGCCGAGGCTCTAAAAATTTTTTCTGACTTAGAAAAGAAATCCGCTCAAACGCCCGCCAAAGTCCGTGCACTATTTTTACTACAGAAAGCCAACTGCTACTATCAGCAAAAAGACTGGAAGAGCGCCGCGAGCACCCTGAAAGATTTTTTAGAAAAATTTCCCAAAGGAACCGAGGACCTTCTGGGCGCAAACGACAATAGAATTACTACCTGCCAATTTATGTTAGCGGAAGTCTATCGACAGCTCTCCCTGTGGGAGTCGGCCCTAGAAGCACTCGATCACCTCGCAGCCAACCTTCTCCTGCCCCCCAAAGATCGCAGCACTGCCTGTCGTCTAGCGGCTAGTTTTCTCCAGGAGAAGACCTTGCATGCTTCCACAGCTGAAAAGTCCAACGCCCAGCGACAAGCCATCGAACTGTTAAAGAAAGCGGTATCGGTCGGCTTAAATACGCCCGAGGGCAAGCTCGCCGGCTCTGCCTTAATCGAAGCCTACATCCTACAACATCAGTTACCCGAAGCCCAAGCCCTTCAGGCGGAGTTGGAATCCTGTCAGCCAACCGCACCCGCGGAAATCATTCGGATCAACCAACTTCGGCAAACCCAAGGCGATGCGGCCTTTGCTGAAGCACGCACGACAGCTGACGCTACCGCCAAGGTCGCACTCCTACAAACCGCGCTTCGGGCCTACCAGGCCACCCTACCTAAATTATCCATCCTGACACGGATCCAGAAAAAATCAGCCGAACTCAAAATCAGCATCGCCGAACTGACACGATTATCAGCCAAACCATCACCCGCAATTAGCGACAAACTGATAGCTCTCCAGGCGGAGCTCCAAGAGTGCGCATCCGCCGAAACCACCGTACATCAGAGCCCCAATTACGATGAAGGCATCTACTTCAGGCTCGGACTTTGTCTGCACGAACTCCAAATGCCCTATGAAGCCATCACCGCTTTCCAAGAAGTCTTAAACACACACCCACTCTCACCACACGCCCCCAGCGCCGCCTTTCTCATCATCGAGAACCTCGTCGTACTAGGTAAAACTCGGCAAGCACAAGCAGCGTGTCGGTCATTCATTGAGCACTACCCGAGCGCCAACGAAATACCTCAGGTGGTCATCCAACTGGGCACCTTTGCACTAGACCAACAGGACTACTGCGAAACACTTACACAGTATCAATGGGTAAAAACGAAAATAAAAAAACTGCCCGTCACTATCCTCGAGGAAATCGATTACCGTTGCTGCTTCGCTACCTTCAGCCTCACGGACTGGAAGAAAGCCGACGATGAACTAACTAATTTCGTAAAGAAATACCCTCGGTCAGCCGCCCTCGAGCAGGCTACCTACCTCCAAGCCCTCTGCCAGTTTTACCAAGGCCTGACCGAGAAAGCTCAACAAGCTTTCATTGCCTATCAATCCAGATTCCCAACTGGGAATTTTCTCTATGACGTTCAATACCGACTCGCATTGATCGATTACGGCAAAGTTCCACCACAATTAGAGAACGCACGTCTCATCTGCCAAACATGGCTCAGGAATTACAGCAACCGGAACCAACTGGAAATAAAAAGCAAAAAAGCCGACGTCTATGCGCTGATTGGCGACTGCGAAAGCGGACTTGCGGGCGAAATCGATTCACGCCTAACCCGGCTACAGTCGGGAAGTTCAACGGCCTCCGAGATCACCCTCAGCCAACTCGAAAAAGAGAAAGTTGAACACGTCCAACGCGCTACCGAGGCCTATTTAAACGCAGTAAAAAACGGGCAGTGTAATGCCGATGCACTCACTTACTCGCTCTCTAAACTTAATCCCGCACTAAAATCACAGCGTAATTATGAAACGTTACGCGATCTCTACCTCGAGCTCTACCGCGGGAATAAAAAAAGTCCGCAATCCTCCTCTTATCTCTTTGAAGCGATCACAGCTACTGAACACCTCCCGACCAATAGCCAAGAAGCGGCATTCCCATTACTCACTCAAGCCATTCAAGAAAACATCGATGACCCCAAACAAGACGGAACCGAAAGCCTCTTAACGTTCCTAGCTAATAAGGTTTACCTAAAATATCGTAATTCCACAGATGGTTCAGCCCAGGCACATTCAGAAATCGATGCCTCACTTAAAATTGCATCAAGAAAAGACCGAACTGTTGCCCTTGCCCGACTCTACTTCATCCACGCGCAACTCTCCGCACTCTATCAGCAGCCCGATCAAGTTAATCATTATTATAAATTAATCGCTGAAGATTTCCCGCCTACTGAACTCAGTGCCACCCTCCTCGCGTTGACCGGCGAAAACTGCCTCGCCCGTGGCTCCATCGCCCGCGCCGAAACCTTTTTCGACTTCCTCATTCAGAGCCATCGCACCTCAGAGTATGCCGACTATGGATTCGCGGGTCTCGCCACCTTGCGACTCGAAAAAAAGAATTTTGCCGCAGCCCTCGTCTTGTGCGCCGAAGCCCTGAAGTATAATTTTGTTAAACATAAAGAGTGCAGCCTTCGACTCACCCGCGGCCAGGCCCTCGCCGAGCTTCGTCAGTTCACCGAGGCTAAAAAAGAATTTGAGTACATTGCCCAGACTAAGGCCTGGCGGGGCGAAGGGACAGCCCGCAGCCTCTATTGGCTGGGGCTCATCGAAGAACGACAGAACCATACCGCTGAAGCGGTCGCTTACTACCGGCGTTGTTACCAAGGATGGAAGCGGCACGCCGAATGGTCCGCCAAGGCCTATTGGGGCACCGCCCGACTGCTTGCCCAACAGCTCCACCAACCCGCTGAAGCTTCGATGGTGATTCAGGAAATGCTCTCCCACGATTTTATTAAAAAGACCCCTGAGGCCCAATCCGCGCAAAACCTTCTCAGCGCCCTCTAACTATGAAATTTTTCCACTGCTTCTTAATTTGTCTCATGGTTATGCCCTTAAAACTCCCCGCACTCACCGTCTTTTTTAACAACGGCGAGCAATGGGAAGTCGATGACCCCTTAAAAGACCCCAACACTTTATCGGCGAAACCCGCGCAGCCAACCAACCTTGCACTCATCAATTACAAGGAGGGTTCTGTCGCTAAGATTTCGCGTCGAGATCAATACGAAGTCATCATTATCCATAAGTTTAATGAAGTGGTCGGCTTAATCTGGCCCGACCCCACCCAACTCAGCGAGGCACAAAACACGATTCACCAAGGCGACCTTACCCGTGGCTTAGCAATCCTTGATCCTATACTCAAGGCCATCGAGCCCTGGCCCAGAACACCAGGCAGCTGGTGGCTCAAAGCTAATTTACTCAAGCTGTCGGCACTCGAAAAATTACGAGACCCCCAACGACTCGAACGCGTTATCTTCGATTTGGCTAAACACGACGCCGGTAACCAGCCGACACTCACCACTTCTCTGAGCATCGCTCAACTCACCTTGCTCAACTGCCAAGGCGACCCACAAGCCAGCCTTAAGGGTGCCGAAATATTGTTACCCAAACTCGCCAACCCTGAGGACATTGCCCGAGTTAATTTCTGCCAAGGACAGGCAAACCTTTTACTCAAAAATTACGAGGCCGCTTTGTCGTTTTTCTTACGCATCAGCGCCTTTCAAGGTGCTCGCAGCGAACAATACGCCCAAGTCCTCCTGGGCATCGTACGCGCCCTTCGCGGACTGGAAAATCCGGCCATCAAGGATGAGAAAATTCATGCCACCACCATGCACTACCTCCGCAGAATCATTAGCGAGTGCCCTCTTTCAGCGGAAGCAGCCATCGCCCAGTCCCTTCTAAACCAAGAGTCCACCACCCCTAACCCCATACCGAAAACATGATACCCCTCATCAATGCTTCTCACCATCTGTTCGCCAAAATAACCACACCCATCGCTCCACTCATTAGTGCGGAGGAAAAGACCTTGTTGGATATTTTTGCGGAGGGCGGCTGGGTAATGTATCCTATCTTACTCTGCTCGATTGCCATGATTTGGTTCATTGTCGACGGATTCATCCGCTCTAGCTCACTCAAACTCTACCCGCACCTGCACGTGAATCAATTGCGTGAGCTGTTTAAACGCGGAGACTACCCCTCGGCCCACGCTTTCGCAAAATCATCACCATCCGCATTTAACAATGTCGTCCGTACCGGCCTGACTTTTGCGTCGGAAGGAAAAAACATGACAGAGGAATCTATCCTCGCAGAAATCAATCGACTGCAGGCCGATCTACTGGGGCGGGCGTCCTATCTTTCCGTGATTGGCGTGTGCACTCCGATGATTGGACTCACGGGCACGGTCACCGGCATGATGAAAGCATTTGATAAATTAGGCACCTCAGGCGTCGGCGATCCTTCCCAACTGGCAGGCGCCATCGGCGAAGTTCTCGTGGCCACCGCCTCCGGACTGTTCATCGCGATTCCTGCCTTCGTTTGCTATTACCTCCTCCGAAATCGCATTCAAAAAGGGGTGCACGATATTCATGAGCTAACCACCAGCCTCTTTCGCGGCTTTCCCTACCAAGAGCTCAGCCACCAACCCATTGGGGACGACGAAATTTATGCTGCTAAACCCTATTGGCTGACTGATGCAACTTCTCACCCTCAATCCTAATCAGCGTTAACCATGGCAGGCGGAAGCGGCGGTGAAGGCGAACCCGAGTTTCAAGTGGCACCGATGATTGACGTGCTCTTGGTGCTCTTAATCTTTTTCATGTCCATCACCTCGGCACAGGTGCTTAGAGTCGACAAAGGCATCACCCTGCCCGTGGCCCCACATGGCACCAAGCGTGACGATAAGGCAGCGGCCGGATTGATTAACATTTCATGGGATAAAGCCCAAGCACTTGCACATTATAAACTGGATGACCGAGAACTGAATCCGCAACAGCCCAAGGAAATCATTCGTGAACTCCGCCAACGCAAGGGTTCTAACGAAAAATTTCGACTGCTGATTCGGGCGGATCAAAGTTGTCAGGCAAAGTTTATCGCCGAAGCCCTTAGCTGGGGTGCCGCAGCGGGTATCGATCAAATCGCCTTTGCGGGTCTTAATCATTCCGAGTAACATGAAATCCATAAAACGTGAGCCGTCTGCCGATGCGGGGTTCCAAATTGCACCGATGATCGATGTCGTCTTCGTCATCATGCTTTTCTTCATGGTCATGGCCGGTGCCGTAAAAGTGGAATATGAATTAAAAACTTCACTGCCTGGTCGTGCTGAAACCGCACAGAGTGTTGAGATGCCAGACGAAGTGATGCTTGGGGTCACCGAAAACGGAACCATCACCTTAAATGAAGACCCCATCGCTCAGCCCAACGACGAAACACTCGAAGAGCTCTACCGTCAGATGTCCCAAATGGAAAAAGCCTCGCAACAGGCTAAAACTAAATTGCTGGTCACCGTCCAGGCCGCCGAGACCGCCCTCTACAATCGCGTGGTGAATGTACTCGATACCCTCGCCCGTGCTGAGGTCACACACATCACCTTCACGGTGGCTAATCCGGCCGAATAATTCCCGACTGCTGGGTTGCCAAATTGAAGCGGGCGGCAATATTAATGGTATGAAACTGGTCGCCCCTCTTCTCGCCGTCACCGCCCTCTTCCTCACCGGATGCATAGTGGTTATTGAGTCACCTAAAGGCGCCCCGAAACCCGATACTGCCAAGGTCGAGGCCCCGCAGAAGTAAGTTAGTTTAGACTGGCAGTGCTTACCTGAAGCCCGCTTCTGACTCTAGAACCTGGCGAATGGCTTCGTAGTCATTGCCCACGCGCAGTGGCTCGGGTTTCGGCAGCGCAAATGGGAAAGTCGATGCATTCCGATCTCCAAAGGCATCTTGTAATACATCAGGGAACTTCGCTGGGTGAGCGGTACCAAAGACTACGACGTCTAAATTCTTGCGCGAATCGCGGGCGACTAAATCTTCGGCGGCCTTCCAACCGACTGCGGTGTGCGGACAAAGTACATAGCCGCCCTTCGCACGGACTCGACGCATTGCATCTAAAGTGGCGACGTCATCAACCGTGACCGCTAAAACTTCCGGACCGCCTTCGCGCCATGCCAGGAGTCGACCAAGGTTATTGGGGTCACCAATGTCCATTGCGTTCGAGGCCGTGGGCTGTGCCCGACGAGGCTCATATTTTCCAGTCGCAAATAAATGCGGGAGCGGAGAGTTCGTATTTGTCGCTGCAATTAAAGTATCAACCGAGAGCCCCATGCGACGAGCCAACTGTACGGCGCCGACATTTCCTAAATTACCCGAAGGCACAACAATCGCCATCGCGCGTTGAGCATCCAATAATCGGCGAGCATGGAAAGCGAACGGCACCTGGGAAATCAGACGTACGGGGTTAATCGAATTCGCCGTTAATAAAGGCCGTTTGCGACGCAAAGAGTCATCCGCCAACGCACGCTTCACTAAAGCCTGACAGTCATCAAAGGTGCCATCGACGGAAATAGCGACAACGCCAGGACGGGCTCGAGCAATCTGTGATTCTTGTACGCCGCTCACGCCAACACGCGGATAAAGCACAACGGCGCGAACGCCCTTAACGCCTGAGCATGCTTCCGTTACTGCCGCACCGGTGTCACCCGAGGTCGCAGCCAAAATCGTGAGCTCAGGAAAATCTTTGCTTAAGACATGTGCGGTGACGCGCACTAACATACGAACGGCGAAATCTTTAAACGCCGCCGAAGGCCCCTGAAATAATTCGAGGACAGAAATATGCTCCTGCGCGGTTCCTTTGTAACCCTGAGGATACACCAACGGCACCGGGAAATTAAACGACTCCTCACAAAGTCTGTGCAAAACATCGGCACCCAATTCTTCTGCGAAGAACGGTGCGATCACTGCTTCCGCGAGTTGCGGGTAAGTGTCGTTCGCATGCTTTTGAATAAAATCCGCTGGTAGCGTAGGGATAACGCTAGGGACCCAAAGGCCACCCTTACCTGGCATCGACGCCAACAGGACTTCACGCAGTGAAGCACGCTGCTGACTATCCGCCGTGGAAATGAATTCTAACTTACGAGGCTGAGAGGACATGAACACCCTTGGGATTAATGCGCGAAACGTATGGTGTGGCTTTCAACGGTACCGAGCTGAAAACCTCAGCGACCGCTTTAGCCACCTCGCGAGCCACCTTCTCACCTTCGCACAACGCGAAGACGCTAGGACCCGCACCAGAAATAGAGAAACCGAGCGCACCCGCCGCCATGGCGACGCGCTTGGCTCGATAGAATTCAGGAATCAAACGCTGACGGTAAGGCTCCGCAATCAAGTCATGCAACGAGCGACCAATCAAACCGTAGTCACTTTGATATAAACCACAAATGAGTCCGCCTAAGTTGCCGCTTTGTTGCGTCGAAGTTTCGAGCTGAATGTGACGAGGCATAATCTCGCGCGCGACTTTCGTCAGCACAACGATGTCAGGGTGCACCACTGCCGCCCAAAGATTTTCGGGAATCGGAATCGCATGCACATCGAGTTCCGCATTCGAACGAATGAGTGTAATGCCACCCAGTAAACATGGGCCAACATTGTCCGCATGCCACGCACCATCTGCCGCCGCTTCTCCCGCGACCACGAAAGGCAATAGTTGCTTACGTGTCAGTGGCTCACCCAATAAATGATTCACCGCAAAGGCACCACCGACCGCGCTGGCGGCGCTCGAACCCAAGCCGCTACCGAAAGGCATCTTCTTGTGGACCTCCATCTCGATACCGAGATCAGTCTTACCTAAGTGACGTAACAAATCTAACACTGCCACGCCGGCGGTGTTCAGCTTAGGATCCAAAGGGAGTCGTCCATCATCGCCGGTAATTTTCGTAATACGAAAACCTGGCTGCTCTGAACGGCGAACCACGATTTCATCACCGGGTTGCTCAATCGCAAAACCGAGCACGTCGAACCCGCAGGCCACGTTGGCAACGGTGGCGGGGGAGAAAACGCGGACTTCTTTAAGT
>CANGNX010000044.1 GCA_947455415.1 Opitutia bacterium | reverse complement strand
GGTCCTCTCGCGGGCACCGAATCCACCTGGGAAGAAGCCGGCGCCGATGACGAAATCGTGGCCGTTCCCGCCATCGCTAAAGCGGTGGTTGGGCTGAAAACAGGCGATACCGCCAAGGTCGAATTCAAGGTTCCTGCTGACCACGCTCGCGAGGCATTGCGCGGAAAAACCATTCATTTCAGCCTCAATATCGCTGAAATCCGTTGCAAGAAACTCCCTGAGATTGATGCCGATTTCTGCAAATCTGTCGGCGTAAAAGACGAAGCCGACCTCCGCGACCAAGTGCGTAAAGGCGTCGAAGGTTCCAAGCAACAAGCGGCCGAAACCGCTCGCCGCGAAAAAGCCGTCGAAACCCTCGTCGCTGGACTGGAACTCCCTCTCCCACAGTCAGCCGTGGATTCCGTCGCAAAAGACCTCTTCATCCAATACGCACAGCTCCGCATGCGTTCTGGCCTCGCCCCCAACGAACTTGAAACCAAGCGCGACGAAATTCTCGAAGAAGCTCGCAAGGCCGCCGAAGTCCGCGTCCGCGCCCAAGTCGTCCTCGCCCGCATTGCCGAAGAAGAGAAGGTCGACCTCACTCAAGAGGAATTCACCCGTGCGATCATCAGCACCGCCTACGCCGAGAAGACCCCTCCCGAGAAAATTGCTAAAGACCGCAACCGCGTAGCCACCATCCGCCGCGATGCCATTCTCAATAAGGCCCTCGACCTCATTTTAGACGGCGAAAAGAAGCCCGAAGGTGTTGAGAAAGCCTAAAGAGTCGATACAGTCACTCCTACACCTACCATGTCCTACATCATTCCAAACGTTGTCGAACGCGACGCTCGTGGCGAAAGAGCGTGGGACATTTATAGCCGCCTCCTCAAAGATCGCATCATCTTCATCGGCTCGCCGATTTACGATGAAGTGGCCAATGCGGTGATTGCGCAAATGCTCTTCCTGCAAATGGAAGACCCCAAGAAAGACATCTCGGTCTACATCAACTCACCCGGTGGTTCCATCACCGCCGGCATGGCGATTTACGACACGATGAATTTCCTGACCTGTGATATTAACACTTACTGCATCGGTCTCTCTGCCAGCATGGCCACCGTTTTGCTCGCCGCTGGCACCAAAGGTAAACGCCATGCCCTGCCCAACTGTCGCGTGATGATTCACCAACCGAGCGGCGGAGCGACTGGACAGACTTCCGACATCTCAATTGCCGCCAAAGAAATCTTACGCTGGCGCGACACGCTTAATCATGTGTTGGCTAAACACAGCGGCAAGACCCCCGAAGATTTACAGCGCGACTCCGACCGCGATTACTACATGACCGCCGAACAAGCGAAAGCTTATGGCTTGGTCGACCATGTTGTCCTGCCCAAGGCGGGTCGGGCGTAAATCTCATGCTCGGCACGCAGGCTGAGAATTGCTCGTTTTGCGGTAAGCCAGCCTCAAAAACCGGCAAGCTCATTGCTGGTCCTGGAGGCGTCGGTATTTGCGATGCCTGTGTGGCCACCTGCAGTCGACTCATCGAACGCGAAAGCACTCGCGACAATAAAACCGCTGGCACGGGACCCTCACTTCAATCCGCCGCCAAGAAAGTCGCCCTCGGCCCCGTAAAATTAATCGCACCTTCCGCACTCCGCCACGAACTCGATGCACACATCATCGGACAAGACCATGCGAAAAAAGTTTTGTCCGTTGCCGTTCACAATCACTATAAGCGTCTCAATGATCGCTTAGCTCAAACCTCTGGCGAGAAAGGTGCCGAGTTCAGCGATGTCGAATTAGATAAGAGCAACGTACTTTTAATCGGGCCGACGGGCACGGGTAAAACCCTACTCGCTCGCACCCTCGCGAAGATGCTCGATGTGCCTTTTGCCATCGCCGATGCCACCACTTTAACTGAAGCTGGCTACGTGGGTGATGATGTGGAAACCGTCGTCCTACGCTTACTCCAAGCGGCCGACATGGACGTCGAGAAGGCTCAACGCGGCATTATCTTTATCGACGAAATCGATAAGATTGGACGCAAGTCCGACTCCGCCTCCATCACGCGCGATGTGTCCGGTGAAGGCGTTCAACAGGCTTTGTTAAAACTCCTCGAAGGCACCATCTGCAACGTGCCTCCTGCCGGCGGCCGTAAACACCCCGAACAACAATGCATCCAGGTCGACACGAGTAATATTTTATTTATCGCGGGCGGTGCGTTCGTCGGACTCGACCGACTCATCGCACGACGCGCAGGCACTAAAGCGCTCGGCTTCATTCAAGGTGGCGTCATCAGCCCGACCCTCACCGCCGAACAAGTCCTCGCGGGATTACAGCCCGAAGACTTGTTCTCTTTCGGCATGATCCCCGAATTTGTCGGACGTCTCCCCGTCATCTCCGTACTCGAGCCGCTGAGCCGCGAAGCCCTCGTTCGCATTCTGACCGAGCCTCGCAACGCGCCAACGAAGCAATACCGTAAACTTTTCGCCATGTCGGGAATGACCTTAGAGTTCACCCCCGAGTCCCTCAATGCCGCCGCCGATCGCGCCCTCGAATTAGGCACCGGCGCACGCGGACTACGCACTGTACTAGAAGGCGTTTTACTCGAAACGATGTATCACCTTCCAGAGGCAGCAGCCGGCTCCCATTTCACGGTGACCGCCGAGGCGATTCGCGGCGAGAAGCCCGTGCAAATTACGGCGCACAAATCTCACCACAAGAAAGGTTCTTAATTTATGGTCGTTTATCCTGCCATCGACATTCGCGGCGGTCGTTGCGTACGCCTCAGCCAAGGTAGAGACGATGCCACCACCCAATATTACAACGATCCAGTTGAACCGGCCGTACAATTTACGCAGGCGGGTGCCGAATGGATTCACGTCGTGGATCTCGACGGGGCTTTCGGTGGCGCACCACTCAATCTCGCCACCCTTCAGCAAATAGCGAAGCTGGGTCCTAAGATTCAATTTGGCGGAGGCATGCGCGATCGCGCCACCGCCGAAGCCGCCTACGCCGCAGGCGCAAGTCGTGTGGTCATCGGCACACGCGCCGCCACCGATCCCGCATTCTTACGTGAAATGGCCAAAGCCCACGGGCCACGTCTCGCCGTTGGTATCGATGCGAAGGACGGCCTAGTCGCTGTCAAAGGTTGGACCGCCATCACCGCCCTCAATGCGAATGACTTCGCCACCGAAGTCGGTCACCTCGGCGTCTCAACTGTTATTTACACCGACATCGCCACCGACGGCATGCTCACCGGTCCAAACTGGAAATCGCTCGAAGCCCTTCTTAAAATCTGCCCCTGTGGCGTCATCGCATCGGGTGGAGTCGCAAGCACCGAAGACGTCCGCAAGCTCGCCCAACTTTCGAAAGCCTACCCCAACCTTGTCGGTGCCATCGTGGGCAAAGCATTGTACGAAGGTCGCACCACGGTCTCTGCCTTACTCGACGCGACCAAGGCTTAGTTTAAAGGCTTATTTGCAGGTTAATTTAGCCGCAAAGGCTTTTCCTTTGCTTGCAAAACCATGCCTGAGTCGCAGTCTTGAAAACCTCATGGTTTCACTTCGCTCCATCAGCACCCTGCTCGCTTTACTGGCATCCACCGCCTTCGGTCAGGCCAACCCCACTGCCCCTGAAGTCATCGCCAAAGCCCGCAGCGCCGCCCTTAAAGAGTCGAACTCCGCCGACTCCGTTAAAGGTCTGCGCATGGAAATAAGATTAGCCGACGCTGATAAAAAGCCTCTGGGTTTCACCATTCTCGAGCTCGTCGCCCCCCAATCACGTCGCCAGGTTGATTATACTCCTGATTTTTACACCGAAAGCATTACCGCCTCCAATGGACTCGAGGGCTGGATCTCGCGCCACGACTTGCGCCCAGGTGGTCGCGTCGAAAATAATATTATTCAATTTCAACAAGTCGCGCGCATGCGCCACATCACCATCAGCGACCTCAGTTTCTTCAGTGCCCCCGACGCTAAAGAAGGCTCAGCTAGCCTAACTGGCACCGCCGAAATCGACGGCAAAAAAGTCTACTCCATTGAATATAAGTTTAAGTCGGGTTATAACGTAACCCGTCACTTCGATGCGAAGAGTTATGAATTAGTCGCCACCGATCAAACCATGCCCGACGGCAAGGTGCAGCGCCAACTAGTCAAAGAGCTTTTCTGGGTCGAAGGCCTGTCCTTCACCAAGCGTGAAGAAATTTATATCGGAGACAAAAAAGTAGCCGAAGCCACCTACGAGAAGGTCACCATCAATCCCGCGGTCAGCGAATCCTCGTTCGCTTTCCCCGTCCGCTAAGTCATGCCTGTCCTGCGGGCTAGCGATAAAGATTTCGCCAAAAAACTCCGCTCCTTCGTTGGCACCGGCGAGGCCGCCGTCGAGATCCGGCAAGCCGTCAGTGCAATCATTGACGATATTAAAACGCGTGGCGATGTGGGCGTGCTCTACCATACTGCCCGCTTCGATCACGCCAAACTAAGCATCCGCCAACTACGTATCTCTGTTGAGCAATTACAAAAGGCGGCCGACAGCCTAGCCCCGGAAAAACGCAAAGCGTTCACCGAAGCGATTAAGTGCATCGAAGATTTTCACCGTCGCACCCTACCTAAAGATTGGAAAGCCAAGAATCCTCACGGTGCCACTGTCGGCGAACGCCACCACCCCATTCACCGCTGCGGACTTTATATTCCCGGCGGACAAGTCCCCCTCGTCTCCACCGTCTTAATGACGGCGATTCCCGCTAAGGTTGCTGGCGTACCAGAACTCTGCGCCTGCACGCCACCCAACGCGGAAGGAAAAATCAATCCCGACATTTTAGCGGCCCTCTATCTTTGCGGCATCAAGGAAGTCTATGCAATCGGTGGCGTCCAAGCGATTGCCGCCATGGCCCTCGGCACCGACACCGTTAAGCCAGTCGATAAAATCTTCGGACCCGGCAACGCCTACGTTACCGAAGCCAAACGCCAACTGTTTGGCCTTGTTGGCATCGACCTCCTTCCTGGACCCAGTGAAGTGATGATCATCGCTGACCGCACCGCCAAGCCGGCCTGGGTTGCCGCCGATCTCTGCGCCCAAGCCGAACACGGTAGCGGCAAAGAAAAACTCTACCTGGTGAGTGACAATGAAACCCTCGCCAACCGTTGCCTCTCCGAGGCACGCACCCAGTCAAGCGCCTTACGCCACGGCGAAAAAATACGTAAGGCCCTAGACACGATGACCTGCGTCATCCTAGTCGACAGTATCGACGACGCCCCACGCGTTGCCAACCTCGTTGCCCCTGAACACCTCGAGCTCATGGTGGCCGCGAGTAAGCAAAACAAACTCTCCGCCGAGATTACCACAGCGGGCGCGATTCTTTTAGGCCACGAAACGCCAACTGTTTTAGGCGACTTTACCGCTGGCCCCAGCCACACCCTGCCCACCGGCGGCACGGGTAGATTCTTCAGTGGACTGCGCGTGGCAGATTTCTTGCGTCGCACCAGCTTCGCTCGTTACGACCAAGCTTCCTTACAAAAGGCAGCCAGCGTGGTCGATGCTTTCGCTAAAATGGAAAGCCTGGACGCCCACGGTCAGTCACTCAAAATCCGGCTCAACAAATAAGGCTAAGCGTTTAGCTTTGCGAGAACGGCGGCGTGCAATTGAGGTGCTGCGGCAATCACGTTGCCTGACTGCAAAGCATTGCCGCCACGCCAATCGGTAACGACTGCACCCGCGCCTTTTAAAATCGGGAGCACCGGGATAATATCCCACGGATTCATAATCGGGTCGGCCACAACGTGGGCACGTCCGCTCGCCACTAAAAGGTAACCGTAACCGTCGCCCCAGGTTCGTGTATGCGTCACGGCATCGGCCAACTGATTCCACTTAGCCTGAGGCTGATACTTACGGATACCGTCAAAGTCTGAACCAACCACAACGGCATCACGCAAGGCGACTTCTGCCACACGCACAACGCGTCCATTGAGTTTCGTCACCTTGCCATCGCCAATCATCCGCTCGTTGAGCACGGGCTGATCAATCAAGCCCAGCAAAGGCTCACCGCGATAACGTAGGCCGATTAAAATCGTGTAAAGGGGCACGCGAGAGAGGAATGATTTCGTGCCATCAATGGGATCTAGGACCCAACAGATTTCTGCATCGGCACGCTCGGCACCATATTCCTCACCCAAAATCCCATGCTCAGGGTAAGTCTTTTTAATCAGGTCTCGCATCAAGCGCTCCGCTTCGCGATCGGCCACCGTGACCGGCGTTCCGTCCGCCTTAATTTCAATCTCCGTCTCAAGTTGTGCATGCGCCTTCAAGAGCACCGTCCGTGCCACATCGGCCAACTTCTCGGCAAACTGAACGAACTCCGCTTGAGCTGCTTCGGACAACATACCCCATCGGTAACGCCCTTCGCGTCGGTCTCCAAGCGAAAAGCCGTGGACAATACACCTACTCGACTTGACCCCTGAAAAACCGAGGTAATGTTGCCACGTGGACCCATCGACCCAAGCCCTTATTGCCGCCCGCCAACGGCCCGCTGGTCGCGCCATCCTCACTCAAAACTGGGATGATTTATTCTTCCTCCACTGGAAATACGATGCCGCCGAAATTCAAAAGCGTCTACCCTCAGGACTCTTCGTGGATACTTTTAACGGCGACGCGTTCCTTTCGATTATCGGCTTTCGGATGTCCAACATCCGCCTACTCGGCCTTCCAGCTGTACCCCTGCTCTCGTCCTTGAACGAATTGAACGTCCGCACCTATGTGCGTACCGCCGACGGTAAACCAGGCATCTATTTCTTCTCACTCGATTGTGACCATTGGTTAGCCGTAAAAATCGCCCAGCTCGCATTTGGTCTTAAATATAAACATGCTAAGATTAGATTTGAGGCCGCACACAAACAACTCTCGTGCTTGCGCACCAAAGAAACCACTCTAGCAAACTACCGCTGGAATCCACAAAGTGCACCCACCACGGCAACCCCAGGCACCATTGAATTCTTTCTGCTCGAGCGTTATACGTTTTTCACCGAACGCAAAAATCGACTCTGGGCCGGCCAAGTCTATCACCCGCCCTACGTTTTCAGCTCGGCCAAGCTGCACGAATACAGTGAAGCCCCTTTTCTGTGGAACCAACTATTGCCTACTCATTCGGCGCCACATTTAGTGCACGCCTGCCGTGGCGTCGCTATCGAAGCCTTTGCTCTCACCCATGCGTAAAAAAATCTCAGCCTACCGTCACGCCGTCTGGGATTGGAATGGCACCTTACTCGATGACACCTGGCTGTGTTGCGAAGCTTTGAACCAAATTCTTGCCGAAGAACAGAAGCCACTCCTCGACCCCGAAAATTACCGACAGATCTTTGAGTTTCCTGCTATCAAAGTTTATCATAAGCTCGGCTTCCCGGTCGACCTCCCGACTTTTGAGAAACTCTCGGCGCGCTTCATGGCCGCCTACGAATTACGTAAGCATGCCTGCACCCTCCACGCCCAAGCCCTCGAAGTGATTGCACGACTTTCCGCTCACGGGCTAACCCACTCCGTCCTTTCGGCCTACGAACACCAGCGACTACAAGACACCCTACAGGGACTTAACCTCAAGCACCACTTCGTCAAAGCCAGTGGCGGGGGCGACATCTATGCCCACAGCAAAGAAGACCGAGCCCGCTCACACCTTGCCGACCTCGCACACCATCCCGACGAAGTACTTTTCATCGGCGACACCGCGCACGATTTCGAAGCCGCCCAAGCCATGGGCGTTGACTGCCTTCTGCTTGCCCACGGCTACCAACACCCCGATCGCCTGGCCCACCTCGGTGTCCGGGTGATGCCCGACTTTACGGCCTTCCTGCAAGAACTCGAGGGCGCGATTTAACGCCTCCGCCATAATTTTCCAGAGCGTTTTGGTTGCCGAAACACGCGGTGGGGCTTTTGCTTTAGTTCACCCCAATATATTTATTTATGGATATAAAGACCTTCAGCGAGGCACCCTGGTTGTACCTGTCGCTCTCTATTGTCATCGCCTTTGCCACTTACCTTATTCTGCGCCGCCAACGTCCAGCGACGGCCATCAATGAAGAGATGAACGACGTGAAACAGGCAGCAGCCGAAGGCTTCAGTTCTTCTGAAGAGATTTTTCCACCGTCCAGCGACTTCATTGCCAAAGCCCGCGTTAAAGGCATGGCTGGTTACCAAAAACTTTACCGTCGCTCCATCGATGATCCCGAAGGCTTCTGGGCCGACGAAGCCAAGGAACTCACCTGGTTCGAGCCTTGGACCAAAGTTCTAGATGAATCTAAAAAGCCTTTCTTCAAATGGTTCGTGGGCGGAAAGACCAACCTCGCTTATAATTGCATCGATGCCCAAATCGCCAAAGGGCTCGGCGAAAAAGTGGCGATTGTCTTTGAAGGTGAACCGACCCCTGGTGGCGTCGCTGAAATTAGAAAGATTACCTATCGCGAACTACTCTCCGAGGTGAGTCGTTTTGCGAACGTCTTAAAGTCCCTCGACTTGAAAAAAGGCGACACGGTTGCCATCTACATGCCCATGGTACCCGAACTCGCTTTCGCAGTTCTGGCCTGCGCGCGCATCGGCGTCGTGCACTCCGTAGTCTTCGGCGGCTTCTCCGCCGAGTCCATTCGCGACCGCGTGAATGATGCCAATTCTAAGGCCGTAATTACGATGGATGGTGGCTACCGTCGCGGCAAATTCCTGCCGCTCAAACAAACGGTCGACGAAGCCGTGAAAGACTGCCCGAGCTGTAAACATGTTTTAGTTTTACAACGTCACCTCGGTAAACCCGATGCGGCCTGCACCATGCAGAGCGGTCGCGACCTGTGGTACCACGAACGTGCCGCCCAGGTTACTGATGTCTGCCCAGCGGTCTGGCAGGAATCGAACGACATGCTCTTCTTGCTCTACACTTCCGGCTCCACCGGAAAACCGAAGGGCATCATCCACGGTACCGGAGGCTACATGCTGCAAGCTTACACGACCAATAAATATGTTTTTGATTTAAGAAACGATGACCTCTTTTGGTGCACCGCTGATGTAGGCTGGGTCACGGGTCACACGTACGTGGTTTACGGTCCACTCTTAAACGGTGCCTCCGTTCTCATGTACGAAGGCGCCCCGGACGCGCCCGACTTCGGTCGCTTCTGGAAAATCATCCAAGACCACAAGGTCTCCGTCTTTTACACCGCACCGACTGCGATTCGCGCGTTCATGAAGTGGGGCGATGAATGGGTAAAGAAACATGACCTTTCCTCACTCCGTCTCTTGGGCTCCGTTGGCGAGCCCATCAATCCCGAGGCCTGGCTTTGGTATCACCGCAACATCGGCGCCGCACGTTGCCCCATCGTCGACACGTGGTGGCAAACCGAAACTGGCGGACACATGATCACGCCGATTCCTGGTTGCACACCCACCAAGCCTGGCTCCGCCACCCTGCCCTTCTTCGGCGTCGACGCTGCCGTGCTCGATGAAAACGGCGAAGAGACCGACAGTGGCATTCTAGCCATTCGCAAACCTTGGCCTGGCATCACCCAAGGAATTTACGGCGACGAAAAACGTTACATTGAGGCTTACTGGAGTCGCTGGGGTGGAAAATATTATTTCCCCGGCGATGGTGCGATTAAAGATAAAGATGGCTACCTCTGGATCACCGGTCGAGTGGATGACGTAGTCAATGTTTCTGGTCACCGCATCGGCACCGCCGAGCTCGAAGCCGTCTTCATTGAAAACGAAGCGGTCGCTGAATCCGCCGTCATCGGAGTCAAACACGACCTCAAGGGCCAAGGGCTCATGGCTTTTGTCATTCTAAAGACCGCGCACGCTAAAACCGTCAACGAGGCCAACCTCGCCAAGACTCTGAATAATATGGTGGATGCGAAGATTGGTAAATTCGCCCGCCCTGAACGCATCGTCTTCGTGCCCGACCTCCCCAAGACTCGCTCTGGAAAAATCATGCGACGCCTGCTGCGCGATATTTCGGAAGATCGCGAACTCGGCAACGTTTCCACTTTGGCGGATCCCGCCGTGGTCGAAGCGATTCGCCAAAAGTTCGCCACCCCAGCAGTTTAAATTTATGATTCGAAACTTATTCGCCTGGATTTTTTTGTGCCTCAGCTGCCAAGCGAGTACACTTGAGATCGGCGGCGCGGCACCTGCGACGCGACCTGAAATCCAAATTCAAGGTGACGCCGTAGGGAAATTTGAAGCGGGTCGACTCTATGTCTTTGAATGTTGGGCCACCTGGTGCGGACCCTGCGTAGCCACCATCCCACACCTCAACGCACTGCATCAGAAACTCGGCCCCAAGGGCATCATCATCACTGGCGTCAATGTTTGGGATGGCGAGAAAAGCGAAGAGGCCGAAAAAAATGTGCGCGAGTTCGTGAAGAAGCAGGGCAAAAAAATGTCCTACCCCATCGCTATCGGCGGTAAGGAATTCATCAAAACCTGGCTCGATGCTTCTAACACCGAGAGCATTCCAGTAGCGTTTGTCGTTAACGGTAGCGGTGTCCTGGTCTGGACCGGACACCCCGCTGAATTAAATGAAACGATACTCGGCGACCTTCTCACCGGAACCGTCATTCCCAAACCTCAAGCGGCCGATCCTAAACCAGTAACCGAATGGCTACAGGCAATGAAGAATAAAAACTGGGATAAGGTTGAAGCGCTACTTCCTGATGTACTCCAGAAATTAGACCCAGAAAATAGAGAGGGCGTTAAGAAAATCACCGAAGCGAATATCGCACTCGGACGCGGCGACCCCACCCTTTTCTACGCTGTGCTCGAGGAGCGCGCCACCCAAGCAAGCACCAACCCTGAAGTGCAAAATGAAGTGGCCTGGCAATTGCTGACCGATGCACGTTTCGAAGGTAAAGTTAACTTTGCACTCGCCGAGAAATGTGCGACCGCCGCCGTGCAGCTAACTGACAGCAAACACGCTGATAAATTAGACACCCTGGCCCGACTGCGGTTCATGCAGGGGAAACAAGCCGAGGCGATTGAACTCCAAGAAAAAGCCGTCGGCCTAGCGGATTATTTGACCCTTAAGGACGAACTCAAAGCGACCCTTGAGTCGCTCCGACAAGGCAAACTGCCACCCGTCGAGCCAGTCGAAGAGGCACGCTAAAAGTCGTCTCACAGATTTAACAGAGTCCAAACTTCCCTTTCAATAAAAGGGCACACATAGTCGCACCCATCAGTGATGACTTCTCGCACCCTCAT
>CANGNX010000043.1 GCA_947455415.1 Opitutia bacterium | reverse complement strand
ATGGCAAGCGAGAATACAATTTACCCCTTAACAACCCAAACGCCGCAGCCCAAAGGTTCTAATCTAAGCACACCTTGGTCGATTTTTGGCACCAGCCCTGGGGCAAGTTGGCAACTAGGGAACGGCGAAACGACCACCGGAGCCCAGGCTGCCTCGACTGGCACCTTTAGTTCTACCGCTCGGCTACTAGGGTTGCAGGCAACCAAGACCTTAGACGAGCCGAGAACACCATCCGCATTCAGCACCGCCACAAAGGCTTCTCCACCTTCTTGTTGGGTCACCTTCATCCAGCCCGCCGAGACGGTCTGCTTCGGACGCATCACTGCACCAGCTAAAGAAAGTCGAAAGCGGATCAGGTCCGCCACAAAGTCGTGCTCGGCACGAAACCGCTCCAAGCGAACCGGATCTAATAAATTTAAATCCGCCCGACGCCAAGTGTTGGCGACACCGCGCTTCGTCATCAAGAAATCTTGACCAGCCGAGAGCATCGGAATGCCCGCCGAGCAAAGTAAAATCACGTGCATCATGCGCGTGCGCAAGATGTCGGCCGCCCGCGGATCCAAGCCATCGCACTTCGCACATTCGGTAATGCGATCCAACCACGCCATGTCATCGTGCGACTGAGCGTAACGTAAACGCGCCGAGGGGCGAAACGCACAGGCAGCCATTTGATGCAGTAAATCTGAGGCTCGGGCGTTACCCCGCACGTACGCAGGCAAGAATTCACGGAAGGCATCATCCCAGCTGGTCCACGACGTGAAATCTAAATCACGAGCGATGTGACCGCGGAAACTCCACGGCTCAGCGATTAAAATTTTATGGGGCGCATTCCAACGGAACTCTTGTTCAATCTCATGCAACAAAGGCGTACCCAGCAACTCGGCGAGATCCAAGCGCACGCCATCGACGCCTAAAACACTCGTCCAATGTGCAAGTGAAGCCAAAACCAGTCGGCGGAACATCGGCGCCTCCGCTCGTACATCATTCCCGCAACCACTCCAATTGGTCAGCCTGCCCTGTGCATCGGTGCGGTAATAATAACTCGCATCAATCGCCTCTAAACTATTGGGCCCGCCAAAATGGTTAAGCACCACATCCATAATCACTGCTAAGCCAGCTTCGTGACAGGCCTTCACTAAATCGCGAAAATCTTCAATGGCAGTTAAACCATTATCATTTTCTGCATAAGCAGTGGCGGGCGCGAAAGCGGTAATCGGCATGTAACCCCAATGGTATTCTTCGGCATCGCCTCGCTCATAATCGGTACACGGCAAAAGCTCGATGGCGTTCACTCCCATGGAGCGCAAGTAACCACCGTCTTCACGAATCCATTTAGCTAAGCCACGAAAACCGGGCTTAGCACCCTTACCAGCCAGACCTAATAAATCGCGCACATGCGCCTCAACGATAACCAAGTCCTCTACGGCGGGCGCTTTGAATCCATCATTCAGCGGCAAAAGCTCATCTGGCGGACAAACAATGGCGACCGGTGGTGCGGGATGAGAGTGCGACATCTTTTTTGCCCACGGGTCAGAAACAAATTTTCCGTCGACGTTCAAAAAGTATTGGCAGTTAGAGAGATCAGCTTCAACCGTGCCCACCCAAGCGCCCTGCCCCTCGGGTTCTAATTCTAAATACTGCGGCTGCGAAATTCGTGCGCCTAGCGGCACCACATAGCCAACCGAAACCTTTACGGCCCGCGGTGCAAAAACTCGGAAGGTCGTTACCCTCTCAAAAACGGTGGCCCCGAATGGTCCAGGCGGCTCTAAGACGTCCAACGGATCCGAAGCCGTGACCTCGCAAAATTCCACCAAGTCCTCGCGCTCGTAGAGCACACGTGTGGGATGACCAAGTGGATCAGCCCCTACCGCAGTAAAACGAAAGACGTGCTGATTCGTTCGCTCCAAGCTCACGCATAAATTTCGGTTACCAAAATCATCACGTAAAATATTATCGGCATCGTGCGGCGGCTCCAACCAGCGTCCATCGGTGCGACAGAACTTAAATGGCACCTGCGTCATCCCTTGCATCACTTCATCGAGTGGAATAATCGCCTCAAAGCCTTCAGCGCCTAATAAGCAAACCGCATGTAAGGTCCACTTGGCTAAATTTCCAGCTGTGCCCCATTGATTAAACGGACCCATGACGACCAGGCTCTCATCCGTCGCCTCGGGACAAAGCGGCTTCCATAAAAAGAAATGTACAAAACCATTCTCAATCCAAGAACCCGACCGCGTGGCCCAGGAACGTGCATCTGCACGTTCTAAATTGGTTAACTTCGCCGGCTCATTTAACGCTAAGGCGGGCAATGCATCCTGACGCCAGTCGTGCGTTAAGGCCACTAAACCCGTGGCCTTTGTCTCCCATCGTGCGCTGGCTAACATTCGATACACGGCGTAAGTGATGACCGAAGAGAAATCCATGGCGAGCAAAAGCGGGCTTCACAAATCACCTAAGACCACTCACATTGGGCATGTGGATATCAACGTTCTCGTCAGTGATTGGGAAGGACACCGACTTTTAGATTCCGGCGATGGCCTGAAGCTCGAAGAAATCGGTGGCGTGCGCATGGTGCGCAGCGAACCCAAGGCTTGGTGGAAACAATCCTTACCACGCAGTGAATGGGCCAAAGCCGTTGCCGTCCACGAAGAAGGCGGTCGCGAAGGCCACTGGAAACTCAATGCGAACTGCCCGCGCGATTGGGAAACGAAATTGGGGAAAATAAAACTCCAACTGCGTTTCATGGATAATTCTAAGCAGTTCGGCGTGTTTGCTGAACAATCGCCACACTGGAAATGGTTGTCTGAACAAAAATCAACGAGCGCCACTCGACCGCGCCTACTCAATCTCTTCGGTTACACCGGAGCAGCTTCTTTAGTCGCCGCCCAAGCGGGCTGGAGCGTCACGCACGTCGATGCCTCCAAACCCGCTGTCGCTTGGGGCCGTCGTAATCAAGAGGCTTCAGGCATGGCTCAAGAGCCGATTCGCTGGATTATCGAAGATGCTCCAACCTTCGTGAAACGTGAAATCAAACGCGGAAATCAATACGAAGCCGTACTTATGGATCCGCCCGCCTTCGGTCGTGGCCCCACGGGCGAATTCTGGAAAGTCGAACGCGACCTCGCCCCCCTGCTCCGCTCCTGTCGCGAACTCCTTTCACCACAGGCTCAGTTTATGATTCTGACAGTCTACACCATCGATGCCTCGTCCATCCTCTGCCATAACCTATTAGAAGAATGTACAGCAGGATTAGACGGCAAAATAGACATCGGTGAACTCGCCCTCAAACAAGAAGGTAATGGTCGCTTATTGCCACTTTCTCTCTGGGGTCGCTGGCAAGCCAATCGCAAGGGGTAATTCATCGGAAACTGGAACATTTAGCCTAACATAAGGTTAAAAGGTTTCCACTAAGCCCATACTTGCTCTACTATCAAACCTGTGAGTCTCGTCCCCGACCAAGCCACATTTAAAGAGTTAGCCCGCACGGCTGACGTTATCCCCGTGTGCCTGGATTTAATGGCGGACCTCGAAACACCCGTTTCAGTCTACGCACGTCTTCGCGCTCAAGGTGCTAGCTTCCTTTTTGAATCCGTCACCGGCGGCGAACATATCGGCCGTTACAGTTTTTGCGGCTCTCATCCCGCACTCACCATCACCTGCTGGGAGGACCGTACCGAAATCGTCCAACGCGACGGTCGCAAAGAAACCATTTCCACTCCGAAAGACCCACTCGAGCTCGTTAAGAAACAAGTGGCAGGCCTACGCGTCGCCAAAGTCCCAGGGCTACCCCCATTCGTCGGCGGCATGGTTGGCATGGTCGGCTACGAATACATTCACCGCATCGAACCATCGGTTCCACTCGCTGCGAAAGACCCTGCCAGCACGCCACTCATTCATTTCATGTTGGTGGATCGTCTGGTTGCATTCGATAACGCGCGCCAAACCCTCCGCCTCATCGTCAACGCCCGTATTTCTTCACCAGATAAAGCGGACGAAGCTTTTGCCGCCGCGAAAAAAGAATTGGAAGCCTTGCGTGCCGTCGTCACTGGCCCGCGTGCCGCTCAAGCCGCCGAACTCCCAACTTCCGCTGCATTAGCCACGGGCAAATCCAACGTTTCACAGCCTGCCTTCGAAGCCGCCATCAAGCGCACCCAAGAATACATTCGCGCCGGCGACTGCGTACAAGTCGTCCTCTCCCGTCGCACCGATGTAGATTTCAAAGGCGACCCGCTCGACCTCTATCGCGTGCTCCGTCACGTCAACCCTTCGCCCTACATGTTCGTTATCGAAACGAAACTGGGCTTCGACGTCGTCGGTGCTTCACCCGAAGTAAATGTACGTCTCACGGGTCGTCGCTGCGAAATCCGACCCATCGCCGGCACCCGCCCTCGCGGCAGCGATGAAGCGAAAGATCGCCAACTCGAAGCCGAATTACTGGCCGACCCCAAAGAGCGCTCCGAACATTTAATGTTGGTCGACCTCGCACGCAATGACCTCGGTCGCGTCTGCGTCCCAGGCTCCGTCACCGTACCCGACTACGCCATCGTCGAACGCTACTCACACGTGATGCACATCGTCTCACAAGTGGAAGGTAGCCTCGCCCCTGAGCACGACGCCTTCGACTTATTCCGCGCGACCTTCCCCGCAGGCACCCTTTCCGGCGCACCCAAAATCCGCGCCATGCAAATTATCTCCGAACTCGAAGGCGAACGCCGCGGCATCTACGGTGGCGCCGTCGGCTACTTCGGTTTCGATGGTGCCCACGATTCCTGTATCGTGATTCGCACCGCCTCCCTCCGCAACGGTATCGCCAGCATGCAAGCGGGCGCTGGCGTCGTAGCTGATTCAGTTCCCTCTCTCGAATACGAAGAAACGGTCAATAAATCTAAAGGCGTCCTCCGCGCCCTCGGATTAGCCGCAGGACTAAAGTCCTAAAAAAATGCCCAAATCCAAGCCTCTTAAAAAAGAGAAGGCTTCGAAACCTTCCGAGGAGAAGTTGCGTCCATCGCTGGCGCCATCGCCCGTGCCCGAACCTACTTCGACGGAAGACGTCACCGAGCCCGGCGAGTCCTGGGAAAAACTTTCATCCGATGAGCGTTCGCCGATTCGCAGCTATTTAGATTCTATCGGCAAAACTCCTTTACTGACCCTCGAAGAAGAAACCGCCCTCGCCCGCCGCGTACTCAAAGGCGATGAGGCCGCCCGCCAACACATGATTCAGGCGAACCTTCGCTTGGTGGTACGCATCGCCAAAGATTATGATAATTTCGGACTGCCATTGATGGACCTTATCAGCGAAGGGAACTTCGGATTGATCAAAGCAGTCGAGCGCTTCGACCCCGATAAAGGGGGCAAGCTCAGCACCTACGCTTCGTGGTGGATTAAGCAGGCCATCAAGCGCGCCCTTGCCTCCAACGGTAAAACCATTCGCCTCCCCGTTCACATGGTCGATCGCATTGCACAAATGCGACGTATCACCAATCAACTCGTCAAGGAACTCGACCGCGAGCCTACCAACGAAGAAATTGCGCAGGTCATGGAAATTCCACTTTCGAAAGTGGTACACATGAAATCCGTCGCCAATCGGGCCGCATCGCTCGACCAACAAGTCGGCGAAGAAGGCGATTCGACTTTAGGAGATTTGGTGAAAGATGAAAATGCCCGCACACCTTTTGAAAACCTGCGTAGCAAATCCGACCTCACTGAAATCGATGAAATGCTCTCGCGCCTAGATCCGCGCGAAGCCGAAGTCATCACTTTGCGTTTTGGTCTGAGCGGTGAAAGTCCGATGACCCTCGAAGAAGTTGGCGAAAAATTTAAGCTCACGCGCGAACGCGTTCGCCAACTCCAACAATCGGCGCTGATGCAATTACGTCGCTTGATGACGGAACGTCAGAAAATGCTGACGCCTGATGACGTGCGCCTTAATCAACTCGCCGATGCGCGGGCCGAAGTGCTGAGCGAATTCTTCCGCTCCAAAGGCGGGCTGTCCTCCGATAAGCCCAGCCGACCCGGACTTTAAGGCGGAGTGATGAGTTCTGGCGGTCTTTGCCTAAGTTAGGTCGAGTCAGATGCCTAATTTTAACCACAAGGGCACTTTAGTGAAGATGGCTCAGGGTCTGCTCAGTAATGAGCATGCTCCTCAAGGATTATAAACCCGCACAACTTTTCGATGAACTCGTCGATCAGTCTGGCACGGTTCGTCCTTACTACAAAGCCATCGCCGACCGACTTTCGGGACTGAGCCGCGATGAGCTCACGCAAAAAATCCGTAGCCTCGAACTCCTCTTCCTTAAACAAGGAATCACGTTCACGGTGTACGGCGACGAGAAAGGCACAGAGCGCGTCTTTCCGTTTGATCCATTTCCGCGCGTTATTCCCGCCAACGAATGGGAGACCATCGAAGCGGGCCTCGTGCAGCGCATCACGGCACTGAATCTTTTCCTCTACGATGTTTATCATGAACAGCGCATTCTGAAAGACGGCGTCATTCCTAACGAAGTCGTCTTCGGCGCAGCCCACTTTCGACCCGAGTTTGTCGGCGTATCCGTGCCCAAAGATGCTTACATCCATGTTTGTGGTACCGATTTAATTCGTGACACCGACGGACGGTACCTGGTGCTTGAAGACAACGGACGTTGCCCTTCAGGCGTTTCCTACGTCTTGGAAAATCGCACCGCCATGAAGCGCGTCTTCCCGCACCTCTTCGGTGGCGGAGTACGCTCGGTCGACACCTATCCGGCCGATTTACTCGCGACCCTGCGTCACGTCGCACCGCACGAAAACCCCAATCCCAACGTCGTTTTACTCACCCCTGGCGTCCACAACAGCGCCTACTTCGAACACTCCTTCTTGGCTCGCCAAATGAGCATCGAAATCGTCGAGGGTCGCGACCTCATCGCGCTCGATGGCTTCGTCTACATGCGCACCACACGCGGGCTCCGCCAAGTCGACGTCATCTACCGACGTATCGATGATGATTTTCTCGATCCACAAGTTTTCCGCAAAGATTCGTGCCTAGGTGTTCCCGGACTCGTCGATGCAGTTCGCCGCGGCAACGTAGCCCTCGCCAACGCCATCGGCACGGGCGTGGCCGACGATAAAGTAACCTACGCTTACGTGCCCGAAATGATTCGGTATTACCTCTGCCAAGAGCCCATTCTCGATCAGGTCCCGACCTACCTCGCCTGGCGTCCGACCGACATGAAATACATTTTGGGTAACCTTCCCAAACTGGTCGTCAAAGCCGCCAACGAGAGCGGTGGCTACGGTATGCTCATCGGACCTTCTGCCACCAAAGAGCAAATTGAAGAGTTTCGCCAAAAAATTATCGCCACCCCGCGCAACTATATCGCGCAACCCGTCGTCAATTTCTCTCAACACCCCACACTCATCGATGGCGGACTCGAAGGGCGTCACGTCGACCTCCGCCCCTTCGTACTCTGGGGCGATACCGTAAAAGTTTTACCCGGCGGCCTCACCCGCGTGGCCCTCAAACGCGGCTCCATCGTCGTTAACTCCTCCCAAGGGGGCGGCAGTAAAGACACCTGGGTGCTCAATACCTAAACACTCACGAACATGATGCTTTCTCGGGTGGCCGACCACCAATATTGGATGTCTCGACAAATCGAACGAGCCGAAAACTTGGCCCGCTTGGTGCGCATTAGCGAAGAGATGTTGCTAGACGATGAAACGCTCGGACGCGGATCCGCCCAAGAATACTGGACGCCCGTCCTCCAAGCCACCGCCATCGAAGAATCCTTCCGTACGCTCTACCCTTCGCCCAAACAAGGCGATGCCGCCCGATTCCTGACGATGGATTTACGGAATCCCGACTCCATCGTTTCATCCATCCGCCAAGCCCGCGAAAACGCTCGCTCGGTGCGCGATAAAATTTCGGATGAGATGTGGACCGAAATCAATGACCTCAACCTTTTCGTGACTTCGCCTGAAGGCATCGACCTCCTCGAAATCTCACCACAGGCCTTCTACGAAAAAATCATCGCCTCCTCGATGCTCTTTGACGGCATCACCGGTGCCACGCTCACTCGCGATGAGGGTTGGAACTTCTTGCAGCTGGGTCGATTGCTCGAGCGAGCCGATATGACCAGTCGGTTCCTCGATATCCGTTCGCAAAGCATTGCGGGTGATGACGCCGAAGAATCCCTGCAATGGGGCGCAGTCTTGCGTGCCTGCGGTGCCCATGCGGGCTATCGACGCGTCCACGGCGGTGAAATCAGCGTTGAACGCGTGGTTGATCTCCTGCTGTTCTCCAATGAGTTCCCACGCTCGGTGCGCCACTGCCTCCGCCGCGCCAATGAGGTCTTACACGACATCTCGGGCACCCCAATTGGCGGGTATTCTAATCAATGCGAGAAACTCGTGGGCGCCCTCCTCGCCCGACTGAGCTTCTCAGGCCCTTCCGAAGTTATGGCCAAGGGTCTGCATAACTACATCGACGAGCTCCAACAGCAGCTCAACGCGGCCGGACAAGCAGTCTTTGAGAGCTTCGTCCTCCTACCCAGCGAAGTCAGCCGACACTTCCCACGTCATTCCCGACAAGACAACTTGTCCGACTGGCAGCGCGAACAACAACAGCAACAGCAGCAGTAAGCTCATCCACAGACCATGAAGCTACGCATCCTGCACCGCACCGAATACCGTTACGCTCTCCCTGTCCGAAATAATAATAACGAGCTTCGCGTCACCCCTTTAGACAACCTCCGCCAGCGTACGATTCTTCACTTGGTGCGCGTTTTACCCGCCATCAAGATGCGTCGATACAACGACCTGTATCGCAATAACGTTTCGTTCTTCGAGGTCGAAGAGGCCCATAAAGAATTAGTCATCGATGTCTCAAGCGTCGTCGAAACCAAGCCCACAAACCTGGAAGATATCCCAAAGGATAGCCCACTAAGCGGACTACTTCTCCCAGAAGTGCTCGAGAGCTTTCAGCCGTACCTGCAATCCGATGGTCCGGTCCAAATCACTCCTCAAATCTGGCGTTCCGCTATCGATGCACGCGGCGACAAGAAAGATGTATACGCTGTCGTCATCGCTATCATGGATTTCGTTCACCAAACCTGTAAATACGTTCCCGGTGTCACCAATGTCGCCACCACGACCGATGAGTTTTTTGCAAAGCCTAACGGCGTCTGCCAAGATTTCACCCACCTGATGCTCGCCCTCTGCCGTGCCATCGGAATTCCCGCACGTTACATTTGTGGTTACGTTTACGACGCCAAACGCGGCGATGTTTTGGGCAGTCACGCCTCGCACGCCTGGTGCGAAGCATGGATTCCTGGCTACGGTTGGCTCGGACTCGATCCCACCAACAAGCGAATCGTCAACGAGACCTATGTGGCCTCCGCCCTCGGACGCGATTTTCGTGATGCCACACCGATTCGCGGAAGCTACTGGGGTACGGGTGACCGCGAGATGCGCGTCACGGTGCACGTCGAAACAAAGTAATAGAATTCTTTAATCGCCCTAAGGTTGGCTAGGGTTCAAGTTAAACGGGTCGACTATGACCGTACCCCTTACCGAACAAATTCCCCAATCCCGCCTCGGGGCGATGGCGTTTGCTTGGAAAATAACTCAAGCTGCACATGCGGGCAGAAATTGGCAGTCGCGTCTAGTCAAAGGTGTTGGGGCATCGCTCAGTGCGGCCATCGGTAAGAGTACATTCATTGATTGGTTAAACTTCCTCCAACTGCCAGAGAACCAAAAGTTCCTGGCGGCCAACCCCTACCTACGATTCCGCACCCTTCGTGGCTATGGTTCGACTAAGTGGAACAACGCCAAGAAGCTCAAAGTCCTTAAAGATTCGCTACGTTACGCCGTAATCAAGCAAGGCCCCTTACTCGCCGCACTCGTGGCCGAAAAGGGAGCTGAAATCACACTGGCCGATGTGCCACTGGGGGAAGATTCGGGGAACATCCGTTTCACGGTAGGCGCTGATTACCGCTTCCGCCGCGAGGGCGAATGGACCGTGCGCGTGCATTGCGACAAGATCGGCGGCGAGCTTTGCTCCATTGCTTTCTCGGTTGAAGAAGTGAACGGCCAGTGGGTCGCCTACGCTGGAGCCATTCAAGGCGGAGCGGGGGCCAATGAAGAAACCATTAAGGCATCTTGGAAGGCGATGCATGGCGTGCGCGCCAAAGCCATGGCCATCTTTGCACTACAAGAAGTAGTCAGCGCCCTCGGCGTCAACCGACTCCTGGGAGCGGGCAACAGTATCCAGATGAGTGCCGGTAAGCACATGATTAAAGTTTCCTGGAATAAGATTTCCTTTAACTACGATAAGATGTGGGAAGAAGCGGATGGTAAACCCGCTGAAGAAGGCTGGTTCGAATTACCACTGCGCGAGATCCGCCGGACCCGAGAGGAGATTAAAACGAATAAGCGCGCTCTCTATACTCGTCGCTACGACCTCTTTGATCAGCTCAGCGCCGCTGTCACACACAGCCTGAGCGGACAGTAGTCGCTGGCTATCATGGGCAACCTACCCAAACAAAAAGGGCTCCGTTTCCGGAGCCCTTAAGTGTTTAATTTCTAATCCGAAGATTAGAAGTTATAGCGAAGCGAAACGTTGTTTACGCTGTGGGCATCGCCTTGGACGTCCTGAATGCTGTAGGCAATCGAGTACTGCTTAGTGATATTGTAAGCGAGCTCGTAGGTCCATGAGTCATTCTTGGTCGAACCAGTAGCCGAGGAGTAACCCACTGCAACTTCGAGACCGGAGAGAACTTCGCCGAGCGAACGACGGAGGTTAATACCGTAGGTGTCGTTCGAAGAGGCCGAAACCGTGGCGTCAATGCCAGCAGCTACACCTTTAAAAACGTAACCGATGGAGGCTGAATCAGCACCACCAGAGTTAAGCACAGCAGACCCCGAGACGAGCACATTGGAACCACCAATGAAGGCGGAAGCCGAAAGCGTGTAAGGGTGAGTGGTATCAACTTGGTTGGTTTGATAGCTCAAGCCAACGCGGTTGTAGGAGAGACCAGCAGGAGCGGCAGCAGCAGGCGCGGAGGCGTCGGCAAAAGCAGCAGCAGTGAGGGTCGTGAGGGTGAGGATAGGTAGGATTTGCTTCATAGCGGTGACAGTCTTGTTACGGATGAACGCTAAAATCAAGCATTTTTTGCCGTTTTTTCGTCAAAACGACCACTTATTATCAATTAAGGCACATTTTATTCACATAATTGTGAACAACTCGGGCCTACAAACGACTATTTAGGCCCCTTAAACAATACCCCAAACTACCCTTGCTGAAAAATCGGCCAACAAAAAACCCGCTTGGCGAACCAGGCGGGTTTTGGAGCGATCTTCCGGAGAAGATTACTTGGCGGCGCGCTTGAACTTCGAATTGAACTTTTCGACGCGACCAGCGGAGTCCACGAAACGCTTTTCGCCCGTGTACGAAGGATGCGAATCCATCGTTACTTCGCGACGGATAACAAAATGTTCAACGCCATCAATCACTTTGGTTTCCTTGGATTTCATCGTCGAGCGCGTGGGGAATTCACGCGAGGTCGAGACGTCCAAAAAGACGACGGGATGGTATTCAGGATGTCCTTCTTTATTCATAAAATACAGGGGTTCGGTAAGGGTTT
>CANGNX010000042.1 GCA_947455415.1 Opitutia bacterium | reverse complement strand
CGAGGCCATCAAAGGTCACGCAACGCAAGAAGCGCGCAGGGATGATACGATCCGTGTCGATGTCGTCACCTGGCACCGCAAGGGCGAGGGCTTTGACTTGAGTGATTTTAGCGAGGGACATGGGAGTTTATATTAAAAATTAAGATTGGGGGCTCAGTGCAACTTCACGTCTTACAATGCAAACGGGCATAGCCAGAGCTGATGCCATGGCTTGCAAACGCTCTTCAGCGATGGATTCAGCTAAGGCCTCATCGGCCCAGAGAAACGCATGACCTTCAATCACCCAGGGCAATGTTACCGTGCAGACGGGCTTACCATCGTAATGCGCATCCACGGTCACGTCTTGCTGGTAAGCCAGGCCCTCTGCCTGACAGGCCGACACCACACCCTCACCTTGCACAAGGCGGGCGTAGACGCGGACGACTGGAGCAGAAACGGACATTAAACTTTAAAGACTTCGCGAGCGTCGGTGACTTCACCCGTGATTGCTGCGGCGGCGACCATGAGCGGACTCATGAGAATCGTACGACCGGTTTGCGAACCTTGACGGCCCTTGAAATTACGGTTCGAGGAGCTGGCGCATAATTGATCCCCGACGAGTTTGTCGGGATTCATTGCCAGACACATCGAGCAACCCGCACCGCGCCATTCAAAACCAGCGTCGGTGAAAATTTTGTCTAAGCCTTCATGCACCGCTTGAATCGCAGTGAGCTGCGAACCAGGGACGACAATCGCCTTAACCGAGGCACTGACCTTGCGACCCTTGAGGTATTTGGCGACTTCGCGTAAATCAGAGATACGACCATTGGTACAGGAGCCCAAGAAGGCGACGTCCACCTTCGTACCTTTAATCGGCGTGCTGGGCGAAAGCTTCATGTGCTTATACGCATCTTCCGCGGTCTGACGGTCTGCGGCATTCAAGGTTTCGAGCGCTGGCATTTTCTCGTCGATGAAAATAGCCTGACCTGGAGTGATACCCCAAGTGACGGTCGGACGGATGTCTTCCGCCTGATAGACCTTCACGTCATCGTACTTACAGCCTGCATCGGAAGCAAAAGACTTCCAGCGTGCAACCGCTGCATCCCAATCCGCAGCCTTAGGCGCGAAGGGCTTACCCTTAATATAATCAAACGTCTTTTGATCGGGATTCACATAACCGCAACGTGCGCCGCCTTCGATCGACATATTGCAAACCGTCATGCGCTCCTCGAGGGAGAAATTATCGAAGGTCGTGCCCGCATATTCGTAAGCAAAACCGATACCGCCATTCACGCCCAATTCGCGGATGATATGGAGAATGACGTCCTTGGCGTAAACGCCAGGCTTGAGCTTACCATTCACCTCAATGCGTCGAACCTTCAGCGGGCTGAGCGCCAACGTCTGGGTGGCTAAAACGTCGCGCACCTGAGTGGTACCGATACCAAAAGCAATGGCTCCGAATGCACCATGTGTCGCCGTGTGCGAATCGCCGCAAGCAATCGTGGTACCAGGCTGCGTGATGCCCTGCTCCGGACCCACCATGTGCACGATACCCTGTTGCCCGGTCGTAGTATCGAAAAACTTAATGCCATAGTCCTTGGTATTCTTACGCAGCGCCTCGATCATCTCTTGCGCGATTGGATCAGAATATGGCTCCTTCAACTCATTGGTTGGCACGATGTGGTCGACCGTCGCAAAAGTCCGCTGCGGGAACTTCACCTTAAGCCCCAAGTCGCGGAGCATCCCAAAGGCTTGGGGACTCGTCACCTCGTGAATGAGGTGGGTACCGATAAACAGTTGGGTCTGCCCATTAGGCAGCTGACGCACCGCGTGCGCTTCCCAGACTTTTTGGAACAATGTCTTAGCCATCTTTTAGAAGGTGAAGGTTCAACGTAGGAACGAGGCGGGCTTGGTCAATCCCCTAGGATGGACATTTCAGGGCAAAATCGCCCCCGCAATCGGCCAATTCGGCTTACTACGGCCTTCCTGCGGTGCTGCGACTTGACGCTTACACCCCCAACCTTCCATCCTTCGCCATGGCCCGCACCCTCACCCTGAGCTTCTCCTGCCCCGATGCCAGTGGCATCGTGGCCGAGGTCTCCACTTTCATCGCCAGCCACAAGGGATGGATCACCGAAGCCAGCCAACATACCGAACACGAGCTCTCGCGGTTCTTCATGCGCGTCGAAGTCAAAGCTGAGTCACTCGACTTCCCTGCAGCCGACTTCAGCCAACACTTCAGCCCCATCGCCAAGAAATTTGGCATGGACTGGAAACTATCCGATTCCGCTCAACCCAAACGCGTGGTCATTCTCTGCTCCAAACAAGAGCACTGCCTCTACGACCTGCTCGCCCGGCACGTCGCGCAAGATTTTCCTTTCGTCATTCCCTGCGTGATTTCGAATCACGAAGATCACCGCAAAATCGTCGAAGCCCACGGACTTACCTTCCACTACATTCCCGTCACGGCTGAAAATAAGAAAGAAGCCTACCGCAAAATGGAAGCGATTTTCGTGAAGGAGCAAGCTGACCTCATTGTACTCGCACGTTATATGCAAGTTCTTGACGCTGAACTTTGCCAAAAATTTGCCGGTCGCATCTTAAACATTCACCACTCATTCTTGCCCTCCTTCGCGGGCGCCAAGCCCTATCACCAAGCCCACCAAAAGGGTGTAAAACTCATTGGTGCCACCTGCCATTTCGTCACTGCTGAATTAGACGAGGGCCCCATCGTCGAACAA
This sequence comes from Opitutia bacterium, assembly GCA_947455415.1. Classification (GTDB taxonomy): domain Bacteria; phylum Verrucomicrobiota; class Verrucomicrobiia; order Opitutales; family UBA953; genus UBA953. Next base: position 9,858 of record CANGNX010000042.1, on the reverse strand, counting down.
GATGTCATCCGCGTGGACCACTCGGAAAGCCCCGAAGACATGGCACATTTAGGTAAAGACATTGAAAAGATTGTCCTCGCCCGCGGCCTCCGTGCCGTCGTTGAAGACCGCGTTCTGCCCGCCCGTCATAAAACGGTGGTCTTCCGTTGATTTTAAATGGGGGACTGACACTCTCGAACGCATGTCACTGATTTCAAAACTTTCGGCCCGCTTGCAGAACCACCCGAAGCGCGTCGTCTTCGCCGAGGGACACGACCCTCGGATCATTCAAGCGGCCCGCCAATTTGTGACCAAGAAATTAGGCGTGCCTATTTTAGTCGGCGATCGCCAGCGTATTAAAATTTCTGCGGCGCGTCTGAACATCAGCCTCGAAGGTATCCGTGTGGTCGAACCCGAACGCAGCGATGAGCTTAAAAGTTTCGCTGAAAAAATTGCGTCGATTCAACGCTACGGAAATACCAATCTTCAGGGCGACCCCACTGAACTGGCGAAACTCAATAATTACTTCGCCTGTATTATGGTGGCTACGGGCGGTGCCGATGCCCTGATTTCGGGTGCGACCACTCACGCGGCTTCCGGCCTGCGCACCATTCTACAAGTCATGCCCCGCCAAGCGGGCGTTGAAACCGTCTCTTCGATGCTCATACTTGAGTCAGAAGAATCTAAATTTGGCTGCGATGGTGTTCTCTTCTTGGCGGATTGCGGCGTCATACCCGAACCCACTACCGAACAGTTGGCCGACATAGCAGTAACCACTGCTGCCCTCGCCGGACACCTCACGAATAAATTGCCCAAAGTCGCCCTGCTGGCCTATTCGACGCACGCCGAGAACGCACGCTTAGCTTCGGTTAAAAAAGTCCAGGCCGCAACCAAGTTGGCTAAAAATCGCGCGCGCGAATTAAATATTCAAGCAGACATCGATGGTGAAATGCAGGCGGATGCGGCCCTCAATCCTTTCGCCGCGGAATCCAAAGAAGTCACGGGCAGCGTCGCCGGTAAAGCCAGTGTGCTGATTTTCCCTGATCTTAATTCAGGCAATATCGCCTCCAAAATGGCCCAACACATTGCCGACATCCCAGCCTATGGCCAAATTCTCACCGGGGTCGAACGCCCATGCGCTGAAATTTCGCGTGGTGCGAGTGCTCATGATATTTTTGGTACCGCTGTGATTGTCGCCGCCCAAGCCGTTGATAAGTCTTTCCTTTATCCGACCCTTAAAGACGGGCCCGCTGCGTAATCATGGCATCGAAGAAGCGTTTTGCCGACAACGTTCCGGGGCTGCTCACCAGCCCGATGAACAAAATCACGAGTCGCATCTTCGTGGCGGCGACCCGGATGAACGACGGGAAGACGACCACCTGCCTTGGTCTCACCGCCGCACTGCAATCGATGGGCCAACACGTGGGTTACATCAAACCCATTGCGCAACGCATCGTGCAATCAGGCGAAGATCAAGTGGATGAAGACACGCTCCTCATCGACGGACTTTTTAATTTAGATATTCCGATTTCGGCGATGTCGCCCGTGGCCATCGGCCCCGAGTTCACAAAAAACTATTTAGAAAACCCTGACGAAATCGGTCCGCAATTAAAGGATCGCATCTGCCGCGCCTTTGACCGCGCCGCTTACGGCAAAGACATTGTCGTCGTGGAAGGCTCGGGTCACGCCGGCGTGGGCTCAGTCTTTGGTGCCTCGAATGCCGACAACGCTAAGGTCCTAAACTCCAAAGCCCTGCTCGTTGCCGCGGGCGGCATCGGCAAACCGATTGATGAAGTCGCCCTTAACAAAGCCCTTTTCGATCAAGCAGGCGTCGAAGTTGTCGGTGTCATCTTAAATAAAGTCTTACCCGATAAATTAGAATTTATTCGCGAGTTTGCGGGCCGTGGACTGAAAAAACTGGGCGTGCCACTCTTAGGTGTGGTGCCACTCCAGGAAACCCTCGTCTACCCCAATCTGGATCAAGTCGCCGAAGAAACTCGCGCCCGCTGGATTCACCAACCCAGTGGACTTCGTCGCGTTCGTCGCGTCGTCATCGGTGCGATGTCGGGTCGCCGTGCAGCTGAATACCTAAAAGTAAACGGCACGCTCGTCATTGTACCCGGCGACCGCGAAGACCTACTAGACGCCTTCATTTCCGGCGGTGGCGCGCAATCCCTCTCCGGCATTATCCTCTCCAATGGCTTATTGCCCAACGATGCGATTATGCGTCGCCTCACCGAGGCCGGCATTCCGATTGCCGCCGTCGAAGCCGAATCCTTTGCCGTCACCGCTCGTATTAATAATATGACGGTGAAGACCATGCGCCAAGATGCGGATAAAATTCCCATTATCGAAAAGATGATTCGGGAGTCCGTTGATATCGGTGCGCTTTTAAAGGCCATTAAATAAGGCCTTATCCCTGAGCAATCTGACTCAGGATATGGCTCTTGTGCATCACTTGCTCGCACCGTGCTGTGATGCATGTTTGCGACGCTTAAATCGGCCGCCTTGGTAGGTGTTGAAGCCGTTTTAGTTGAGGTCGAAGTCAATACCGGCGAACACGGCGAACTGGCCCTCGAAATCGTCGGACTGCCTGACAAAGGTGTGAAAGAATCCGAGGACCGCGTTCTCGCCGCTCTCCAAAATACAGGACTTCGTGGCTACGAAACCAAGACGACCATCAACCTCGCCCCAGGCGACCTACGCAAAGAGGGAACGATGTATGATTTGCCCATCGCTATCGGCATGGCTGCGGCCACCAGCCAAATTATTAAAACAAATCTTTGCCACTACTTGATTGCTGGCGAATTAGGACTCAATGGGGGCACTCGACCCATCAAAGGTGGCGTGGCCATTGCCCTGCTCGCCCAGAAGCTGGGACTCAAAGGCGTCATCCTCCCTCGCCCCTCGGCTGAAGATGCCGCCCTCGTGCAGGGCATTGCGGCCATTCCCGTCGATAGCCTTGATGGTGCCCTGCGTTTTTTAAGCGGCGAAAAAACCGTCGCCCCTCTGACCGCCATTAATCCTACACCCAATCCAGCCAGCAGCCACGGTGGTATCGACTTCTCCGACGTAAAAGGGCAAACCAAAGTTCGTCGCGCGGTCGAAGTCGCCGCCGCAGGCGGTCATAATATTCTTATCATCGGTCCACCTGGTTCGGGTAAATCACTCATTGCGAAACGCATTCCGACCATCTTGCCCACGCCCGCTGCAGCCGAGTTTTTGGAAATTCTCTCCGTGCATTCTGCAGCCGGCATGCCGGTGAAAGAAATTACCAAACACTGGCAGCGCCCGTTTCGGGCTCCTCACCATACCATCAGCGATATTGGCCTCATCGGCGGCGGCACGATTCCTGGACCAGGTGAAGTTTCCCTCGCCCACTTAGGCGTGCTCTTCCTCGATGAACTCCCCGAGTTTCGTCGGTCCGCACTCGAAGTCCTCCGCCAGCCCCTCGAAGACGGTTCTGTGACCGTTTCGCGAGCCGCCGCCAAGATTACCCTGCCCTCACGGTTGATGCTGGTGGCAGCGATGAATCCCTGCCCCTGCGGTCACCTCGGCGATCGCCAAAAAGAATGTCGGTGCTCGTCGCAACTGATTCGTAAGTACCGTGCGAAAATATCTGGCCCGTTGTTAGATCGAATCGACATTCAAATTGAAGCACCCGCTTTGCTGCTCGACGAATTACGCTCCAACCAACTTGGCGAAAGCTCTGCCCGCATGCGCGAACGCATCGAAGCGGCCCGAGGCCATCAGCGCGCTCGCTTCCCCGACCGACCCCAAGCGTGCAATGCCGTGCTCAGCGGCCAAGAACTGCGCGAACACTGTGCACTCGACCGTGCCCAGGGCGATCTGCTGCAACAGGCCATGGAGAAACTCGCCCTCTCGGCGCGTGCTTACGATCGAATTCTGCGCGTCTCTCGCACGATTGCTGACCTCGCCGCCTCCGACCACATTGCCACCAGCCACTTACTAGAAGCCATTCACTACCGGTCCTTAGATCGTAACCTTTAAGATCGAGCGCGGTGCCGCCTTACTCGACCGCCTTACTCACCGTTTTAGTGACCCAGCCCTCTTTGCTCAAAAAATTAGCGACCTTCACGAAATCATTAAAGGAATTGTCATCCCACTGTCCGCAATGGCCTTGCAGTAAAAGTATACCCGAAGGCTTCTTGTCATTATAGGCCTTAATAAACGCATCAAAACTGACCTTACCCGTTGCGACCTCCATATTAATCGAGCGGGCAATCACCTTACGCTTGGTATCCTTCTTCGAACCAAACATGAAAATCTTGAGCTCTGGACATGCGTCCAGCGCAATGAACGTGTTATCGTCAAACTGATTATAGGGAGCCCCAAACGCATGGAAGGTCAGCCCCGTCGTCTTATTGAAAATATCACAGGCGTCCCGGAGGTGCTTGGTCTGCGTGGCGAGGTCGGAGCCCAAAAATTCCGATGCCTTATCCCCACTCTTCTTATGATCCCAACCATGCAACCAAAACTCTGCCCGTCCGCCGTTCTCTACGGCATTTTTCTTAATCCAGGCGACATCCTCCGCGTTGGGATTCGTTAATGAGTCACAAATCACCCCAAAATTAACGAAGGTTTTATTCTTCTCCGCCCAATCTGCCACCCGTTTGAAGCCTTGCGGCAAACGCACCCTTTCCCCCGCCCTCACATCATCCAGTTTCCAGACCACCGTATTCGGCGTTGCTGCGATGAGGTTCGAAAAGCTCATCAGACCCATTAACGTCATGGTGAAATTCTTGAGGAACATGGTTGGCTACAGTTAAGCTGTATCGAGTTATTGCCTGACCACAATGCCCATCTCATTCGACCGCTTGGGTGCGAGAATTGATCGGTCGAATGGCCGTCCAAGTGTCATCATATTAAAAATAAGTTTTCCCTAAAATTATATTAAAAATCTGGAACCGTATCCAAATATTCCTTGCTTTTTTAAGAATTTAGTGTATAACAATGAACAGTGATTACTACACAGCGTCTCAACCACGCGACCTACCGAAACCGGTAAACTAATCACCCCATCCAAATCCTTCGTCGCTCGTTTCACGGCTCCATGCTCTCGGCATGTTGGCCCCCTGAACTTGCCCACATTTTCCCGTCAGCCCGCCCTGACTCTCCGACCCATTGCGCAAATTCTAGCACCCACCCCTAAGTCTCCTCGATCGCTAATCGTCATAATCACCCCGTCTTTATTGCGTCATATTCGCCCTCGCTGCTTTTCCCCAGTTTCCAGCCCCCTATATATAGAGGCCACACAATCAAGCCACCTCACACTTTCCATGCCCCATCCCCACCCCACCACCCACTCCGCCATCCGTACCTCCGCCCATCGCAGCCCCCTCTCGGCACCCGAGCTGATGGCCCAGGTTGAACGAGCCATCGAAACCAGTCCCGCCCTCAACCACTGCTTTGCAATCATTCGCAGCCAAGAAAAAATCAGCGTTCAACACCTCAACCAAGCCGGCGAAATTCTAATCAAGCATCACACCGGCTGCTCCTTTAATTTCATCTCGTTCGAATACCGCTCCGCTGATTTTACTTTTGTTCGTCGGCTCAAACAAGAGCTCGGCACCGCTTTGCAATTATCAGCCCCTATCAAGGGAAGCCTTTCTGAACCCAAGATGTTCGAGTCGCTCGGAAAATTCGTTCAATTCATTCCGAAGTTCTTCCTGCATGATTTTATCGTCACCGAATCCGCCATCGAGTCCGCCCGCCACTGTGAATTTGATAATTTTGAAGACATCGTCCCCGAACTCGAGGCTTTCGGCAAAATTCGCGAGACGATTAGCGGTAAGTCCTGGAATCCCGAAATCACCCCCGAGCAGATTAGTAATTATCAACGAATCCACCAAGACAAGCGCCTCATCCTTTATCGAGGCAAGAAGCTTTACCTTTCGCAGTACCTCAAAATCGCCAGCCATCACGACCGAGCGGATCTCCGGATCTACTTCAAGTGGGAACCTAAGCTGAAACGACACCTCATTGGCTGGGTTGAAATGGTGAAACAAGCTTAACCCTTTTTATATGTCGCACACCTACAAAACCCAGTTGGCCGACCTCCTTCAATCCGCTCAAACTAACCTGCGCGAGAATCGCCCAGAGTTTGCGCGAGCCGATTTCCTCCAAGCGGTTAAGCTGGCCGAAAAACATTTCGGACCACACTCCCCAGAAGCGGATGAAGCCCTCCGTCCTTTAATGGAGTTACATTTCCAATGCGATGAAATCGATGCTGGCTTCGCCTGCTTCGAGAAAATTGATCATAATTATGAATTGCGGAAAAACCAAACCCACGAACGCGTTTACTTCTATAACGACGTAGCGGTAATCTTTGGCAACAAGCGCAATAACGAAGAAGCCCACAAGCTGCTGACGCGTGCCCTCACGCTCTCCGAGAAAATTGATAAAGCTCACAGCAAGGTGCGCGTCCACACCCTGATTAACCTCGGGTACTACCACTTCCGCGACGACCGTTATGCAGAGTGTATTCGCTTCCTCCAAGAAGGCCTCCTGGAAAGTAAGACTGTCACGCCCTACCCCGCCGCTGAATACGCTAAGGCCGCCATTATTTTAGCCAGGGCACTCTTCGAAACGAAGGCGGATGCCAGCGTCGTCATCCCCTTGCTAGAACACGCCCTCCCCGTAATCAGTAGCCTCTCGCAGACTCCCACTGAAAATACTGGCATCGGCTACAACACCCTCGGAATTATTTATTACCGTGCGGGCCGACATCACGATGCCCGCTACGCCTTTAATAAGGCAGGGAGTGCCCTCGAATTCTGCCAACCGAGCTCAAAGCATTACCTGTCCCACAGCTACATCTGGTCGTCCGATAATGAAATTAAGCTCGGCAACCCCAAGCGGGCCGAATCACTCGTGCGCAAGGCGCTTGAGATCTGCATCGACCTCTACCCGGAACACGACCCCTCTATCGTAAATGCCAAACTGGCCGTGACGGATTTCCTCATTCCTCGTGGCCATTATGTTGAGTCGGCCACCCTGCTTGAAGAAGTGATTGCCTCCATCGAGGCACGTAACGGACGAGACGACCCTAATTTACAACGCCACTGTAACAACCTCGGCTTTGTCTACGTTCACTTAGAACGCTTCCCCTTAGCCGAGGGCATTCTGCGAAGGGCCCAAAAGTTCTCACTTCAAAAATCGCCGGCCCAGCCCTGCCCCTTTATCACCAAAAACCTTGGACTCATGTACCAGAAAATGGGGTACAACGAAAAAGCCGTCGTTGAATATAAAAAGGCCCGAAAGCTCTTCATCGAACAGCACGGCAGCGAGCACCCCATGATTAGCTTCATCGACAACGCCCTGCTTGAGTGCAGCGAAAACTCCTAACTCCAACCTTTCCTCCCATGCCTACCAACCCCGACGAAATTAAATCCTTCCTTGATCAAAGAAAATTAAAATACGGTCACGAGAAAGGGAGTAATAAATTTCAGAGCGGCTTCAGCACGGATAACTACCTCAACGCGGAAGGCCGAAACCTGTTCACGTTTAACATCATCTGCGAAGACGACGGTGAGATTGTCCGCATCATCGCGCCCAACCTCTTCACCGTGCCCCCTAAAGCCAGCGCCAAACGCAAAGCGGCGGTCTGGCAAACCCTCCTGCAAGTCAATTGGAACTGTCGCCTCGTTACCTTCGAATACGACATCAACGACGGGGAGATTCGCGCCCTCTACAACATCCCCTTAGGCGATTCCTCGCTCAGCCAACAGCAATTGCTGAGCGGCGTTTATTCCATGCCGACTGCCCTCGATCAATACGCACCCGATATCGTTCGTGCCATCGCGTTTGGCATCCCGCTGGAGGGCCACCGGGAATACGCGAATCAATTTGAGAAATTCATCAAGGGCTGGACTCCGGCCAGCACCTAAATTTCGACGATTCCGTCGAATGGCAGTCTTGCCATAGGGACTAAAAGTTAACATGCGTTACTCATGCGTTTTGCGAAATACCATGCCTTAGGTAATGACTACTTAGTCTTAGAGCCCAAGGACTGTCAGACCCTTTTCTCCGCCGAAAACATCCGCAAAGTTTGTCACCGTCATTACGGCCTAGGCTCCGATGGTATTCTCTACGGACCGATTGAGCGCACGGACGGAACTTTCGGACTGCGCATTCTTAATCCCGATGGCTCCGAAGCGGAAAAGTCTGGCAACGGTATTCGCATTTTTTGCCGTCACCTTTTAGAAACGAAACGGATCAAGGAAGGCCAGGAATTTAAGGTTCACACCATCGGAGGCATGGTGGCATGCACCGTCTTCGACGCCGGCAATCGTATCCGTGTTGAAATGGGCAAAGTTTCTTTTCGCGCCCCCATCATCCCGCACATCGGCCCCGATCGCGAAGTCCTCGGCGAATCGATTACGGTTAACGGAAAAACTTTTAAGTACTGGGCTGCGACCGTCGGTAATCCCCACTGCGTCATTCCCGTGGACAACCTCTCGCCCGACTTGGCCAAGACCTACGGACCTGCCCTCGAAGTACACCCCAATTTCCCTAACCGCACCAACGTGCAGTTCATGAAAATCGTGGACCGCCAAAACGTGCAAATTGAAATCTGGGAACGGGGCGCTGGCTACACCTTGGCGTCGGGCTCATCTTCTTCGGCCTGTGCCGCAGTGGCCCATAAAATGGGCTTAGTTGACGCTGATTTGACGGTTCATATGCCTGGCGGAAAGATTATGATTGGCATCGGGGCGGACACCTCCATCGTGATGACTGGTCCGACTACTCCGGTAGGCATCTTTGAGATGCATCCTAGAGTTACCGATCAAGACGTCGTCCTTTAAGGCGATTAGTCTTTCCCCAATTGATTTAAATGGGTGCCCGCAATGGAGCACCTCCTACGCACGCGATTCACATGGCTCCTAAACAGCCGTTGCCGAAAATTACTGAAGACGACCTGATTGATTTGGCCGGAGGGGCAACTGTGCTGCTCGCTAAAGAGCTAATTAAGAAAAATAAGGTGAAAAAAGCCCTCTGGGCCTACCCCAATGTCACGGCAACTGTTGACGACGGGACCGAGACGCGCGAGGCGAGCTGGAACCTACGGTCCATCACCTTCCAGCGTAATGAGTGCAGTTGCGACGTCTCGCTCGTGAGACGAAAACTCTGCGTTCACTCCGTCGCTGCCTACCTGACCCTAGCCGCCAAAGAGGGCTACCTTCAGCTCGAGAGCAATCCGGCACCGACTGCGAAGCCCGTCAGCGAAATCGCTGACAAAAACAATAGCAACGGTGCCGCAAAACTTGAAGCCAACGGTGCCGCCACTGGACCCAAATTACGTTCACTCAACCTTTCCCCCAAACGCGGCACACCGATCGAGGTTCGCTTCATCATTCCACCGAACATCGCCACCGCGTCGCAACGCGATGAAATCATCTGCCGACTTGAGCTACGCATCGAAGACATCCAAGTCGCACCCGAAAACATTGATCGCACCAAGGCCTGGACCATCGAGCCCGAGACGGTCTTCTTCTTGGCCATTTTAGAAAACCTTTGTAACGGTAAACTGCAAGGCCTCCTCCCCCTCTCCCGTCGCCACCTTCGCCAACTGCTCAGCGTCGGCAATGGCCTAAAGATTTTCCGCATGGCGAATGCGCCTGAGACACCAATCGCCTGGAATGGGGCAATGCTCAACGGTGTACACGATTACTTAGACGACCCTAATCCGACGCCGCAGACCAACGCCAACGGCGAAGAATTGGATGACGAAAAAGAAGAAATTCGTGCGCAGGATCGCGGCGATGAAGATCGCCCTTGGGTAGACGGCTCAATGAAGTGGCTGCGCATTCGCCTACCCCAAAAAGCCAGCGGTGCCGTCGCCGAACTCCGCGAAGT
>CANGNX010000041.1 GCA_947455415.1 Opitutia bacterium | reverse complement strand
GAAACGGTGCTGTGCTGAGTGAGGTCGAAATCGCCGCGTGCCGCGACACCTTGTAATTCCTGCACGCCGAACGGGAACTCGAACATGATGTCCGTGGTACCCTTCGAATAGTGCGCCAATTTTTCTTGAGGGTGCGGGTAGAGCGAAAGTTTGTTGCGCGGAATACCAATCGACTCAAACCAAGCCAAGCAGCCTTCAATCCAATCTTGGTGAGCCTTCTGCCAATCCGCGGCGGGCGAAATAAAGTATTCAATTTCCATTTGCTCAAACTCACGCGAACGGAAAATAAAATTGCGGGGGTTGATTTCATTCCGGAAGGCCTTGCCCATTTGCGCAATGCCGAAAGGCAATTTAACGCGACCAGTATCGACCACGTTTTTGAAATTAATAAAAATTCCTTGAGCGGTTTCTGGACGTAAATACGCGGTCGCCGACGCATCTTGCATCGCACCCACGTAAGTCTGGAACATCATGTTAAACGAACGCGGAGGCGTCAGTGAGCCGGGCTTGCCCGTGGCGGGCGAAGGAATCAACGCGTGCTCGGCGGCGGTGGCTTCGGTGTAGTCTTTTAACACGACTGGCTCCAAGGCACCTTGCTTGGCCAGCTTACGCTTCATCTCATTCGCCAACTCATCCGCCTTCGCCTGCATACTTTCGTCTTCAAGTACCGAGACGTAACCGATGGTCTCACCCGCCACGCGGACTGGTGCGAAGAAAAGCTGGTCGGCACGGTAACGCATCTTCGACTCCTTACAGTCGACCAGCGGATCCGTGAAATTATCAATGTGACCCGACGCCTTCCAGGTCGTGGGGTGGTGAATGATAGTGGAATCGAGTCCGACGATGTCATCGCGACGGTGCACAAAATCCTGCCACCAAGCTTGCTTGATATTATTCTTAAGCTCGGCACCGAGAGGACCGTAATCAAAGAAACCGTTCAGGCCTCCGTAGATTTCGGATGAAGGGAAAACAAACCCGCGTCGCTTACACAGGTTGATAATTGCTTCCATTTTGTCGGTCGATTCAGCCATAGGGAGGCTTCAGACTTACTCGTGCCCTCGGTAACCCCGCAAGCCTGTTCCCTCAGGGCGGCGTGGGTTCAGTGCTTAAAGCCTGAGTTTTCCGACGCCATTCTCGGGCGCCTTGGGAAACCGCCTTGAAAAGATCGGTCACCTCCGTCGTCGCACCCGTGAGCTTAAGCTGCGAAGTTTCCATGGCCTGCGCAAACGCATCCATGGCGGCGGTCGCCTCAGCCAAACTCGCTTGCATCCGGGCAATCCCTTCGAGGCTGAAATCTTGATTAGTCGCTGCGGTCATGGTCCGTAAATCGGCACTGGCCTTAGCCACCCGATGCAGTGCGGCTAATAAGTTTTCCGCTTCCGTGGCCTCAGCCGCAGCCGCCGAACGACTCACCCAGCGCGCCGAAAGCTCAGCCGCAAAAACGGGGTCCGACTTTGGATAATAATAATCTAAGTCTCGCTCTAATTCTTTGGCAATCACGCCCAAGTCGAGACTCGTCACCCGACTCAACTCTCGCATGAAACGCTCCATCGCCTGACGCACCCCCGCACCCACCGCAGGAATTTCGTTAGCCGCCAAACCGGTCGGTAATTCCGCAGCCGGGTCCCAAAAAAGTTCTACCTGTAATTGTGAGGATGCCAAACTGAGGGCGACTAAGTGCACGCGTAAGCCGCGGGCCACTTCTTCTTGTAAATGCTGACTCCGCAACCGATCGGCGAAACCACGATTGGCCATCGTCTCAGGATTTAAACTGAGACTTAACTCAGGCCGCAACCGGCCTTGTTCATCGGGCACCAAACCAATCGATGAGACCTGCCCAATCACAATACCCTGCATGCGTACGGGGGCCCCAACCGCAATACCGTGCACCGAATAACCTGGGTGAATCACGACGTTGATTAACGGAGCCGACCACGCCCGCCACCATAGCCAGGACGAGACACTAACGGTAATAATTATCACCGAAAGCAAAACGCCACCGACTACGCGGCGGTTCATCCGGCCGATTGAGGGTAACTGCCGAGCCATTTTACGACTTCACAGCGACCCTTCAGTGCGGCCACCGCTTCCTGCACCGCTGGCGTTTCCCAGTGCCCCGGGAAATCGATGAAGAACTGGTACTCCCACGCCCGCTTGCGGCTGGGGCGTGACTCAATGCGAATCAAATTAATACCGCGATCGGAGAAGCTGCTTAATGCACCCTGCAACGAACCAGGCTCGTGCTTCAAGGTGAGCACCACGCTGGTGACTTCATCTTTCGCTCCGGGAGGATTCGCGGCTAAAGCAATCACGAAGAAGCGTGTCGCATTGTCGCGACGATCCTGAATGCCGCGCGTTAAAATCGGGACGCCACGTGATTCCGCCGCCGCCGCCGAAGCCACTGCAGCCGTGCCCTTTGGGTCACGTGAAATTTGTTCAACCGCCGCGGCGGTGCTTTCCGTTTCAACCAACGCGGCGTTCGGTAAGTGACGTGACAACCAACCGCGACACTGCGCCAAGGCAATGTCCTTGGAGAGGACGCGTTTGATTTCATTCAACGGCCCCGCACCGACGAGGCATTGCTCGACGGATAGAGTAATCTGAGCGACGACTTTTAATTCGGATTCCGCTAATAAATCTAAAGAGTGACTGACCACGCCTTCGGTGGAGTTTTCGACGGGGACCACGCCGTACGAGGCTTCACCCGATTCAACCGCCGCAAAAATATCGCCGATGGTGCGCAATGGCAAAGTCGGTACACTCGAACCAAAGGCACGAATCAGCGCCTGTTGCGTGAACGAACCTTCGGGCCCGAGGTAAGCCACGGGCTTTACCATTTGGGCACCAATCGAGAGTGAAATGATTTCGCGATAAATCGAACGAATGCCTGAAGCGGGCAAAGTGGGCGCCGCCTCAACCAAGGAGCGTAATAATTGTTCTTCGCGTTGCGGTGCGTAAACAGGGGAACCAGCTTTTAATTTGGCTTCACCAATCGCACGAGCCACCTGCAAACGCTCGCCCAAGAGACGGAGGATTTCTCGGTCAATGCGATCAACGTTTTTGCGGTGTTCGTCTAAGCTCATGGCGCGGGAGATTCGCTGGAACCTTCTTCTAAGGGTAAGCCCATTTCTGCATCGCCGACCACAACCGGTGCGGTGGCACGAGTGATCCATTCTGAAATCTGTGCCGGTGAAAGCACATCAGAAGCAGGCAATTCACCAAGTGAACGCAAGCCAGTGAAGTCTAAGAATTTATCGGTTGTGCCGTATTGAATCGGACGACCGGGTAAATCGGCACGACCCGTCACGGCGATTAACTCGAGCTCGAGCAAACGATTCAGGGCACTATCAATCGACACGCCGCGAATCGCTTCCATCTCCGAACGCGTGACAGGCTGACGGTAAGCGACAATGGAAAGGGTTTCCAACGAGGCGGGGCTGAGACGCTGAGGGCGTGGTTCGCCACGCAACAAGCGTACCCAATCCGCATACGCGGGAGAAATGACCAAGCGGAAACCTTCGGGTCCTTGCAGAATACGACAAGAGTCATTGGCGTCGCGCATTTCCGATTCCAATGCATCCACGGCTTCACGGATTTGCGTGGCCGTCAGTAAAGTGGGAACCTGATCAATGATATCCTGAATCACCTCTTGCACGGGCTGAGCAGCCAGTGCCGAGGAATCTTGACCCTCGACGGGTGCGCGTTCCTCACTCGTATCCGTACTCGCCTGGGCATGGTAACGCTGCACGACCTTCTGGATGTCCTTAATGGACACCGCTTCAGAGGTCGAAAGCAGGAGGGCCTTAATAATCTTCTTTAGATTGAATTCCACGGGTAGAAAGGTCTTAAAAATCGGGTTGTCGGATACAGGTTGAACGTCAAAGTTCGCCCTCACCCTAAATACATGGGTGACACCCACTGACAATCGCAGACTTTAATACCCATGCCCGATTCTCCCAACACCCGCGCCTTCTCTTCCATCGTCGTCGACGGCCCCGACCGCGCCCCCAGCCGCGCCATGTTAAGAGCCGTTGGCTTCAATGACGCCGACTTTAAAAAGCCCGTGATTGGCGTGGCCTCGACCTGGTCCATGGTGACCCCTTGCAATATGCACATCGACCGCTTGGCCATCCAAGCCGCCAAGGGCGCCGATGAAGCGGGCGGAAAGGCGATCATCTTCGGTACCATCACCGTGTCCGATGGTATCTCTATGGGTACACCCGGGATGCGTTACTCTCTGGTCTCGCGCGAAATCATTGCCGACTCCGTGGAAGCCGTTGCCGGTGCCGAAGGCTTTGACGGCCTCGTCACGATCGGTGGCTGTGATAAAAATATGCCCGGCTGCGTCATGGCCATGGCCCGACTCAACCGCCCTTCCGTCTTCGTTTACGGCGGCACGATTGTTCCAGGCTTACACAAAGGACAAGCCGCCGATATCGTTACAGTCTTCGAAGCGGTTGGTAAACACGCCGCTAAACAAATCGGTGATTCCGAATTAAAGGAAATCGAAACCTGCTCCATTCCCGGCGAAGGTTCCTGCGGTGGCATGTATACGGCCAATACCATGGCCTCGGCGATTGAAGCGCTCGGCCTCAGCTTGCCCGACAGCTCTGCGCAATTAGCCAATTCGAAAGACAAACTCGCCGACTGCGATCGCGCCGGCAAAGCCGTCCTCGAATTATTAAAGAAAAATATTCGTCCGTTAGATATTCTCACGAAGCACGCTTTCGAAAATGCCATCACCGTGGTGATTGCGTTGGGTGGCTCCACCAACGCGGTGTTGCACTTGATTGCCATGGCTCACTCGGCGGGCGTAAAAATCACCCTCGAAGATTTCGAGCGCATCGGTCGAAAAGTTCCTGTGCTCTGCGACTTGAAGCCCAGCGGTAAATACAACATGGCTCACTTCGTACGCATTGGAGGCCTGCAACCATTGCTCAAAATGCTGCTCGATGCGGGCTTGCTCCACGGCGAGTGCATGACTGTTACCGGAAAAACCGTCACTGAAAATTTAGCGAATGTTAAACCCTACGCCAAAGATCAAGACGTGGTTCGTCCATTCTCTAATCCCATTAAGGCCGACAGCCACCTGCGCATCCTGCGTGGCAACTTAGCCCCTCAAGGATCCGTCGCAAAAATTTCTGGCAAAGAAGGTAGCAGCTTCACGGGACAAGCGATTGTCTACGAATCGGAGGAGGCTTCACTCAAAGGAATTTTAGATGGCGAAGTCAAAGACGGTCACGTCATCGTCATTCGCAATGAAGGCCCCAAAGGCGGACCTGGTATGCGCGAAATGCTCGGACCGACCAGCGCCGTCATGGGCAAGGGCCTAGGCAAAACTATCGCCCTGATTACGGATGGACGATTCTCCGGCGGCAGCCACGGGTTCGTGGTCGGTCACATCGCCCCCGAAGCGGCCGTGGGCGGCCCGCTAGCAATTGTGCAAAATGGCGACACTGTTGTCATCGATGCGGTAAAAAATGAAATCAATCTTTCCCTTTCCGCCGACGTCATCAGTCAAAGATTAAAGGCCTGGAAAGCGGCTCCTCCCAAAGAAAAGCGTGGAACCTTAGCAAAGTACGCTAAATTAGTGTCCTCGGCCTCCGAAGGTGCGATTACGGACGGCGACTAAGCACGCGATAATTTGACCATTTATGCCCAAAAATTTGGGCATACTTTATTGCCAAAGGTGCACCTTTCGGCGAAATTAAATGGCTGTGGAACACTCCTTCACAAACTTCCGTAAGCAGCTCCTCAGTTTTCCAGAACTCGGATTTGCGCTCGACCTCAGTCGTGCCCCTGCTCCCGCCGGCTTCTCCGAAAAAATTGCACCGAGCCTAGCCGAAGCTTTTGCCGCTATGGCCGCCCTGGAAAAAGGTGCCATCGCGAACCCCGACGAAAAACGCATGGTCGGTCACTACTGGTTGCGCACCCCCGAACTCGCACCGCACGCTTCCATCACCCAGGAAATCAAAGAGGCCATCGCCAGCATTCATAGTTTTGTTAAGAAAGTTCATGACGGCTCAATCAAAGGTTCGAGTGGAAAATTCACCGATCTACTTTGCATCGGTATCGGTGGCTCCGCCCTCGGACCTCAATTCGTCGCCGATGCCTTAGGTACTGCGAACGACCAACTGAAAATTCATTTTATCGATAACACAGATCCTGATGGCATGGATCGTGTGTTCTCCAATTTAGCCAATAGAATCGGCTCAACGCTCGTGGTGGTGACCTCTAAGTCAGGCAGCACCCCTGAACCGCGCAACGCGCTAATTGAAACGCAACTTTTCTGGAAAAAGTCTGGAGCCTCCTTCGCCGCGCACGCGGTCGCCGTCACCGGTAAAGATAGCGAGCTCGATAAAGTAGCCGTTAAAGAAAAATGGCTCGCACGTTTTCCTATGTGGGATTGGGTCGGCGGTCGCACGAGCGAACTTGGACCGGTCGGACTTCTCCCCGCAGCCCTGCAAGGCTTAGACATTGAACAGATGTTAGCCGGTGCACGTGCCATGGATGAACTCACGCGCACTACGGACGCCTCCCGAAATCCCGCCGCCCAGCTCGCGCTCGCCTGGTATCACCTCACCGATGGCCACGGTAAAAAAGCCATGGTCGTGCTTCCGTACAAAGATCGCCTCTTACTTTTCTCGCGCTACCTTCAACAACTAGTGATGGAATCGCTCGGCAAAGAAAAAGACTTAGCCGGGAAATCCGTCTACCAAGGACTCACTGTCTACGGCAACAAAGGCTCAACCGACCAACACGCCTACGTGCAACAGCTGCGCGATGGCGTGAACAATTTCTTCGCCGTATTTATCGAAGTACTCAAGGACCGCGAAGGGTCTTCTCCTGAAATCGACCCCCTAACATCCTCGGGTGATTACCTTCAGGCATTCCTCCTGGGGACACGCGATGCCCTTTCTGAAAGCAACCGTGCGAGCCTAACTCTCACTCTCGATCAGGTTGACGCCCGCTCAATTGGTCTACTCATCGCCCTCTTTGAGCGTGCCGTCGGACTCTACGCCAGCCTCTTAGGTATCAACGCCTACCACCAACCCGGAGTTGAAGCTGGTAAGAAGGCAGCCGCCAAGACCCTTGATGCCCGAAGTCGTGCCATTTTAGCACTAAAAAAGCACCCCAATCGCTGGATGTCTTCCGCCGAAATCTGTGAGGAAATTGCACTTGTCGGGTCAGAAGAACTCGTGTTCAAAGTTCTATTGCACGCCTCCTCCAACCCAGGGCCAGTCTTACGACAGTCCCACATGGATCCCGGCTCTACCCTTTTCAAACATTCATAACCCCTCCACCCCATGAATAAGTCCGTCAGCCTGACCCTTCGCATCCTCGGTATCGCCCTCGCGATTGCCGCCTGCGTCTTTGCCTACCTCCTGAATGGCAAAGTTGAAACCGCCATGAAGCACACCGAGTGGGCGGTGACCGACCCCGAAATTCAGGCCCGTAAGAATTACGAAGGTCGCATGAACGATTTAGGCAAAAAGGTGAAAGAATTGGTCGAAGCCAAGCGCGCCAAAATCGGCGAGATGGAGAAAACCGTCGCCGATCTCCAAGCCGACGTGACCGACAAGAAGAGCAAAATTGAAGGCCTGACCGCCAATGTTTCCTCTCTGGAAGCCGAGCGCTCTGAACTCACCCTTAAGCGCGATTCACTCGCCGCTCAATTAAGCGAAGCCAATACGAAGAGTGAGTCACTCGCCACCGAACTCAACGGCACCAAGCAAAGCCTCGCGAAAGAAAAAGAGAAGGCCGCTTCACTCTTCACCAAAGAACAAATTGACGCTGAAATCGCGAAGACCGCCAAAGCCGAAGAAGGCCGTAAAGACCTCGCCCAAAAATACAGCCAACTTTACAGCTACGCGCAAACCGCTGGTGGCAACACACCTCCCTTCCCTCGCGATCCTTCCACCGAAGGCTCAACTGAAGCTGCGAAAGTTGATTTCGGACCCGAATCCATCAAAACCCGCATCATTCTCCTCAACTCAGCTGATGGCTTAGTTTGCTTCTCGGTTGGCGAATTAAACGGCATCAAAGCCCAAAGCACTTTCAAGGTTCGCCTTGGCGACAAAGAAATCGGACGCGTCCATGTTGAGTCCGTTCAAAACGCCATCTGCACTGCGCAAATCTTAACGGGTTCATCCATTGATGACTTTAGCAACGGCGACGTAGTCACCCTCGAAGCCGAAGTGGGTAAAGTCGCCAATAACTAATCAATGTTTCGCACTTCTCTGATTATTGCGATCGCCGCCACCCTGCTGGGTTTAGTCGGCTGCGAGTCAATTGAATCAGAAAAGCCCGCCGACTCCACCCTGCCTCAGGCCCAGCCCGCATCGTGGCAAGGCGGCCTTCCCGGCATGGGTCAACAAGGCGGTTCGGGCTACCGCTAAACCATAATGACTGCAACTGACCCAGGTGAACGCGGCAACCACCGGACACCGACAGGTCGATTGTTGGTCGTGGCTACGCCCCTAGGAAACTTGGGCGACATCACGGAGCGCGCAAAAGCCGAACTCGCACAGTGCGACTTTGTCGCGTGCGAAGACACGCGCGTCACCGGCGGACTCCTGCGACACCTCGGACTCTCCAAGCCCATGCTCGCCTACCACGAGCATAACGAAAAAGAAGTGGCCATCGAACTCGCCGATAAAATTGCCGCTGGCGCCACCGTCGCCCTCATCACCGATGCTGGTACGCCTGGCATTAGCGATCCCGGCTTTCGCGTCACCCGTGAATGCCGCCGTCGCAAACTCACCGTGACTCCACTCCCAGGTGCCTGTGCCATCGTCACCCTCCTCTCTGCCTCCGGTCTCCCTACCAATGCCTTTCGCTTCGTCGGCTTCCTCCCACCCAAGTCTGCCGCCCGTCGACGTTTCCTCGAAGGTGCATTGACGGCCGATGAAACCATCGTGCTCCACGAATCGTGCCACCGTATCAGCGATTTCTGCGACGAAATGCTCGAGATTCTTGGGCCGCAACGCGTGGTCTGCGTCGGTCGCGAACTCACTAAGCTACACGAAAGCATTCGCACCGCCCCACTTGGTGAGTTAGTACCAGCCTTGAAAGCGGGCTCACTCAAAGGTGAGTTTACTGTCGCCATCGCGCCAGCCGACTTCGCCCTCTGAGCAATGATAGCAGGTTGACCCCTGGGGTCAGTCAGTTGCATGCTCCAGCCAATGGCGGGTTTCGACGACAGTCTGGTGCGCGAATATTTTGAAGTGAACGGCTTCTTCGTACGCCAATCGCGCAAATACGCCGTGCAGTCTCGTCGCAAACGCGCCGACGAGGAAGGCGACCTATTAATCATCAATCCCGCCCCCCGCCGG
This sequence comes from Opitutia bacterium, assembly GCA_947455415.1. Lineage (GTDB taxonomy): Bacteria > Verrucomicrobiota > Verrucomicrobiia > Opitutales > UBA953 > UBA953. The sequence continues at coordinate 4,124 of CANGNX010000041.1, read as the reverse complement.
GAAATGGTACTACCCTTTCAACTTTTTGGTTCCGACATTCCAGGGCTGACCACCGCCGTCATCGCCATCAAGGCTTGGCATACCACCAAAGCGATTACGCCGACCATGATTCGTAAAGGCGACTTGCTCGAGTTCGTAAAAAAAGAAGCGGTCGAAGCAGCGAAAGAAGCTTTCGCTGAACTCTCGGCCAACGCCGATCAGCCCATCTCGAAAATATTAATCCTGCCTGGCATTCCCTCGCAGGAGCCACAACGCTCGGAGAGTATCGCCCTTTTAAAACAGAGCGGCGTCGACCATGTAATCACCTTCCGCACGATCTTGGAAAACCTGGTACAGCACGTGGAATCTAATCAGAGTTACGCGCGCTCCGACACTTTACAGTTGCTCCGCCTCTTGCGGGTTTACGACATGGTTAAACCTGCCCAACTTGAACTGTTCTCCGGTCCCAACCCTTCTTCCAAGTGATTCATTCCTCCGCCCTCATTGATGCCACCGCACGCCTTGCGTCCGACGTTTCTGTCGGTGCGCACGCCATCATTGAAGCGGGCGTTGTCATTGGCCCCGGCAGCACCATCGCTGCCCATGCCATCATTAAAAAGAATGTGGTGCTGGGTAAGAATGTGCAAATCGATCACTTCGCCGTGATTGGAGGCAATCCACAGGACCTAAGTTTTAAGAGTGATATAAAATCGAACGTGCAAATTGGTGACGGCACCATCATTCGCGAACACGTCACCGTGCATCGTGCCACGCAGCCTGGACTCGCCACGGTCATCGGCCAAAACAATTTACTAATGGCCGGAGCCCACGTGGCTCACGATTGCGTGCTCGGTAATCACGTGATTCTTGCCAATGGCTGCATGCTTGGCGGACACGTGCAAGTCGGCGATCACGCCTTCATTAGTGGCGGCGTGGCCGTCCACCAATTCTGTCGGGTGGGCACTGGCTCCATGACCTCGGGCAACGCCGTCATCACCGAAGATGTCCCACCCAACGCGCTTGCCCACAGTCGCAATCAGCTTTCCGGACTCAATCTCGTTGGTATGCGTCGCCGCGGACTTTCCACGGCGGAAATTACCGAACTTAAAAGAGCCTACCACGCGATCTACGCCCCCAACGGTAATTGCCTATCCTTCGCTCAGGCAGCTTTGCAAAGTGGTACCTACACGACCACGGTCGCCCAAGAATTCCTTAACTTCTTCCTCGGCGGAAAACGCGGACGCTTCGTGCAACCCGAATGAGTAAACTTCCACTCGCTTTAACGTGCGGCGACCCCGCCGGAGTCGGCCCCGAATTAATCGCATCGTGGTTAAAGGCCCACCCTGAAGCCCATTCCGATGTCGTCATTATTGGCCCAGCCACCTGGCTTAAAACCCTCGGCCTACCGACGTCATCTCAGCTCGCCGTAGGTCCAGCTGATTACAAAGTGAGCACTGGAAAGCCCGATGACACCGGTAGTAGTATCGCTCTCGCCGCCATGGAACAGGCAGCCGACGGCGTTCTCCACGGACAATTCCGTGCCGTTGTCACTGGCCCGATTAACAAAAAATCTTTCTCGAAAATCGGTTACAAATTTCCCGGCCAGACCGAATTTTTTGCACAACGCTGGAACGGCAATCCCGTCATGGCTTTTGCCGGTGGAAAATTAACCGTGGGCTTAGTCACTTGGCACATCCCACTCGAACAGGTCGCAAAAAAACTCACCCGTGCCGACCTTCGTAAAACCGTACTCACCCTCATTCACCTTCGGCAAAAACTTGGCGATAAAAATCCACACGTTGCAGTCTGTGGTATCAATCCGCACGCCGGCGAAAACGGATTACTCGGCTCCGAAGACGATGCTATTATTCGTCCTGAAGTTGAAGCCCTTCGCGCCGAAGGCTACGCCGTCAGTGGCCCGCTTCCAGGTGACACCGTTTTTTATCGTCACCAGCAAGGCGAGTTCGATGCCGTCGCGGCCATCTACCACGACCAAGGACTGGCCCCACTTAAACTCGTCGACTTCTCTAGCTCCGCCAATCTCACGCTCGGACTGAAATACATTCGCACCAGCCCCGATCACGGTACGGCCTACGAAATCGCCGGCCAAGGACGAGCCGACCGCGGCAGCCTGGATTCAGCCATCAAGCTCGCGAATACGCTTTCTGCTTAATGCTCCGTCTGCTGCTCGTATTACTTTGCGGATTAGGGCCCTGGCTCGCCGCCGATGAGCTACGCATCGTCAGTTATAGCCCCGGCGCCACGCAGACCCTGATTGACCTTAACGCTGCCGATAAAATCGTAGGAGCCACGGCCTGGTGCCCCCTGCCCAAGGGCCATCCTGCCTCGCGATCATTCGACGCGTTTAATCCTGACCTAGAAAGCCTACTACAATTAAAACCCTCGTGCGTGATTCTGCCCCGACTGGCCAATCCGCTCTGGGCGAATCGCTGTCAACAAGCGGGCCTCAAAGTTTTAGTTCTTTCCGCAGAAAATAAAAATTCTGTCGCCGCTGATGTGCGTGCCCTCGGCGCCCTTGTTAATCAAAAATCCTTAGCCGAAAAATTAGCACAAAATCTCGAAGCTCAACCTCGGCCCAACCCTCGCAGCCTCTTAATTATTTGGGACGGCATGATGGCCGGAGATTATTCTTACCTCGGCGGGCCAATCAACGTCGCTGGCTATCACTCGCCCCTCGCGAATACCACTTGGCAGAAACTGGATTGGGAAACCGTGGCACAAATTAAACCCGACGCCTTTCTGTGGATCGAAAATAATTTTATTAACACAAATATTATTCCTTCCGAGACGCGCTTGGCCGAATTAAAAAAAATCCCCGCCGTGCGAAAGCTCGTGAGCGTCCAAAGTGGCCAAGTGTTTAGTACGACCAGTGGTAGCGACTGGTTGCCCGGTACGGGCCTAGGCCGAGCGGTGGATAAATTAAGGGTATTACCTATACCAGACTCAGTTAAACCCTAGTGATTTATTTGCTTCCCGCCGTTTGACAGTTGCGAGCTTCGTTCCATAATTAGGGCTCTTCCCTCTATGAAAACCACACTCCTACGTTTCCTCACCACTGCTGCCAGCGCCCTCGTGCTGACTACGGCTATCAGCTTCGCTGACGAGCCTGCCAAGAAGGATGGCGACGGCTGCCCAGCCTGTCCCGCCACCCCCGAAGCACCCAAGTCCATGATTGTTGGTCACTGCGGTACTTGCGACAAGTCAGACAAGCCTGGCACCTGCCCTGCTGAACCTGCGAAGCAAGAAGACGCACCTGCCAAGAAAGACGGCGACAAGTGCTGCCCTGACGCACCTAAGTCGTAATTCTTAATTGCAGTCACTCCCAAGGGCGAACTTACGAGTTCGCCCTTTTTATTTCTCTACCAATTCAGGCCCAAATCCATCCGCACAAATTCAGGAAAATCTTTTCGGATCGTGATACCCTTCGATTCCGCGTAGATGAAATCTTCGGGTCGACCCGCCCCGCTGCGCATCGCACAGGATTTAATTCCCGCATTCAATCCGGCATCCCAATCCGTGCATCGGTCACCCGTCATCCAGCAACGCGCTGGATCAAGGTCGTGCTTCGCAATCATCTCCAAAATGAAGCGCGGGCTGGGCTTACGATAAAGCGAAGGCTCATCGGGTCGCTCAGGTGCTGCCTTGATTTCTAAAATCCCTGGCGTCGGCAAATCGAGCAGTTCCAACATCCGCACATTACAGGCCTCGTATTGCTCCCAGGTAAAAATCCCGCGGTTCAACCCACTCTGGTTGGTGAGCACGAAAAGCTTATACCCCGCCCCGAGACAGGCATGCAGTGCCGGCTTCACCCCAGGAATCAGGGCAATCTGGTCGACCCGACAGGTGTGGTGGTGGTCTTCAATCAGATTTCCATCGCGATCGAGGAAAAGGGCTGGGCAACTAGGCATTACCCCAGCCAAACCGCCAAAATTAGCAGTGCAAGCCATCGAAAGGGGGCTTGACCGAATAGGCGTCTGGGGTACAACCAACCCTCACCAAGCGAAGAACCATGGCAAATCCGAAAAGAAAACAGTCCAAACGTCGCAGTCGTCTCCGTCGTGGAGCTAACCAGTTCCGCGCCCCTTCGCTAGTTCGTGACAACGAATCCGGCGCATTGCGTCGCT
>CANGNX010000040.1 GCA_947455415.1 Opitutia bacterium | reverse complement strand
GGTAATTGCCGCGAGAGAACACATGAAAAACTGAGCTGGGATTCTCAATGCGAATGGGTCGGGGCATACGATTACAACAAACCTTCGGGTCCAAACCCTCAACACCATGAACCCCCCAAGGAAAAAGGGTCAGACTACGTTAACGGGGTCAGACTACGCTAACGTAGTCTGACCCTTTTTTGTGCGAAGGGGTTGCGTTGGGGGTGAGGAGGGCTTAATTGTCCCTTCCCCGCTTCATGCCCGTTTGTGAAAGTATAAATTATTCAATAAATTCGACGTAAGAATAATTCGCATAACGAGGGTTATCATGCTTAATCAGAAAAATGAAAGTCCACGTGGCACGAGACGGGAAAATCATCGGGCAATTTGAAACGAAAGAAATCCTGGATTGCCTCGCGAAAAAGCAATTGCTGTACACCGACTACTATTGGGCGGAAGGCATGACCGAATGGCGCCTACTCAGCACACTCATCCCAGCACCTTCGCAGCGTAGCACGAGTCAATCAGCCGCAAGTACTGGCTTCATTGCTGGACTCTTCGCCGGACTCTTCGGCGCCGGCATGGCCAGCGGCTCCAGGAAACGTTCCGAAGATGAAACTAATGAAATCATCGCGAACATGGATGTCGGCATGGATGACTCCGACAGCGACGGCACCATCTACAATAATGATAACGATGAGATCATCGGTGAAGCTGAGAGCGATGACTCCGACGCCCATCATGACCATTCAGACGGCGACCGTGACCACGACAACGACGAGTAATCACAACCCTACCCCACCCCGATTATCATGCCCAAAAAGAAGAAGCTAATTAAGAAAAAAATCCTTTTACCGAAGAACTACGGAGCGTCTCTTACTAACGATAGTATTTTGGACGATAGTATTTACGACCCGCGAAAGTGGAGGAAAGCAGAGGCAAAACAAAGCAAACCTCCGAAGAAAGCGGTGAAAAAGAAGGAGTCGAAAATTACCGACCTCGTCGACATACTTAAAGATGTCCAAAAGAAATATGGCATGTCCGAAGAAGAAGCACGGAATTATTTGAATGATACATGCCCCCGACGTTCACTTCGAAGAATCAAACGCTGCCTTCTGGACCAGAATAATTAAAGAAGCTGGAGAGATTGTAAAATTAGAAGAAAAACTAGCTGCTAAAAAGAAGCCAAAAGAGTCGAAGTAAGTTGAGCACTTTCAAGTTCCGTAACCGCAGAAATTTCCTAACCGATTCGGTCTTTTAACCCCGAGGCACGAGGGACTTCCTTGCGAGAGGCATCGAGAAAAACCTTACGGTCAGCAAAGAGAGTCAATTGCTCGCGAGCGCGAGTGATGCCGGTGTAAATGAGCTGACGGTTCAGGAAGTCCTTTCGCTGACTAGAGCCCAGCACCACAATGGCGTGCTTATATTCTGAACCCTGTGCCTTGTGAATCGTGGTGGCAAAGGCCAAGGTGTATTCAGGTAGCAGGCTAACATCAAAACCAGCAGGTTGCCCGCGGAAGTAGACCTTCTCGCGAACCATCACGCCTACATCGCCATTGGAAAGGCCGGTGCCACGGCGGTCATTGCGCGTAACCATTAAAAGTGAACCTGATCCTGGAGGACTGAAGCGAATGCCCAACTTATCAGCAATGGCCCTTGAAAGTGTTTCGGCGCCCAATGGACCATTAACGTGAGAGCAAAGCACGCGCACACTATCAACCATATCCAAAGCACCCTCAACATCGCCCGCACGAGCCTTATCACGTAGTGCGATAAATGCAGGAAGTGCACACTCCACGACCGCTTCAGGTGTGGGTGCCTCGAGCTTGATGACTTCCCCGCCCTTTCCGCTCAGCACACTTTCGGCGAGTTCCATAATTTCCTGTTTAGAACGATGCTGTTGTGAGAGTTGCACTTTGTTCGCCGCTAAACCGGGCGCTTCACAAAGATCGGCGAGCACGGAGCCGACTTCAACCGAAGGTAATTGATTAGGATCTCCGACCAATACCACGGAGCAGGTCTTTGGTAATTTATCGATGAGTTGGTTAAATAAAATCAGATCCACCATCGAGGATTCGTCCACTACAAGTAATTCCAAGTCATCAAAAGACTCTGGCTCATAGAGCAAGGAGTGAATGGTCTGCGGTTTGGCTAACTCTTTAAATTCAGGCTCCAAGCGCATGGTATCAATACCGTCGGCAATCCGGCGAGCAGCGCGGCCCGTAGGTGCCACGAGACGAATTTGCGAGGGAGCAACATTGCCGCCATTCACGGCATACCGAAGCAGCGACTTAAGGGTATGGGTCTTACCTGTACCGGGACCGCCCGTTAGAATGATGAATTTGAATTGCGCCAGACGGAACAAGGCATCGCCCTGCTCTTTGTTAAGTCCGTCTTTGGCGGCGATACTCTTAGCTAACGCAGTGTCCCAACGCTTCGACTTTTCGCGCTCCACTGCCAGATCCATAATGGCCTTCGCCAGCCCACCCTCTAACTCAAACATGTGGCGCAGGTAAAGCAGTGCCCCGCCAGCAGTCGGACGGAGCACGAGCGGGGCATCTTGATCTTCGGGTCGGCCAACAACCTTATCGAATGCAGGAACTTCTTTAAGGACCTTGCATGATTGGCCATCCAAGACGGCTTCGTAGGCCAGCTTGACCCATGACTCAGAATTCAGCGATGGGTCACCCTCAGGGAGCTTCAGGGCAGCTATTAACGCAGCGGCTAAGTCCTGAGCATCCACTATTTCCTGCTTAATTGACGAAGGGTTCATGATTGGACGGGTGCGGGTTGCAGGATGGAACGAATTCGTTGAACGAATTTCGCAGAGGGACGATGGAAGAAGGCGCCGTTGGTGCCATCGGGGTGCGTACCGAAGCCGCGTAGGTATATGTAGTACACCCCACCGAAGTCTCGTTCGTAATTCCACTGATCACCGAGGCAGCGACTGAGGTGCGCATCGAGTGCGATGGTGTAGAGCGAGAACTGAAGGTGGTAACACTCTTTCGCGATACTCTTAGCGATATTTTCGGACAGGTAGTGCGAAGAGGTTTCGCCGATGAAATTAGATTTCCAGTCGACAATGTAATAACGTCCATCCTGGGCAAAAACGAAGTCAACGGAACCAGTAACCAATCCTTCCAAGGGATTACCGCGGTCCCATGATAGACCCAATTCAGCTAATGCGGACTTACCCGCTGGGTTGAACTCTTCGGCGAATGCGGCATCGAGCGCAGGGAATGTCTTTTCATCAACGGAGGCCGCGAAGGAGAAGCGGACCTCGGCTAACTGTTTAGTGGCATCAATATCTTTCAGGGAGAATGGCTTACCAGCGTGCGTTCGCAGTGGCTGCTGTAGCCACACCAAGGCTGACTGAGTGAGCGTCTGCACTGTTTCATCGAATGCGGGGTCAGTCAGTGCCACTAAACTGGATTCAGCGAGTAGCTCCCTAATCATGGTCTCTAAATACGTCCGGTCTTGAGTGGCACGCTTGAAGTCCAGCAGCTCCATCAACTTGTGGAGGAGGTTACCGAGTTGATTACCCTTGAGGCTGTCGGGAATAAGAAGATCGACTGCTGGGGCGGAATCTTTTGGGTCATCGGGATCTTCAAACCCAGAAGTAGTTGAGGAAGCTTCGTGCTTACCCTTGGATAAGCCGGAATAGCTCGTGACGCCATAAGCCATCGGCAGGCGCTGAGGGATTTTTGCTAGTGCGAGATTAAATGCAGGCGATGGGAGCGACTTCGCCCGTGGGTCGTCGGCCTTAAGCGGTTCGCTGTGTTGAATGAGCGGTTTAATTTCCGGAGGAAGACTTTCAGAGCGAAGCGAGGAATCTAATTTCACGTCATCCAAGATCTTTGAGAAACCTTTGGGGGGCTGATCTTTCGGAGTCGAAGAACGAGTTTTGGGAGGTACACCTACACCCATCCAAACAAAACGATGTCGGGCACGCGTCAGGGCAACATAGAGGAGCCGAGCATCCTCTTGGCGCTGTTGAATCTCTAAACCAGCACGTGTCGCATCTCCGCCATCTGTGCTTTCGTCCGAGTCATCATTCTCATCTTCCCTATCTCCCGTGAAGATTGTAGAAACGCCCTCTGAACCTCGAAGGATTGTACCCGCTCTAATGGGGTCCTTACCATAAGTGAAAGCCTTAGCTAAAATGACGGCGTTGTATTCTAAGCCCTTAGATTTGTGAATCGTTCGTACGACGATACGCGAGTTCGCTGAATCAGGACGAAGGCATTCGTCTTCAGAAGCATCTGATTCACCTACCTCACCATCATGCTCACCACGGACGCGGGCCGTGAGGTGTTCGAAGAGTTGCTCGGGGGTCCAATGCAAAGTGCGGGTGCGAGTGATGAGTAATTCACCCACGTGCGAAAGATCCATGAGTGCGCGGTGACGGAACTGGCAGCGGCCTAGGCCTTCGACCACTGAGAGAAGGCCTTCAGCGGGAGCGCGACGCGTTAAGGCCTCCCAAGCCAAAGCAAAGCCCTGCTTACGCCAAAGCGTCAGGCATTGATTGAGCCAGCGACCGATGGCATTGTCGGTATCCTCATCGAGTTGGGCCGATTCTCCAAATAAACTTGGACGGGATAAAATCAGGGCCTTGCGATTGCCCGCATGGGATGGACGGAGTACGGCACGCAACAGCAACTGGACTTGGAATGCAGTGGTCGTTTCGAACACCGATTGGCGAGATTCGAGTGAAGCGCCCTGCCCGCCTGCAACGAGGGCACGATAAATTTTATCGGCATCGCGATTACTGCGAACAAGAACGCCCACCTGCGATGGACCTACTAGGTCGCTCACTTGACCGATGGTGCCATCAACGCGTATCTGCGCCTCATCCATCTCACGCAGGAGTCGAATCGCCTCGCGAGCTACTGCGGCAGGCTCCTCCGAATGCACGACTTCGAATGGTAAGCCATCGAGTTCAGCAATCTGAGCTTTGCCACTTCCGGCGGTATCGTAAGTGATTTCGCTGGTCGCAAAAAAACCACTGCGTCCGAACAGCGCGTTGAACGTCTCAATCATCTCTGGCGATGAACGGAAATTATCGGGCAAGGTAAGAACTTGATCCGCCAGCTTAACGGCACTGCAATAGGTTTGCAGGTTAGCTCCACGGAAACCGTAGATAGCCTGCTTGGGGTCGCCTACCATCAACAGGAAGTGCTGTCCGGTATTAGCATACGGACCAAAGAGACGATTAAATATTTCCCACTGTGATGCGTCTGTGTCTTGCGACTCATCAATCAAGCAGGCCCCATAATCTTTCTGCAGGGCTTTGCATAATTCTTTACCTTTCGTTTCATCCTGCAGTGCACCCTGCAGTCGCTTAATTAAGTGATCAAAGGTAACCACGGTGGCACCGTCCAATCGTTGCTCAACATATGCGCGAAGATCTTCCAATTCTTCCGGGAGCACAGCGTCTGGGCTCATCACTAAGGCTTTAGTGGCTGCCGTAACAACCGAAAGCTTAACATCGAGATTAGGTTTCGTACGGAACCAATCGGCCGCAATTTCAGCGAGCAAAGCGACGCCATCTTGTGGATCCCCTGGTAGCGGAGAAAATCCACAGTTCACCGCATGGTCAGCATAGGCACGAAGGCAGAAACCATGAATGGTCGTCACTTGCATGGAGCCTAAATCGTCAAGGGCACGTTGCACACGCCGACGGTCGCGCACAGTGGCAACAATCTTAGCAAGGTCACCTTTAAGTTCCGACTTAAGTGCCTCTTCTAAAATACTGCGTAGGCGCTGACGCATTTCGAGCGCAGCCGCTTCGGTGAAGGTTACCAAGAGAATCTTCTGAATGGGCAATGGACTGTGCTCACGTGTGAGCAGACGCAAAACAATGCGAATCAGATTGTAAGTCTTACCTGAGCCCGCCCCGGCTTCAATGACACGGAAGCCCGGCGCGAGGTTGAAGTCCATCAAGTTGAAACGAGTGCGACTCATGAATGATCCTCCTTTTTCTTCTTACCTGATTTAACTGCGGTAGGAGCTGAATCTTTAGAATTCGTGGCCGCCTCTTTCTTTTTCTTTATCTCTAGCTTAAGTCGTTCTTTTTCCGCCTTCTCTTCTTTCTCCTTAACCTCTGCAGCTTCCTGCTCCGCCACTGTCATTCGAGCATACTTAATATCCCTTTTTGTCAGACGTCGAACACCTGCAGGTATCAATTTCGTAATGGCCTCAGCCATGACCGGAAATGTGTATTGTTCAGGAATCAGGATGCGGGCACGCGGATCATCGCCATCGCCACGGCCCTTTTCAGGTATCCGTAATTGGTCATCTGAAATCTTAACCGGCTTAGCCAAGAAACGCTGTTCGACACCTTTCGTGAAAGTTATCGGCATCAGCGGAACAGTCTCACTGATTACTTCGTCCATCAGCCTTACCAGGCTAGAGCGCATGCTGTCTAATTCTGCGGGTGGAACTTCGAGAAAGTTGATAGCGATTTTAATTTTCAGCTCAGCTTCTCCTGCTTTCGCGATTTCATCGGGACTAGCAGGCTTTACGCCTGTCACAAATAAACGATGAACCGGCCTTCCAATATGAGCAGTGATTGCAGGTAAACACATTACCCAACGGTATTGGTGCTTATCTTCGCTAAAGTAACCCAGACAGGCGACACTCACTGTATCACCATGAACAAACAACCGGAACTGGTCAGTCTTAAAGGGCTTTAGCTCGCCTGCAAGTAACTCATTTTCTTCCAGTGATTTATCCTTATCGGGTGAAAGATTTTTTCGCAGCTCATCTATCATCAAGCGCTCGGCTTCTTTTTCTGTGATAACTAGAACGTCGAATAAAGTTTCACCTTCTGGCGAGGGCGGGAAAAAACCGGTGAGTTGAGCAACATTCCATTGGGGCTCCACTTTTCGCTTAACGCAACGCTTCACCCATTTCTCAGCCTGCTGACGAGCCTCGGAATCGGGCTCCAAAGGTTCAGCTGTAGCAATGACGCGCTTGTCCCACGGAACATGAACACCGAGCTGCCGGAGGGCATCACGTGGTGGAGATTCCCAGAAACGAATCCATTCAGCCCAAGTGAAATCAGCTGCCGACTTAGGCAGTTTTGGGACAAGGACTTTATTGACGGGATTCTTAATGGCTTTTTCGACATTTATAGCGATCTGGTCGCGCACCACGAAATCGGGAGTGCCACCGTTAGGCAGAGGGCAATGATGCGAAAGCAAACCATGCGTTCGAATAGTAAAACCTTCTTTAACTGAGGACTGCGCAGTAGCTCTTAAAATTTCTATCGGTAGTGCTGCACTGGCAGGCTTACCTTCTGAACCAACGTAGCCATCGAAAGTAACAATGAGGCGATCTTTAGTTGCTAAAATTGCCAGCAGAAATGCGTGCATCGAAGTGTCTTCGCGACTATCGATGCGCAATTGAGTTAAGGTGGGCTCCTTCCCTTTTTCAGTGATGACAACTTCGGGACCAGTCTTGGGCGGACGTAGTGGGAAAGCCCCGTCATTCATGCCCATGAGTATCACAATACGCGCAGGATGAATCGAGGCCGCACGCAATGGGGCTAAAGTCACCTTGCCAGTCATGAACTGGCCGACGCCGGCCTCGAAGTCACAATACTCCTCGGTGAGCCGTGAAAATAATTTAAGTAAGACCGGGGTATCACCGAATTGTGCAATACGACCATGTATGCGCGACAATGCGGTATTCAGTTCGGAAAATTCTTCTAGGTGTTGACGGGAGTGTGGACGAAGCGCCTGCGTTATTTTTGTGAATGCACTCAGCCAATCGTTAAGCGTGTGCTCGGTGAGGGCGAATTGAGCCCAATCTCGAATCGCACCCATTACCCGCAGCGATTCAGCAGCCAATCCAAGTGACTGTTGGCCATCTACACCAATCAATGGCAATGAACCTGCAATCGGTCGGGTAATACCACCGAAGGCGGTACCCAACGCGAGACGATGCAGGAACTCTTCGAGCGTGCCAATTTCATTAACATTCGACGGTTCACTTTCTGTTGAAATATTCTCAACCAATGCGTCATTTAGATTACTGTCATCATCTTCGCTATATTGTGTCTCAGGCTCAGCCATGAGCACGCGGCTACGGTGTTCAGCATTAATGCCCCACTGGAAGGGGGCCTCGCGGAACCATTCTTCCACCTCTTCTAATTCAGAATCAGTCCAGCCCGTGTGATCACGAACCACATCGAGGCCAAGGATGCCCATTACATCGAGCGAGGTAACTCGTCCCTCTGGAAGTTCGAGGAGGGCTTTAACTAAATTACCAACGGGAGATTTTCGGATACCCTGCATGCCCGCAGTGCCGAATTGGAAAAAGGGTTCACGCGCACCGAGCACACCGGCAAGTAACGGTGCATGGACTTCGGGAGTGGGCGAGAGAATGAGAATGTCGCCCTGACGAAGATTCTTGAGTGATGGATCGGCGAACGCAGCGAGAATCTGATCACGCACGACTTCAGCTTCGCGCCAGGCACCGTGACAACGATGTATCGAGAGTGATTCATCGGGTCGAGCGAGTGGAGCGACCTGAGATTGGAAGTCATCGATACCGTTTTGAATGTACCCAAGTAATGTACCGGTATCGGCACGTCGGCTCGAAGGAATGAAAGCCTCAGAGTCTCCATTAATTAAATCGATGACCTTGGACTGCTGAATGCTGTAATGTTTTCCGCACGAGCGAAGCAATCGGTATGATGTGCTACGTGAAGGCTCTTCTCCAGATTCATCGGCCTGTCCCTTTTCGTAATCAATGAGGTCATCGATAAAACCTTCGGAGGGCTGCAGCACAAAAAGGTTAATTTCCAGGACATCGCTTAATACCTGAAGAATCTGAAGGTGTGAGCGCGGAATGTCGCCGGCCGAAAAGAGACAAAGGCGACCCGGAAGCTGGGCGGCGATTTTGTCGCGGTTAGCTTTGGTGGATAAGGCCGCAAGAACATCAGCCTCATGAATGAGCGCGTCGGGTGAATACCGCAGGCCGCGTACGGCCTCACGCCAGAGCTGCGACCAGCGATCCGCTGCGCCCTGCTCTGCCCTTGCGATCCAATCTGCATCGTTGCGCAATAAATCGCGGTAGTGTCGAGTTAAGCGAACGCTGAGATCCCAACACACGGTTCCGCCATCAACGCCTGAGTCGCCTACGTAATCGCGCCACTCGCCGGGATCGGATTGGAGTAAGGCAAAAAGCCTGGCGGTTAAGCCCTGCAATGAGTCAGCTGGACGTTCTTTACGACTATCGCCTCTAAGAATGGAACAAAGCCAAGGCGTCATGCGCCAGGTGCTGAGAAGGTCGGCATTCATTTGCACACCGAGGCCGCCTTCGCGAATCAAAGCATGGGTAAGCCAGTTACTCGGGCCCTTACCGTCGATAATTATGATGTCCTTGTGGAAAGGCCTTCCATTCGGATGAGCCAGCACCTCCGCCAATCGATTAGACAGTGCCACCAGGTCGAGGCTTTGATAAAGGTGGAGGCCTAGCATTGGGGAGCGGCATTAAAATTGAGCCTCTATTTTGACGCAAATTATTTGTTGTATAATTACCCTGTCCGATTTCATCCAGGAACCTTAAGGAACTTGCCAAGGGGCAGCAGGTCTTATTGGTTAACCCTACCCCACCCCTATGAAGAAGCTTCTTTGCCTTTTGGCACTTGGCCTCGCTGGCGCACTGCGTGCCGCGAATTTAGAATGTTCGGCGTTGTTCGCCGATCACATGGTACTGCAGCGCGAGAAGCCTGTGGCCGTCTGGGGCTGGGCCGATGCCGGCGAAACCATTACAGTGGAATTCAACGGACAGAAGAAAAAGACCAAGGCCGCAGCGGACGGTAAATGGCTGCTGAAGCTCGACGCGATGTCGGCAAATGCGACTTCGCAAAGCTTTATAGTCACCGGCAGCAATCCATCGAGCGACAAAACCAAACTTCGTCTCTTAGAATTCAAAGACGTCTTGGTTGGCGAAGTTTGGCTCGGGTCGGGTCAATCGAACATGGAACGCCACGTCTACCAGTGTCTCAATTTCGACGCCGAGAAAGCTGCGGGCAACCACCCACTTATCCGTCATTTCGGCGAAGGCTCGAAGAGCAGCGATACCCCACAAAACAAGGCGAACGGTAAATGGAATGTCTGCACACCCGAAACCGTAGGCGATTTTTCGGCGGCGTTGTATTTCATGGGTCGTGAGCTTCAGCAGAATCTGAATGTGCCGATCGGCCTGATCGCGAGCTCTGTCGGCGGCACCAGCATTACTTTTTGGATTTCGGAAGAAGCACAGTCTGCCGATCCAGACGTGAAAGCGAATTACGATAACAGCAAGAAGTCCTACGATGCGTGGCTTGCGAAATACGATCCCGAGAAATCAAAGGAAGCTTACAAAGCAAAACTAGCGGCGTGGCAAATTGAAGCAGACAAAGCGAAACTGGAAGGCAAGCCCGAGCCAGCAAAACCAAGGGATGCCGACCTTTCCAAAAAGCGCGGCGGGCCGCCCGCTGGTTTGTTTAATGGTAAAATCGCACCGCTCGTACCGTACACACTGCGCGGTGTTATTTGGTACCAAGGCGAAGCTGACTCCTACAACGGTAAGGTACAACTCTACAACAAACAGTTAACCGCACTGATTAAAGATTGGCGTAAACTCTGGGGCGAAGAACTACCGTTCGCTTGGGCACAATTGCCCAACTACGCGAAAGGCGACGCTGATGGTTGGCCACTGATGCGTGAGGCGATGCTCAAGACCCTTAAAGTGCCCAAGACCGGCATGGTCATCAGTATCGATATCGGTGAGGCAGAAGACATCCACCCGAAGAACAAACAAGAAATCGGCCGTCGCTTTGCACTCTGGGCGCTCGGCGATGTTTACGGTCTGAAAGTTCCCGAAACCAGCGGACCACTTCCTGCCGGCAATGAAATCAGGGGTAGCAAAATGATTTTATCGTTCACGCACGCCGATGGACTGAAGGCACGCGAAGGAAAACTTAAAGGCTTCACCATCGCGGGAGCTGACAAGAAATTTGTGACGGCCGATGCCGAGATCGTGAATGGCAAAGTCGTGGTGAGTTCCAGTGCCATCGCTGCCCCTGTGGCCGCACGCTACGCCTGGCACGAAAACCCCGAATGTAATTTGGTTAACGACGATAACCTGCCGGCTTCACCCTTCCGCACCGATAGTAAGTAAGCGGCAACTTTAGCCTTATGACAGGGTTATAAGAGGAGTATGAGATTACCCCTTCTCTGCCTACTGTTTATCGCTACGTCCGCTGGCTACGCTGCCGATGGACCCAAGCCACCGCGTCCCAAAAATCAGGACGGCCTCGTTAAGCCAACGATGGCCGACACGATTAAGCTCAACGTCTACGCCGACAATTGGTTCGTACTTTATATCAACGGCAAACAGCGCGTCGTGGACCCGATTGATTTTCTGCCGCACAATGTGGTCACGGTCGACATTCTGCCCGAGTACCCGATGACGATTGCCGTGATGGCGAGGGACAATGCGAATGCACAAACCGGACTCGAGTACGGCAATCACATTGGCGATGGAGGTTTTATCTTAAAGTTTTCCGACGGCACGGTGACGAATGCGAAGTGGAAAGCGAAATGCTATTTCAAGGGTCCGCTGAATCGCGACGTGACTCATCCCACCGTTACGCACACCGCCCTTCCAGCCAATTGGTTTGCCGTCGGCTTCGATGATCATGATTGGGCGAATGCGACCGAATACACCGAGGAACGCGTCAATCCCAAGGAGCCCTACTACAAGGCCGACTTCAAGGGTGCACAGTTTATTTGGTCCGACGACCTCGACCTCGATAATACCGTGCTATTCCGCACACGTATTGAGGCTCCTGCGGGCTACAAGCAGCGCTGGAATACCAAGCCCGAGTTGGATGTGAGTGATTTAAATTAGGAACCTTTTTCAATCGGAGAGGTCTTTCGCTATATGAAGTTTTTAACTTACCTGCTTTTACTCGTCGGCACTAGCGGTTGGGCCATCGAAGCTCAGTCCGATGCGGTGCAGAATGATAACCCCACCAAGACAACGGCAGCGAGGGCACCCGACCCATCATTTGCAGCCATCAAGGAAGTAGCCGGATTGCCCCGGGTGCTTATAATTGGGGATTCCATTTCAATGGGATACACCCTGCCCGTTCGCAAAAACCTAGAAGGCAAAGCCAATGTATTGCGGATACCCGAGAATGGCGGACCCAGTTCACGCGGTATCGATAAACTCACCAAATGGCTCGGCGACAAGAAATGGAACCTGATCATTTTTAATTTCGGACTTCACGACCTACGCGTCATGGAGGAAGGCAAGCACCAGGTGGAGATTGCGGATTACGAAAAAAATCTAACATCAATTGGACAAACCCTGCTCAAAACCGGCGCCAAAGTTATTTTCGTGAATACCACGCCCGTACCCAAAGCCGCCATGAAAGTAGTGCGACTAGATACCGATGTCGCGGCTTACAACGCGAGTGCGAGTAAAGTCATGAAAGAACTTAAGATACCGGTGATTGATTTAAATGCAGCCGTGACCCCGAAAATTAAGGATTACCAAAAGCCCAACGACGTTCACTATTTGCCCGAGGGTTACCAATTTCTCGGCCAAGTTATTAGTGCAGAAATTGCTAAGAATTTGAAGAAATAATCTTATTTCACGGTAACAGGGGTTCAGTAGCTCATGAATAAAACGGCGAACTGCGCTGTCTACTTGATGGTCTGAAAATAGAAGATTAATGGGTGTTTAGCGCTTTTCTTTTGACCCTGCCAAAGGATAGAACACCCCTACACCTATCCCTTTACTGTTCATGAATTCCGCGCAAGTCCGCCAATCCTACCTCGACTTCTTTAAGTCCAAGCAACACACGATCGTGCAGTCGTCGAGCTTGATGCCCGATTCGCCTAATCTGTTGTTCACCAACGCGGGGATGAATCAGTTCGTGCCGATTTTCCTCGGACAGGCCAAGTGCCCCTATACTCCCGGTCGCGCGGCGGATACCCAAAAGTGCATTCGTGCCGGCGGTAAGCATAACGACCTCGAAGACGTGGGTCTCGACACTTACCACCACACCTTTTTTGAAATGCTGGGTAATTGGTCGTTTGGTGACTACTTTAAACGCGAGGCCATCGATTACGCGTGGGAATTGATCACCGAGGTTTGGAAATTCCCAAAGAACCGAATCTACGCGACGGTTTATTCACCAAATAAAGCCAAGGGCGACCCCGCTGAGTTTGACCAAGAAGCGTGGGATGCGTGGGCGGAGAAATTCCGCGCGGCCGGACTCGACCCCGCTGTGCACATCGTGAACGGTAATAAGAAAGATAATTTCTGGATGATGGGCGACACTGGCCCCTGCGGTCCGTGCACCGAATTACACATCGACCTCACCCCCGAGGGCAATACCCAGGGCACACTCGTCAACGGCAGCGACGCCCGATGCATGGAGATCTGGAATTTGGTCTTCATTCAATTCAACGCCAACCCAGACGGCACCTTCTCCCCACTGCCCGCCCGTCACGTCGACACCGGCATGGGCTTTGAACGCGTGGCTGGCATCATGCAGTGCACGAAGAATTTCAAAGACTTCTCGGGCACGATTTC
>CANGNX010000039.1 GCA_947455415.1 Opitutia bacterium | reverse complement strand
GGGACAACTCTGGGCCATGCTTTACCACCTGTTGCGCACTAAGTTGCTCCGCGCCGAAGTCACCGGTGCTCGCCTCGATTACGAGGGCTCCTTAGCCATCGATAGTGAGTTAATGGCCCTGGTCGGTATGCTCCCCTACGAAAAAATTTTAGTGGGTAACATCGCCAACGGCGAGCGCTTTGAGACCTACGCCATCCCTGCCCCCGCTGGCACCCGCGAAGTTTGCCTCAATGGTGCGACCGCCCACCTCGGCGAGGTCGGCGACCTCCTTGTGGTCATGACCTTTGCCGAAGCCTCGGCCGACGAAGCCAAGAGCTGGAAACCGAAGACCGTCACCCTGGCTGATAAAAACAAACGCGTGGTCCGACTTGAAAACCCCGACGTCTCCCCTGACCTTCTTAAAACCTTTCTTACTAAATAATATAATAACATGAGCTACCGCCTTTATATTCCCGGACCCCTAACCATTTCGGAGTCCATCACCAAGGCCATGGGCAAACCCATGGTGGGTCACCGCTCTAAAGACTTCGTGGCTCTCTACGAAGACATGCAGCCCAAGCTAAAGAAGATGTTTGCGACGCAGGACCCCGTTTACCTCGGCACTAGTTCCGCCTGGGGCGTGATGGAAGGTGCCCTCCGCAATGTCTGCCGCAAAGGTGTACTTAATTGCATGAACGGTGCATTTTCCGATAAGTGGAACGATGTGGCCAAACGTTGCGGCAAATATGCCGAAGCCCTGCAATTCGACTGGGGTAAGCCAGTTGACCCAGAAGCAGTTCGCAAAGCCCTCGCGACTGGTAAGTTCGACTGTATAACCTTCATTCACTCCGAGACTTCGACCGGAACCCTTTCACCGATTGCCGATATCATGGCAGTCGTTCGTGAGTTCCCGGATGTGATCTCGATTGCTGACTCGGTAAGCTCGTTCTCCACTCTCCCTATTAATAAAGACGAACTGGGCGTGGACATCCTCCTCACCGGTTCCCAAAAGGCGTTAGCCTTACCCCCCGGCTTGGCCATCTTCGCGGTCAGCGAGCGTGCGCGCGAACGTGCGAAACAGATGACCGATCGTGGTTACTACTTCGACCTCATTGAATTCCACGACAACCACACCAAGGGCATGACCCCTTCAACGCCATGCATCTCCCTGCTCTTCGGCCTCCAACAGCGCCTCATTGAAGTGGAAGCTGAAGGTTTAGAGAATCGCTACGAACGCCACCGTCGCCTCAATGAACAAGTGCGTACCTGGGCTTTTGGTAAGGGCTTCTCGTTGCTCCCCGAGGCGAAATTTGCGACCCGCGGACTCAACTGCTTCAAGAACGACCGCAATGTCGACCTCGAGCGTCTCAATAAGATTCTGAAGTCACGTCACAAACTCGTCATCGATGGCGGCTACGGAAAACTCAAAGGTAAGACTTTCCGTATCTCCAATATGGGCGACGAAACTGACGCGACGATTGCGACCTTAATTGCAGCCTTGAATGACGGACTAGCAGAGCAAGGAATGTAACCGAGCTTGACCATCGGTTATAATCCTACGCATGCGCAAGAAATCTTCGAAAGCCGAAAATACTGAAACTGCAGCTCCAGGTTCCAAGACCTTGGTGATTGCCGAGAAGCCATCCGTTGCGGCGGACCTCGCCAAGGTTCTGAAGGTTCCCAAGCTGGGTGAAGTTTTTGAAAATGATAAGTGGATCATCAGTTCAGCGATTGGTCACTTGGTGCGTTTGAAGGACCCACAAGACTTAGACGAAAAATATAAACGCTGGACGCTGAAGGATCTGCCCATCCTGCCTGAAAAGTTCGATGGCACCATCTGCGACGATATCTTAAAGGCAATTGTCGACAATCGTAACGATGGCTCTCGCTATAAGTTACTGAAGAAGCTTTTTACCCGGAAAGATGTGGGTGCCATTGTGAATGCCTGTGACGCCGGCCGCGAAGGTGAGCTCATCCTGCATAATATCTACGTGCTCATTGGACGTGAATTGCCCATCAAGCGTCTCTGGCTGACGAGCATGACGAATGCGGCAATCCAGAATAGTTTCGACAACCTACTGTCCTACGAAGCGAAAGCCGGTCTACGCGATTCATCGGTCGGTCGTTCCCAAGCCGATTGGCTTGTGGGTATGAATGCCAGCCGCTTCTCCACGATTCGCATCGGTGGTGGACGTCGCGAATCCTATTCCTGTGGCCGCGTTCAGACTCCCACCCTCATGCTCATCGTGGAACGCGAATTAGAAATCCGCGCCTTCCAACCCAAAACATTCTGGAAGATTGAAACCACCTTTAAGGTAACCGCGGGTGAATACCAAGGCGTCGCACAAGTTCCTGGGGTTACCGACCGTAAAGAGGCGGAACGCTTTTTCGTCGAAGCCACCGCCCAAAACGTTGCCGATGAAACTAAGAAGATCGGCATCGGTATCATCACGGATGAACGTAAGCCCAAGAAAGAAAGTGCGCCACGCCTTTTCGATCTCACGACTTTGCAGCGCGAAGGAAATCGTCGCTTCGGTTTCTCTGCCAAGACCACCCTCGGTGCCGCCCAGTCGCTCTACGAGCGCCACAAGGCCCTCACCTACCCTCGTACCGATTCGCAATACCTGCCAGAGGATCACGTCGCGACTGCCAAGTCAGTCCTGCAATCACTCGTCCAGGGTCACAGCACGGGGGCCCATGCTCAAGAGGCACTCTCTAAAGGTTGGATCGATTCCGCTGGTAAGCGCGTATTCGATAACAAGAAAGTCAGTGACCACTTTGCGATTGTTCCCACTGGCACGATTCCGTCGGACCTCACTGATGTGGAACGGAAAATTTACGATTTAGTCGTCCGCCGCTTCGTCGCCGTTTTCTTCCCGATGGCAGAGTTTGAAGAAACGGTGCGTCTCACCCAAGTCGGTCCTCACACCTTCCGTACCACTGGCAAGGTTCTCGTGGTCGCTGGTTGGCGCTCGGTTATGGGTCAAGAAGCCGACTCTGAAGACGATAAAGATAAAGAAGGCGCTGCCAATTTGCCTAGTATTGGCTCCGCTGATGGTACGCCTCCGCAAGGTAAGGTGACCGATGTTTCGATGCGTCAAGACGCCACCAAGCCACCCGCACGATATAATGAAGCGTCGCTGTTGGGTGCCATGGAAAATGCCGGTAAACTCGTTGATGATGAAGCCCTGGCGGAAGCGATGAAGGAACGCGGACTGGGCACACCTGCCACCCGTGCTCAAACTATCGAAGGTCTTCTTGGCCAACAATACATTGAACGCCAGGGTAAGGAACTGGTGCCTCAAGCTAAGGCCTTCCAACTGCACCAGTTCATTCACGCTAAAGGACTGGCCTTCCTTTCCGAACCCCAACTCACCGGCGAGTGGGAATACCAACTTAAACTGATCGAACAAGGTAAGTTGTCGGTTAAGAAGTTTATTAAAGATATTAAAGCCCAGGTCACCGAGATGGTGGAGAAAGGCAGTGCCGAAGTCGCCCCCACAGTCGTCTCGCCTGAAGTACTTTCGCCGACTGACAAAAAACCGCTTCTTACCAATGGAGAAAGTTATTTCTCTCAGGATCGCTCGGCCGATGGTAAGAAGCCAATGCTCATTGTTTATAAAGGAATCAACGGACACACCGTGACACCTGCTGAACTTGCCGAGCTCATTGAGAAACGTCGCATCGGTCCGTTCAATGACTTCCGCTCTATGAAGTCGGGCAAGAATTTCACGGGCTACATCGACTTAATGGACGAAGACTCCATCGTCTCCTGGAAAACCAAGGCGGAACCTGCCGCGGCACCCGCTGCGACGGATGCGGAAGCTAAGCCCAAGCGTAAGACCAAACCCAAGGCGCCATCCGGACGATTAAAAGCGGTCCTTTTCTTGCCTCCACGTGAGGGTGTCGACGGCAACCCTGATGCATTTGATGCGGATTGGCCTGTCCTTGGTCCCTGCCCTGTCTCTGGCCTTCCTGTTCAGCAGACGCCCACCGCTGGTTACCGCGTCTGCCCGCAAAAAGCTTTGGCTGCGGGTGCCAAAAAGACTTTCAGCCTCAATGCTGAAATGCTGAAAGCACCCATCAGTCCCGAAGACGTTAAGGCATTACTCAACCAAGGTCGTACCCCGTTGAAGAAATTTATTTCCCGTCGCACGAATCGCGGCTTTGAAGCGTTCCTCGTCGCCGACAAGGACAAGGGCTGGTGGTTTGAATTCCCACCGCGCAAACCTAAGGGCCCAAAGAAAGCGGCCGCGGGTGAAGCGAAGGCCGACGACGGAAATCCGTTCTAATTTATTTCTCCCAAGTCTGTCGGGGGATGCGCTGTAAGACTGGCAGGGATAATTCTGCCTCCATGTAACGTAAGTGCTCTAAGTCGTCCGGCGAACTGTCGCCCACCCCTTTAAGTTTTTCTAACCACTGCTTTCGGTACCAAGCATACGATTCCTTTTTCTGTCCGCCTTCCCAAAGCGATCGAGCGCATAAGAAATAGGAAAACCATGGGGCATTGGCCGACTCGGTGGCACGCTTATAATATGATGCCGCGAGTAGATTGTCTTTCAGTTTAATCTCAGCCATTTGACCCGCGGAAATTAAAATACCCGGATTGCCTCCGGTGTGTTTGGCACCGTCTTCAAAAATTTCTAAACCCTTTCGGGCGTAACTTTTAAATAAACCATCTTGGATTTCTTGGCTGACTTTCGCGTAGCCACCTCGACGACGAATCTCCCAGTGGGCCATGTCATACCCCATGACATAGCCAGTATTCTCCCAAAAATACCGGGCCCGTGGATCCAGAGCGCAGGCCGTACGCATTAAACCTTCACAGGCAGCCCGGTCCCGCTTCTCCCAGGCGACGTAGCTACGCAACCAGGTGCCATCGGCAATGACGGTTCTGAGGCCGCCCAGGATACCCAAGAGCACGCCCTGCCCTAGGGTTGGCTCAATCTGCTTCCGTCCCATTTCGGGAATCGATGTTCGGACCAGCCGCCAAGAATTTTCTGCAAAACAACCTGCCACGAAAATCGCTGAGGCTACCAGTAAGACTGTCAACCAGCGGACCATGCTTAGATTTCGCGTCGGCGAAAACCGAGGCCGGCCAGAACTAATAATACGATAATATAAATGCACCCCGATAAACTTGCCGCCCACACCGCACCATTGGTAACGGACGAGACATCCAGTGCTAACGCGTCGCCGATGTTGAACTGTTGCAGATTAGGAATGACGCGAGTGATCAACCAGAGAAACGATTGATACACCACGCCGAGGTCTTTGTCCTTTAGTAATGTCTCCTGGGCAATCCACTGCAACTGACCCGCCAGGACAGCCATTGCGCCCACGACAATGGCGAACAGAAAGCTGCGGGCGACTGACGAAATCGCTAAAACCATGGCCGCAATGACGCCCAGACGCAGCCATTGCAGCAACGCATAGGCTGCCACTCCACTGATACTTAAATCGGGCGGTACACGACCAGCGGCTTCCGCTAGGGCGACCAATTCCTGATGTCGACCCCACATGACTAGACCAAGAATGAATGTGAGCGTGAAAATAAAGATGCCTAAGACCGCCCATACTCCGGTAAATTTTCCAGCCAAAAACTCCCAGCGACTCACGGGCTTCGCCAACAAGGTGAGTGCGGTGCGATTTTCAATTTCCGCAAAAAACAATTGTGCGGTCATCACCAACGTCAGAATCGAACCAAAGAAAAATACCCCCCCGAAGCCAAAGTCGGCGACAAACTTCAATTCTCCGTGACCAAAATCAAGGAAGCGGAAAGAGACCGACGACACTACGAGCGCGGCGGATAATAAAATAAGGAAGGCAAAGAAGCGCTGACGGATCGCCTCCAGGAAGGTAATGCGCGCGATCCACGCCGTGCGTCGCAGTGATTGTTTTATGAGATTACGCATCGCGACTTCCTTTCACCAGTTCACGGAATAATTCTTCCAGCGAACGCCGGGGGTGTGAGATGCTCACATCCTTGGCACCGTGTGCCAATAGGGCTGCTTCCGCCGCTGTCCAGGCCGGAGCGGTTAAATCTGTGGCTGAAATTACTTGGCGGTCTCGACGTGCGAGGACTTCGTCCACCCGACCCTCGAGCACGAGCTTACCATTGTCCATTATCGCAACGCGGTCACAGACTTGTTCGACCTGCCCTAATAAGTGTGAACAGAGCACCACGGTCTTACCTTGTGCCCGCATAGCTAAAATCATTCTACCGATGGCCGCTGCGCCAACTGGATCTACTCCGGCCGTCGGTTCATCAAGGATAACCAATTCTGGCTGATGCACGATGGCTTGGGCTAGCCCGATGCGTTGCAACATCCCCTTAGAGTAGGTGCCGATGGTGCGGCTCCCGGCTTCGGTCATGGCGGTTAGTTCTAAGGCGGCTTCCACGGCCGACTTTAAATCACCTTCCGCCACTCCACTGAGGCGTGCGTAATAGCTGACCAGTTCGCGACCAGTGAGAAATTTATGGAAGTAAGGAGCCTCAGGTAAAAAGCCGGTACGTCGACGAGCTTCACTCGTCGCTGAATTAAAACCCAAAATTGAAACCTTGCCTGCCGTTGCGGGGACTAAGCCGAGAATGATTTTTAGCGTCGTACTTTTGCCGCAACCATTGGGACCCAACAGTCCGTAAACTTGGCCGCGTGGAATGTTTAGACTCAGGTTATCGACAGCGCGAAGTTTGTGACCCGCTAGTCCGACGCGAAAATCTTTCGTTAGCCCCTGAACGGTAATGGCTAAATCGACACTCATCGTTTAATAATAAATTGTGTTGAAGTGCGCACCCCGGCGAAGTCCCGAATTTCGACATCACGGATGTGACCATCCAGCGATTTTATAATCTCTTCGGAAAACGCCTCAACCTCGTTGCCAGAGCCTTCGGCATGCAGGTAGACTCGTCCGTCGGTAAGGTTTTGAACAAAGCCAGTTACGTCATAACCGCGGGCAATTCCGAGGACTTGGGCACGGAAACCAACCCCTTGGACGTGACCTGAGTACCAAACTTCACGATGGGAGACATGGGTTGACATTTTTAACGTTCTGGGGAATCTTCACCACGTTATCTTTCATCGCAATCGCAAATCAACCTAGCCCATGATCCTCCCTCTCGCCTTCATCGATGGCCCAGTTTTTTGGGCAATTCTGGCTGTAGCCATCCTTCTTTTTGGTGGTACCAAACTCCCTGAGCTCGCTCGCGGCCTCGGCAAAGCCAAACGTGAATTTAAGAAAGCTTCCGAAGAAGTAGAAGATGAAGTACGCAGCGCCGTCGAAGAAGACGAACGCAAGAAAGCTCGCCTCCGCGTCATTGAAGAAGAAGAGCGTGTGCGCATCCGTGCTAAAATTGAAGCCGAAGAGCGCCTCAAGCGAGACAACGAAGGAAAACAAAACTAAACCCTCGGGGCCGATAATACGGCCCCTTTTATTTGGTATGTTCACGGGATTAGTCCAAGCCGTCGGTGAAGTCATCGCCATTACGCCACGCGCTCACGGCGGTGCACGCCTCACCCTCCGCTCGCCCCTCATTCAGTCAGCGTCGCCCGGCGACAGCATTGCGGTCAACGGCTGCTGCCTCACCGTGACCGACCCCCAGGGCCCGCAAGCATCGTTCGACCTTTTAGCGGAGACTTTAAAACTCACCAACCTGGGTGACCTTAAGGTTGGCTCATTCGTGAACCTCGAGCCCAGCCTGCGCCCGACGGATCGCATGGGTGGGCACTTTGTTACGGGGCACATCGATAGTTGCGGCACGGTGGCCTTCCTCGGTCAAGATGGGGCCGACTGGAGACTCGATATCCAGGCTCCCGAAACCATCCTGCGTCACGTCGTACGCAAAGGTTGCATCGCCGTCGATGGTATGTCGCTCACCGTCGCCGATTTAATTCCAGGCGGTTTTCGTATTTGGATAATTCCACACACGCTCACGGCCACGAACCTTAAGCAACGACAGTCAGGCGAACGCGTGAATCTCGAATCAGACTTGTTGGCTAAGTATACTGAGAAACTTTTGCAGAAAAGTTAGTCTCCCGAAATCGCGGTTAGCTTTTTCTGGATTGCCTGTGCCACTTGCTCGTCGGTTTGATTTTCAGCTGGCACAGGTACCACATCGAGCGTCACATCAACACGGCTGAATGGTAAGGGAATCGCAAAGGCGTCCCAACTGTTCAGACGGACGGCTCGATGGTATGATATGCCCATCAATAAAAATGGGCGTTGGGTGAGTTTAGCTAAAGCAACGACGCCGGTCTTACATTCGCGACGTGGTCCTTTCGGTCCATCGGGCGTGACCCCAGCACAATCCCCTGCTCGCACTGCTCGGGTGAGCGACATCAGCGCGGCGGCCCCGCGTTTACTCGATGAACCGCGTACGGCTTTAATGCCCATCAATTTAAAGAAGGCGACCAGCCACCCACCATCCTTACTTGTACTAATGAGCGCTGTAATCGGCCGATTGATAAAACGCTTCGCCACTACCGCAGAAGTAAACAAACGGTCATGCCAGAGTGTGATTAAATAGGTTTCATCTTTTGAGATAACAGCTGCCCCCGAAATATTAATCCTCAAGGTCGCCAACCAAAGTCTCAGTGCCCAAGCTACTGGAAGGACCCATACCCAATGGTACCATGGCACCACCACGGGGACTTCGGGCCATTCTGGGTTACTTTGCGACACGTGAGATTCTTCGCACTATAATCCTAATTATTCAAACACTTATCCTAAGCCTAAAACTTTTCGAATCCCCGCGCGACCGAGTAGATGAATATAGGCAGTGGCAAAGAGTGCGGGCTGTAGTTCAACCCAACGTGCCAACTCCGTGGGCGTTCGCCAGACGAGGGAGTCTACCTCTGGGCGATGCAGGCATAGAGAAAATTCGCCCTGTAAAAGGTAAGAACGAACAAACTCCTGACCCAAGTGTGCATGCGCAGGAGCATAGTCGATTTCCTGCAATTGCTCTGGTTTAACCTTTACGCCCAATTCCTCCGCTAACTCTCGGACGGCGGCGATTAAATACGTTTCACCGCTATCCACGTGCCCCGCGCAAGAACTGCTGAGAAGTCCAGGGCTATTATCTTTGGCGTAGGATCGACGTTGGAGGGCGAGTTTACCGTCTGTACGTAACCAAAAAATATGAATGGCACGGTGCTTTAATTGCCGACGGTGAATCTCACTGCGCGGCAAAGCACCAATGACGTTGTCAGTATCATCGACGGTATCAAAAAACTCGTCGGGCGATTGACCGTATTCCTGTCTCATGCGCGCCCTAAATCCATGAGGTTGTTCCAGCGCTTCGTTAATTGCCGGTCATGTGTCTTCCATTCGGGATCCCATTGCGCTAGTTGCCGCCAAAATTTATCGGAGTGATCCATGTTCACGCGGTGCGCTAACTCATGCAATATCACGTGGTCGTGCAGCAGGGGTGGCAGTAAAATTAAACGCCAGTTCAACGAGAGCGTCCCGACCTGCGAGCATGAGCCCCAGCGCGTCGTTTGATCACGCACGGAGACCGAGCCCACCGATACCCCAACCCGCTGAGATAAGCGTTCTACAGCCAAGCTTAAGCCAGTCTCCGCCAATCGGCGTGTTACCCTCACCGCAGCCGATTCCTTATCCTCTTCGGGTAAAAAGAAGGTCACGTCATCGGAAGCGGCCTCAATCTTAACTTTAGCCCGTGTGGATGAAGTCATTGAGATAGCCACAATCCGGTCATTGAGTGTCGCCCAAGGAAACTGTTCAAAGTGTTGTAAGAGTGAGGGCTGCACCGTACGCGTTTTGGCCATTACTTTTTCCAACCAGTCGGTGTGCTGCTTCAGGAAATTCAACGCCACCGACGGAGGAGTGTGCTCGGGATAAGATAATTCAATCCTTGGCCCCGGCTTAACCGCCAAGCGTACCCGATTGGTGCGAGCGGATACCCTGGGCCAAATCTCAACCGGACGGCCAGCCACTTGCATCACAATAGGCTGAGCGGGTTTAGCCATCTTACTTCTGAGGTTGCTGGCTCTCGGCCGCAACTTTCACACCGTCGACAAACCGACGTAGTGCCGAGTCAGGATCAATTCCCGCATCACGACACGCTGCAATAAGTTCAAATAACTGCTTCCCCGCTTGGGCTTCCGTTAAACCTGTGGCCTTGGTCGCCACCGCGCCGCGATCTACTGCTGAACCAATATTTATCGCTTTCTTTTGAACCTGTTTCCAAATTTCTCGGGCGAGCAAAATCGAATTCAGTGCGGGTGGCAGCTCCTTGAACAAGGAAGGCTTAACTGCGCCTTTTTCTTTTAATTTAATCTCTTCCCACTGCTGCACGACCGCTTCGGCATTACCAAGTTTATCTCCCGTGCCAAAAACGTGAGGATGGCGTCGCACCATCTTTTCATTCACCTCACGTGCCACGTCATCAAAATTAAATTGTCCCGCCTCCGAGGCCATTTGGGCATGCATGGCGACGTGAAAGAGCAAATCACCCAACTCCTCGCGCAAGTTGGCCATGTCCTTGCGGTCGATTGCCTGAAGTACCTCAGCCACTTCTTCGACTAGGCAGTCGCAGATGGATTGATGCGTTTGATCGCGATCCCAGGGGCAACCATCGGGCGCCCGCAATCGAGCTGTAGTGGTGAGTAATTGTTCGATTCCAGACATACCACGATGGAGTCGCTTCCCCGCCGAGAGTCAAAACGATTGCCAGATGCCCACGGTTTGTTTCCTTCCAGCTGTGGACAAGTTACAGGAAATCATGGACGCCAAGCGCAGGGAAATTGCCCCCTACGCCCGTCCCGTTACGGATGCAGAATTAGCCACCTTTTCGACCCGCCTTAAACACCCAGGGTTCCGTCAGTCACTCAATACCCCAGGCCGTCTCACCGTCATTGCGGAAGTTAAACGCGCTTCTCCCAGCGTGGGTACTATCAAGGCCGACGTCAACGCGGTCGAGCAGGCACGACTCTACGCCGATGCGGGTGCCGACTGCCTATCCGTTCTTACCGAGAGCCAATACTTTAAGGGACAACTCCAAGACCTCATCGATGTCGTCAAAGATCAATCCCTTCGTCCCAAGCCCCTGCCCTGCATTCGCAAAGATTTCATGGTACACCCGTATCAAGTCCTCGAAGCTGCACAAGCCGGTGCCCGTTGTATTTTGATTATTGTGCGTGGATTATCCGATGAAGAAATCCGACCCATTCATCATGCCGCCAAGGTGGCTGGACTTGATACACTTTTTGAAGTCCACGATGAGGCGGAACTTGAACGCGCCCTCACGCACAATCCGGACATGGTCGGCGTCAACAATCGTAACCTTTCAACCTTCCAAATTGATTTGTCCTTTGCCGAACGGGTCATTCCGCAAATGCCTAAGCACATTCTAAAGGTCGCTGAAAGTGGCATTAAGACCGCCGAAGATGCCGCCCGGATGCGTGCTGCGGGTGCCCACGCTTTATTGGTTGGTGAATCCCTCATGCGAGCCGCCGACCCCCGTGCCCTGCTTGATTCCTTTCGCGGCGCATGAACGACGGCCCGCTCTCCCAGTCAGAAACGCGCGACCTCTTGGCGCGGCTTTCGCACATGCCCCGCAAGTGGTTGGGGCAAAACTTCCTAGTCGATGGTAATATCGTCCGCAAATCACTCGAACTCGGTGAGGTGAAAGCCGGTGACACTGTGCTCGAGATCGGACCCGGCCTAGGCACCTTAAGTCGCACCCTCCTCGGTGCCGGCGTTCACCTTCACGCGGTCGAAGCTGATCGCACCATGGTGCATCACCTGCGCGAGTCACTTTTACCCCGCTGGCCTCAAACCTTTTTTCTCACCGAGGGTGACGCTGTCGATCTACCGTTGGCCGATTTAAAAAATCCGGCCGAAGGTTCGTTCAAGGTTATCGCTAACTTGCCCTACGCTATCTCCACCCCGTGGATGGACGCTATTTGTGCGGGGCCACATCCATCGCTGATGGTATTGATGTTGCAACGCGAAGCCGCGGAGCGACTCACCGCTGATGTGGGCACGAAACATTGGTCAGCCGTTACCGCCCAAGTGGATTTAGCTTTTGAAAAAATCCGTATCCACCCCGTGCCCAGTCAGTCCTTTAATCCACCTCCGAAAGTGGATTCCTGTTTGCTTGTTTTAAAACGTCGTGCTGATGCCCGGCGCTTCAGTCCGCGCGCCCGCGAAGTCGCACGTGCCCTTTTTACGCAACGCCGCAAACAAGTCGGCTCGTCCGCCAAGAAACTTTTTCCAGGAGCCGCCGATGTGGCAAACTGGCTGGCGAACCTCAGCGATTACGGGCTCACATCGCAGGCTAGACCCGAAGCGATTCCTGCTAAAGCGTGGTTGAAGCTCTAAGGCAAAGCCTCCTGCAAGGTTGCATTCTCGGTAAAGTCTGCTCTTTGTGATGCCATGTCCGTTAAAGTAGGCCTAGTCTCACTTGGTTGTGCCAAGAACCTGATTGATTCCGAAATCATGATTGGTCACCTGGCCAAGGCCGGCATGACCATGACCGGTAATCCGGCCGAAGCCGACGTTATCATTGTCAACACTTGCTCGTTTATCGACGCGTCTAAGCATGAGGCTCTCGAAGCCATCTATGAGATGAGCGATGGTAAGGCGACGGCTCGACGCAAAGATCAAAAGCTTATCGTCGCTGGTTGCATGGCCCAACGTTACCAAGGTGCACTCCCGGTCGTTGAAGGCGCCAAGGGCCGCGTTGAGTTGCCCCAAGTCGATGCGTTTATTGGTCTCGATCAGGTCACCAACATTGTCCCCGTTATCGAAAAAGTTTTAGGCGGAGCGGCTGGTCGCACCGAGTTTGTGGCTAAAACCACCACCTTCATTCCTGATTACGATACGCCACGTTTTCGTCTCACGCCGAAGCATTCAGCTTATATTAAAATTGCTGAAGGCTGTAACCACCCTTGCACCTTTTGCATTATCCCACGTATTCGCGGCCGCCATCGCAGTCGCACCGTTGAATCAGTCGTCAAAGAGGCTCGTCAATTAGTCAAAGAAGGCGTCAAAGAGCTTAATTTAATTTCGCAAGACACCACCTACTTCGGTATGGATCGCTGGACGGAAGAGCGTCCTAACCCGCGCAGTAAGGTTGACTCAACCAAGGGTGAGTCACTGGCTTCGCTGCTTCGCGAGCTCGATACAATTGAAGGGGATTTCTGGATTCGTCTCCTCTATACCCACCCAGCGCATTGGAGCGATGAGTTGATTGATACCATTGCAAAGTCTCGACATGTCGCCCGTTACGTCGACATCCCCCTGCAGCACATCTCGGATAAGATGCTCACCACGATGCAACGCGAGACCAGCGGTGATTACATTCGCGACCTCATTAAGCGGATGCGCCTCGGCGCGCCCGATATGGCGATTCGTACGACTTTCATTGTTGGCTTCCCGGGTGAAGCCGAAGCCGATTTCAACGAGCTCCTCCAATTCCTCGAAGCCACCCGCTTTGACCGCGTCGGTATCTTTAAGTATTCCAAAGAAGAAGGTACGAAGGCGGCTAAAATGGAAGGCCACCTGTCCGACGAGGTAAAGCAAGAGCGTTACGAGCGAGCGATGTTACTGCTCCAAAAACTTTCTAAAGAACGTGGGGAACGTTTCGTCGGTCGCAAGATTCGCGTACTCATCGAGAGCCCGGGTGTGGGTCGCAGCCAAGGTGATGCGATGGATATCGACGGTATCGTCAAGGTGCCCAAAAAACTTTCCGTGGGCGAATTCGCTGAAGTTACTGTGACGGGTGCCGAAGAGTACGACTTGATTGCCAAGTAAATCAGTGGTCGTTCTCGCCATTCTCACGCACGGGTTCTGCTGAAGCCGCTGCCGCCGGAGAATCACTTAACCGAATTAGGGCATCGAGCGACGTGAAGTGTCGGGTCCAATCCGTCATATCCGGAATATCGCCCACCACCGCC